>CANQYO010000007.1 GCA_947628095.1 uncultured Bacilli bacterium | reverse complement strand
ACGTACGGTGGTGTGAGAGGGTATCATATCAATAAATGTTTATAAATGTTTATTGAAAATTTACTCTACTCGATTGGTATTTTTTTTAATTTGTGCTATACTTATTATAAGATAGATAGTTAGGAATTGAGGTGATATCATGAATTTAAGAGAAGTTTTAGAAGATTATAGAGATAAACCAAATCAACTTAAAAATGTTCTTCTAGCTCTTGATTTTGCAATGCAAAGAATTCATGAAAAAGGTTACTTTATAAGTAATTTTGACCCTGAAAAAATAATTCTTAATGATGGTAAATTTAGTTTTTTATCTTTTAAAGGTTTATTAAGCGAAGATGAATATGATAAAAGTGGTATGCGAGTAAATATTTATCAAGCTGCTAAAATTGGGTTATTGGCTTATGCTAATATGAAAATTGAAGGTAATATGAATCAAGAATATTATCGACTTATTAAAGATAATTTAAGTACCTTTAATAAATATGAGGTTATTCCAAGTGATTTATATGAATATTATGAAGAAGTATTTTTAAGAAATCATGTGGACTATTTATTGAAATATATGGACAAAAAAAGTGAAAATAAAGGGGGTTATGGTAATCAAAAAAGATTATCAACTGAAATAGGTAGACAATTTGTTGATAATACTACTGAAAATTCGGCTTTTGTTAATATTTTATTTATTCCAAGTATTTTAGCTCTTATTTATTTAGTTGGTTTATTTATCTATACATTTATTATGAAATAGAAATTGTATATTAAAAAGATGTGTGTTATACTATAACCTTAGTAATGGTGGTATTATGGCACATATTTTTATTACAGAACAAGAACTTGAAAAATTGAAAAGATTACCAGAAATTGGAGATTATAAAGGTTTTTATGGTAGATGTTTTTTATTTGATAACAATACGGTTATTAAAATTTTTTTAGAAGAAGAAAGTAGTCTATTTTCGAGCGGTTATAAATCTGATTACATAGCTTTTCCTCAGAATACTTTTTATACTAAAGATATAAATAAAGTAAGTGCTTATACTATGAGGTTAGTTCCAGGAGCTAATCTTTATACCTCAGGACTTCCTTTAAATCTTGAAATTGCTAAATTCTTAGAAGCTTATAAGATTATTCAAGATGAAATAGCAAGATTTCCAGATATTTATATGTATGATTTAGAAAGTTATAATATTATGTTTGATTGGTATAAATCAAGGTTTTATTTAATTGATACTGATATTTGGAAACCATATTCTAATTCTAAAGAAAGAAATCAAGATTATTTTGCTTTTCAATTAATGCTTTTAATTACATATCGAATTTTAAGTTGGGGAAATCATGTTTTTAATGATAATAGCTATTTAAAAGAATTATATACAAATTTTGTTTATTTTAAAGATACTAGATTAGTACTACCAAGTTTTATAAAAGAACTTGAAAAAAATGTTAGTAATGAGGTTGGAAAAATAAAAACACTTGGGGAATTAAAATTAGTTAGAAAATAATAAAAAATACTTGATTTTAAAAGAAAAGTATGATAATTTATAGTCATGAACACGAAAGTGTTTTTTATTTAACCTTAAAAAGGAGTCTATATGAAAAAGAAAGAAAGTCTTAAAGAAAAAAAAGAAAACACCAAAACTGATGTAAAAAAGAAAGAAGAAACTAAGAAAAAAGTAACTAAGAAAGATACTAAAAAAGTTTCTAAATCTAAAGTAGAAAAGAAAAAAGAAAAAAAGGAAGGTTATATTAATCAAGTAATTAAAGAAATGTCTAAGGTTCATTTTCCAAATAGAAAAGAAATGGTTAAGTATAGTATTGCAACTATATTCTTTGTAATATTTTTTGGAATATATTTTTACTTAATTGAATTTGTTATGGCATTTTTAAAAACTTTGATATAAGAGGTAAATTATGGAAGAAAAACAATGGTATGTAGTAAATACTTATTCTGGACATGAAAATAAAGTTAAAGAAAAACTAGAAATGCGTGCTAATTCTATGGATATGAAAGATTACATTTATCGTGTAATAGTTCCAGAAGAAAAGGTAATTGAGGAAAAAAATGGAGTTGAAAAAGAAAAAGTAAAAAAACTATTTCCAGGTTATATTTTAGTTGAAATGGTAATGAGTGACGAAGCTTGGTTTGTTGTTCGTAACACACCAGGTGTAACTGGGTTTATCGGTTCAAGTGGAAAAGGTGCTAAACCTACTCCATTACAACCTTATGAAGTTGATAATATATTAAATAGCATGGGTATGAATCGAATTGATATTAAGAATGATTTGGCAGTTGGTGATAAAATTAAAATTGTGGATGGACCATTTTCTGGTATGTTTGGAACAATTGAGTCCATTGACGAAGAACAAAAGATGGTTAATGCAGTTGTTGATTTATTTGGACAAGAAACAACTATTGAGTGTGAACTAAGTCAAATAAAGAAGGCATAATATGAGTAAAATTTTAAATTTAAAAGAAATAGATGCAATTAGAGTTGCTCCAATTTATCATACTGATAAAGTAGCAAATGAATATTTAAATGAACAAAATGAGATTATTAGATTATATCATTATATGTTATCTTCAAGAAAAGAATCACCTTTTTTAGGAATGGTTGATAGTCATATTGAGTTTCCAACTGAAACACTTTATTATGAAAGTAAAGATTATATTACTGGTCATACTAAACCTCTTATAAAAGGAATTGATTTTAACTATGGTTTTTATAGTCGTGAAGATATAGAGAAATTACTTGAAGCATATAATAAAGGTATAGAAACAATTTCTAGATATCCTGATATTAGGATGTATGAGTTATATAAAGAGAATATGAATTATAGTGTTTTAAATCATAGTTTTAATTTTTTAGTAACTGATAGTTGGAAAGTAGAAGAAAATTCACTTGAAGAGAATTTAAAACAATTTAATGCAATGCTTATGTATGTTCTTTTATATGGCAATTTAAGTGAATTAAATGACTTAAATGATAATTTTGATTTTTTAAGAAATCCTAAGTTAAAAGAATTATATTTATTGTTTAAAAACCATCAATATACTACGACGATGTTTGGGGAATTTTTAATGCTTCTTACAGAGTTTACTAGTAAAGAAAAAGGAAAAGTTAAAAAAATAGGTGAACTTAAAAATAACTAATAATTTAAACAAAAAAGTTTGTTTACAAAAAATTAAAAGTATGTTATATTATGTACGAAGTAAGAAATTACTTAAAATTTACTTCTTGGCCCATGAGGGTCCATTAGTCCAAAAGGAGGTGTAAATATATGCGTAATTATGAATTAATGTTTGTTGTTAGACCTACACTTGAAGACGAAGCAACTTTACAAGTTTTAGCAAACATGAAAAAAATTCTTGAAGAACAAAAAGCTAAAATCGTTTCAGAAAAGAATATGGGACGTAGAGAATTAGCATATGAAGTTAAGGGATTCAAGAATGGTAATTACTTTTTATTAGTAGTAGAGGCAACACCAGAGGCAGTTAGTGAGTTTGACCGTGTTGCTAACATTAACGAAGATATAATTAGACATATCGTAGTTAGAGTTGAAGAATAGGAGTAATTTATGAATAAAGTATTTTTAGTAGGTAGATTGACAAGAGACCCTGATTTAAGATATTCTTCAGGCAATAATGCAATTGTTCGTACATCTATTGCTGTTGATAGACAATTTCAAAATCAATCAGGTAATCGTGAAGCAGACTTTATAAGTATTGTTGCTTTTGGAAATCGTGCTGAAGTAATGAAAAAATATTTAACTAAAGGAAGTCAAATTGCTATTTGTGGTCGAATTCAAACAGGTTCTTATGATGGACAAGATGGAAAACGTGTATATACAACTGATGTTATAATTGACGAATTTCAATTCTTAGATACTAGAGGTTCAAGAGAAAAAGCAGAAAATATTTCTGAAGCAAGTGGACCAGCTAGTGACGAAATACCTCAATATGATTTTTCAGCTAGTGAAAATATGAATGTTGAAACTGACCCATTTAAAGATTTCGGAGATAAGATTGAAATAGATGATAGCGATTTACCTTTCTAGATAGGAGGCTAAAATGGCAGAATTTTATAGAAAAAAGAAAAAAGTATGTTACATGTGTTCAACAGGTAAAGATATTAATTATAAAGATGTAGATATTTTAAAAAAATATATAAATGATAAAGGTAAAATTTTACCACGTCGTGTAACAGGTGCATGTGCTAAACATCAAAGACATATTGCTGAACAAATTAAAAGAGCTCGTGCAATTGCTTTATTACCATATACAAATAAATAGAAATCAACTTTCTATTTTTTTTTTATTATGATATACTATTAATATAAGTTTTTTACAAGGAGGTTATATGCAGGTTATATTCATAAAAGATTTAAAAGGACAAGGCAAAAAAGGTGATATTAAAGAAGTAAGCGATGGTTATGCTATAAACTATTTAATAAAAAAAGGTTATGCCTTAAAGAAAACAACTGGTAGTTTAAATAGATTAAAAGTCGAAGAAGCTGAAGCTTTAAAACAAGATAATAAAAATCGTGATGCAGCACTTAAATTAAAAGACCAACTTGAAAAAATTATATTAAATTTTAAAGTAAAAACCTCAAAAGATTCTCGTATGTTTGGAAGTATTAGTACAAAGCAAATTAAGGAAGAATTGGGTAAATTAGGTTTTAATGTTTCTAAAAATCAAATTGAAAATACAACTATTAATTCTTTGGGGATGCATTTAGTTACTATTACTTTATATAAAGATATTAAATGTACTTTAAAGGTTCATACAGAGGCTTAATATGTTAAGAAGTGTACCAAATAGTCAAGAGGCAGAACAATCAGTTTTAAGTGCTATGTTTTTATCTAAAACTGCTCTTGATAAAACTTTTGAGATAATAGATGAAAATGCTTTTTATTATGATAATAATCGAAAGATATTTATTTGTTTAAAGAATTTATATGATAGTAATACTCCAATTGATATGACTACTATTACTAATGAATTACGTAATAAAGGTTATTTAGAAGAAATTGGAGGAGTAATTTATTTAACAGAAGTATTAAATACTGAATCAACTGCTGCTAATATTGATTATTATTTGAAAATTTTAAATGACGATAGTATTAGAAGAAGATTGATTGATGTATCAAATGAAGTTAATCAACTTGGATATAATGTTGAAGATGATATTTCAGAAACTTTAGATGAAGCTGAAAGAAAAATATTAAATATTGTTAAAGAACGCCAAGGAACAGAATTTAAATCAATTAAAGATGTAGTTTATAATGTTCAGAAAAATCTAGAAACTTTGGCTTTAACTAAAGGTGATGTTACAGGAATACCAACTGGTTGGACTGATTTTGATAAAATAACGGCTGGTCTTCATGAAAATCAATTCATTATTATTGCAGCTCGTCCGGCTATGGGAAAGACGGCTTTTGCTTTAAATTTAGCAGTTAATGCTTCAACTTTAGCTAAAAAAACGGTAGCAGTTTTTAACCTTGAAATGGGTGCTGAACAATTAGCTAATCGTATGCTTTCGTCACTTGGTCAAATTGAAGGTTATAAGTTTATGAGTGGCAAGCTTAATAATAATGATTATGTTAAATTTAATGAAGCATTATCTCAACTTGAAGATACAAGTATTTATATAGACGATACCCCAGGAATTACAATTGGAGAGATTAGGTCAAAATGTCGTAGACTTAAAGCTTCGTCAACGGGGCTTGATTTAATAATTATCGATTATTTACAGTTGATTTCTGGTGGAAAAAATTATGGAGCAAATCGTCAACAGGAAGTATCTGATATTTCTAGAGCTTTAAAAATGTTAGCAATGGAACTTGAAATACCAGTTATTGCTTTATCACAGTTATCACGTTCAGTTGAAGCAAGAGAAGACAAACGACCTATTATGAGTGATTTACGTGAGTCTGGTTCTATTGAACAAGATGCTGATATAGTGGCTTTTTTATATCGTGACGATTATTATAATAAAGAAGCTAGAACCGATAACAATACAAGTATAAGTGAGTTAATTATTGGAAAGCATCGTAATGGAAGTACGGGAACTATTAATTTATTATTTAAACGTGATACTAGTACGTTTTTGAATTTTACAAATGAGGGGAGCAGTGTAAATGAATAATGATATAGAAAATACTACAACTATACCTATAAAGAATACTAATAAAAAAGCTAAATTTCCTATTTTAGGAGTAATCATATCTTTTATTTTTGCTTTTGCTTTAACATTTTTAGGAACTAATGATGTTCTTGGAGAAGCAAAAATACCAGTTGAAGCTTATCGTGTTTATTTAAAAGGAGAATCAATTGGGTTAATTAAATCTGAAAGTGAATTATACGATTATATTAATAAGATGCAACAGGCTATTAAAGATAAATATAATGTTTCTAAAGTATATATTCCTAATGATATTAAAGTAATTAAAGATATAACTTATGACGATAAAATTATATCTATTTCAGAAATTTATAATATTATTAATCAAAAATCGCCATTTACAATTAAAGGTTATATAGCAACTATTGATAAGACTAAAACAACGGAATATTTAAATGAAGACGAGGAAAGTACTTCTGAAAAAGAAAAAATAATTAAAATAAATTTGTTGGATGATGACCTTTTATATAATGCAACTAAAAAAGTTGTTTTATCATTTGTAAGTGAAGAAGAATATGATAATTTTGTTAATGAAACTCAAAGTGCTATAGTTGATACAGGAGAAATAATTGAAGATTTGTATATTGAAGATGTGGTAACAACTAAAGAAGCTTATATTCCTGTAAATGAAAAGATTTATACAAATGAAGAAGAATTAACATCATATTTGTTATTTGGAAAAGATAGTAATATGTCTACATATACAGTTAAAGAAGGCGATACGTTAGAGAAGATTGCTGAAAATAATAAAATGAATGTTAATGAAATTTTAATTGCTAATACTAATTTAAGAACAGCCGAAGCTTTACTTTATGAAGGACAAAAGTTAACAGTTGGAATTTTAAATCCCGTTTTTACAACAGTTGAACAAACTCATAAAGTAGAAGACCAAGTTGTTAAATATAAAACAGAATATATTTATGATAATACTAAATTAACTGGTTATCAAAGCGTTCAAACTAAAGGTAGTAATGGAATTACAAGAATAACTCAAAAAGTTAAATCAGTTAATGGTGAAGTTATAAATTCTATTATTTCTAGTAAAGAAGAGTTAAAACCAGTTGTTAATGAAGTTATTGTTAAAGGTGGAAAGAAACCAATTGTTGTATCAGCTGGTAATTGGGGCTGGCCAACTAACCTTCCATATACTATTAACAGTCGTTATGGATGGCGTTGGGGTTCACTTCATGCTGGTGTTGATATTGGTGGACAAGGTGAAGGAGCACCAATTTATGCTGCTAAGGCTGGAATTGTAACGGAAGTTAGTTATCACCCAGCTACTGGTTATTATGTTGTTATTAACCATCAAAATGGTTATTATTCACGATATGGACATATGAAATCATTGTCAAGATATGTTAAAAAAGGTGATTATGTTAATATGGGAGATACAATAGGAGATATAGGTCATACAGGACGTGCAAGTGGTAATCACTTACATTTAGAAATTTGGCGTGGGGCACCATATGCACCTGGTAGTCAAAGTTATGACCCATTGTTGTTCTATTAATGGAAGCAATAATTTTAGGAAGTGGTTCTAAAGGAAATTCAACTCTTATTAAAATGAATACTAAAAATATTTTAATAGATGTTGGTTTTTCCCTTCCTAAAATTAAATTAATACTTGAAAAATATAATTTAACTCCCGATGATATAGATTTCATTTTATTAACACATAATCATAAAGACCATATAGCTGGACTTGCATCTATAACTAAAAAATATAAAAAGTTTGTTTATATTCCAGAAGGTATGATTAAAGAAGTAAAAAAAATAGTTGACCCAGATTATATTGTGGCAGTTTCAGGTGACGATTTTGAAGTTGACGATTTGCATATTGAATTCTTGCATACTTCTCATGATGCTATTGCTTCGGTTGGCTTTGTAATTGAAGATACTTCATCTATTTGTTATATGACAGATACAGGTTATATAAGTAGTAAAAATTTAAAGAAAATGCACAATAAAAATTTATATATTTTAGAAAGTAATCATGATACTAAAATGTTGATGGATGGTCCCTACCCTTATATATTAAAGCAAAGAGTTGTAAGTGATACAGGTCATTTATCAAATGAAATGGCTGGTAAGTATTTAAAAGAATTAATTGGTAAAGATACTAAAGAAATTATTTTAGCTCATTTAAGTGAGACAAATAATTTAGAAGACCTTGCCATTAAAACAGTTGAAAATATAATTGAAAATAAAGTTGAAGTAAAAGCAGCTAGACAAGAGGAGGACATGTATATAACTATATGATAAAAGTTATCTGTATTGGAAAAATCAAAGAAAATTATTTGAAAGAAGCTACGAAAGAATATTTAAAAAGACTTTCTAAATATGCAAAAATTGAAATAATTGAATTGCCAGATTTTGATTATGATATTAAAAAAACTTTAGAAAAAGAAAGAGATAATATTTTAAAGAATATTCATAATGAAGATTATAATATTTTATTAGATATAAATGGTGTTAGTTTAACTAGTTTGGAATTAGCAAAGAAAATTGATACTATAAGAAATATTAATAGTAATATAAATTTTATAATTGGTGGTTCTTATGGAGTTCATGAAGATATAAAAAAAATAGCAGATTTTGCTATTTCATTTTCTAAATTAACATTTCCTCATCAATTATTTAGAGTTATACTTTTAGAACAAATTTATAGAAGTTTTAAAATTTTAAATAATGAGGAATATCATAAATGAGCTGATAATTAATTCTTAAATATTATTAGATGATGAATTTTTTCACTATATTTAAGAACCAATAAACAGTTCCTGCACTTTAAGAGGTGATAAATATAATTTTGGGTTCTTACACTTTTAGGGGTGATGAATATAAATTTGTCGCTTCTTTTTTATTTTAATTTTTTTAAATAACTAAATTTTTCATTGTTTTAAAAAAAGAAGATAACTTAATTTTTAAGTTATCACCCCTTAATGTTTAAGAACCTAATTTTGTCACTTCTTTTTAATTTTTTTATAATTAAATTTTTCATTAATGTTAAAATAATTATTACTAAAAAGTTCTTATCAAAAAAGGTTGTTGTTAAAAAAGTTATTACTAGAAAGAAGATAACTTAATTTTTAAGTTATTAACTTTTAATCTTTTAGAATATAATAATTTTTAAGAACATAATAATTTATTTTTTTAGATTAAAACGTTTTCACTGAATTCTACAAAATTAATATAAATTGTCCAAAGCATAAACCATTTGTTATCTTTTTTATCATGTAATAAGAAAAAATCTCTACCCCAAGCTTCTAATGTACCTTCAAAAACTCTATCACGCCATTCGATGGAATCAGAAAAAGACATATAAACTTTGATGTTTTTTCCAATATTTTTATTTAAAATTTCTTCAGCATATGAATTTTCTGTTTGTCCCCCTACTCCCGGTGCTGATGAGCTTTGATTTGGTATAATACTTGGGTTTTGATTATTTTGATAAGCTCTTCCTGACATATAATCCATATTATAAGGATTGTAATTATAACTATTCATGTTTCCCTCCATTTAATATTATGAAATTATATTTTAAAAATACATATATTTTGATATAATATTTATGTAATAAAAAATAAATAGACAAAATGGAGGGTAAATGGAAGTTAGTGTTGGAGTTAGTAATCGTCATGTTCATTTAAGTTGTGAAGATTATAAAATTTTATTTAAAGATATGAAATTAGAAGTAAGAAATATGCTTAAGCAACCTGAACAATTTGCTAGTACTTTAACCGTTGATATTGAGGCTAATGGAAAGGTTATAAAAGGTTTAAGAGTTTTAGGACCTAATCGCGATTATACTCAAGTTGAAATATCAAGAACAGATTCTTATAAATTAGGTATAGAACCACCAGTTCGTAAATCTGGTGATTTACTTGGTGCAGCAAAGATAAAAATAATTGGTCCTTACGCTGAAATTGAAAGAGAAGCTTGTATTATTGCTAATCGTCATATTCATGTAAATGAAGAAATAAGAAAAGAAAAAGGCCTTTTAGGAGTTAATAAAGTTAAAGTAAAAATAAGAGGAGAAAAACCTGGTCTTATTGAAAATGTTTATTTAAAAGATAGTGAAAAAGCATATTTTGAAATACATTTAGATACTGATGATGCTAATGCATTTTTATTAAAAAATAATGATAAAGTTGAAATCATTTTATAACTTTATCATTTTTTATTGGTTAATTATTTTCTTTATCTTGATTAGGGTTATCATTAGAATTATTATTTTCATATTCGTCAAATACTTCTTGAGTACTACCAGGTTCAGTTCCTTTTATATAATATAAAACTTTTTTATTTTTAGATTCATTGGTTGCTAAATTACCTGTAATTGGGTCAACTATTACTCCTACTACATTATTTGGTATTTCATACCATTTAACTTCTTGATTTTTTAAATAATTTTCCATAGCATTAGCCCAGATTTTCTTCGAGTATTTAAAATCATCATTAGTCATATTGGAATTATCGTCATACCCTATCCATACCGAGGTTAAAATATTTTGATTGAAACCAATTATCCAATTATCTGTATCAGTAGAACCTGATTTAATTGCATAATCATGTGTTAATAAAGAAGCTATTGAAATATTGGTTGGATAAGTATAATCAATCATATTGTAATCATATGTACCTTTTAAAAGTTCGTTTAAAATGAATGTTAAACTATTATTTAAAACTACTTCACTGGTATCTTTGTGTTCATATATTATATTACCAGTTATATCAGTTATTTTCTCAATAAAATAAGGTTCATGTTTTACACCAAGACTAGCAAGAGTTGCATAAGCATTGGCAATTTCTAAATGATTTAGTTCAACTGTACCTAAAGGAAGTGAAGCAATAGGTTCTAATTTAGTTTTAATTCCTACTCGTTTAGCTGTATTTACTAAACTTTCCTCTCCTAAGAATAAATGTGTTTTGATTGCATAAATATTGTCGGAAAAAGAGATTGCTGAAGCCATACTTATTGCTTTATTGGCATATAGATTATTGTAATTTTGAGGTGAGTAAGTATTTTCATTTCCCAAAGTAAAAGTTGTCTCTTGGGATAGAAACGAAGTTGAGGAAGTAAACCCATTTTCAAGAGCATTATAGTATAAAAAGGGTTTCATAATTGAACCTACTTGTCTTTTAGCACTTATGGCTCGATTGAATTCTGATTGATTATAATCTCTTCCACCAACAACAGCAATTACACTGCCATTTTGAGGGTTAATCATAATAGCACTTGCTTGAATTTTATCATTATTGGTAATATTATTGTTAATACTATCTTCTAAGCTTTTTTGAGCATTCATGTCTAAATTGGTGTAAACTCGAATTCCTCCTTGTTGTAAATAAGTTTCAACAAGATTTCCCAAAGTTTTTAATTCTTTCATAACTGCATCTTGATAGTACATTAAAGTTTTTAAATTTTCTTCGTCTTCCTCTTCATGAAAAATTAATTCTTCACTTAAAGCTTTTTGGTACTCGTCATTAGTGATTATTTTATTATTTAACATTGTTTTTAAAATATATTGTTGCCTCTTTTTAGCAACTTCAGGGTTAATAAGTGGTGAATAGTTTGAAGGTGATTTAGGAATTCCTACTAACATTGCAGCTTCAGCTAGACTTAACTCTTTAGCTGTTTTATTAAAGTAAAACTTACTAGCATTTTCAATTCCATACATGGCATGACCATAGTTAATACAATTTAAATAGCCTTCTAAAATATCATCTTTATCATAGTGAGCTTCAATTTGAATGGTATACCAAACTTCATTGATTTTCCTTTCCCAAGTTTTATCAAAGTCAAGATATAAATTTTTAGCAAATTGTTGAGTAATGGTTGAAGCTCCTTGTTTATACTCTCCACTTACAATATTCGTGTACATGGCTTTTATAATTCTTGGAATATCAAAACCATGGTGAGAATAGAAATTTTTATCTTCAGTTATTAAAGTTGCATCAATTACATACTTACTAATATCTTCCAATTTTGCCCATTCACTTGTACCATTGCCTTGAAAATAAAGGTTATTATTCATATCGTATAGATAATAACTTCCCGTTTTATTTATATCAATTTTGGGAATAATTCTTGCATAAAGATAAATTCCTGTAATTAAAAAGATACCAATAAAAAAAAGAATGACTAATAATTTAATAAATTTTTTAAAATACTTCATCTAATCACCTATTTTTATTATCTTCAAAAAATATTCAAAATATGTGTTCAAATTTCTCCATTTGTGATATAATGCATGCTGATATGTCTTTTAAAAACATATTGGTGGAATATGGGAAAAGTAAATTTATTAGTAAAATATTGTTTAATAAATGGAAATTTTGAATACAATATAAAAGGAATTTTTAGTAATAATCAAATTAAGTATTTTGATGGAACATCCAAGGTTGTTTTAAATTTAGAAACAAAAATTTTAGAAAAAGATAATACAGAAGCCAAAGTAACTTTTAATTTTTCTGAAAATGAATGTTTGTATTTAGATAAAGAAACAAATAAAGAATTGAAAATTCCTATTGAAGTATTGCAACTTGAAAGTAATTTTAAAAGATTTATGGTTAAATATAAAAATTTAGATAACATATTCGAAATAGTAGTAAAAATTATATAGATTAAATTTTTTGTGGAGGAGTTAATATGAAAGAAATCAAAAAAGACGATATTGAAAATTTATCTTATAAGGATATTACTTATATGATTTTAAGTAATGAGAAAAAAGGAATTAATACTTTAGATTTATTTACTAAGATTGTAACAACTTTAGAACTTCCAGCATCAACAATTGAGAATAAAATTGGAGATTATTATACATCTTTAACTACCGATAAAAGATTTATTTTAGTTGATGGAGTATGGGATTTAAGAAATAGACATACATCAGATAAAGTAATTGTAGATATTGACGAAGAAGATGATATTGAACTTGAAGAAATTAAAGAAGAAGATGCACCTTTAGAAGATGAGTATGAAGAAGAATACAGTGACGATGTAGATAATCCTGATGATTTTGACGATACAGATGATGATGATTTATCTGATTTAGTTGTAATTGACGAAGAAGATTTAAATGAATAAGAAAAAGATAATATAAAATGGAGGTTAATATGACTAACCGATTAGATTTATTAGAAAAAAGATATCATGAAATTGAAGAGCTTTTAATGCAACCAGACATTTTACAAGATATTAAGAAAACTCGTGAACTTCAAATAGAACTTTCTAATATTGAAGATGCTGTTAATGTTTATCAAGAGTATAAAAAGATTTTGAGTGATTTAGAAGAAGCTCATTTAATGACGAAAGATAAAGAATTAGCAGAATTTGCAATGGAAGAAATAGAAAGATTAAATACTGAAAAAGCAAGAATTGAACAAGAACTTGAAATTTTATTAATTCCTAAAGATAAAAATGATAGAAAGAATGTTCTTATGGAAATTCGTGGAGCAGCTGGTGGAGATGAAGGAAATATCTTTGCTGGTGATTTATTTAGAATGTATGAGAAATATGCTCTTAAAAATGGTTTTCAAGTAGAAGTTTTAAATGCTCTTGAAGGAACAAGTGGTGGATATACTTTAATTGAATTTATGATTAAAGGTAAAAATGTTTATTCAAAACTTAAATATGAAAGTGGTTCACATCGTGTTCAAAGAGTTCCAGTAACAGAAGCAAATGGACGTATTCAAACTTCAACTGCAACAGTTTTAGTAATGCCTGAAGCTGACGATATTGAAATTGATATAAAAGAAAGTGATATTAGAGTAGATATTTATCGTTCAAGTGGAGCTGGAGGACAACATGTTAATACAACCGATAGTGCTGTTCGTATGGTGCATATTCCAACAGGAATTGTTGTTACTTGTCAAAATGAAAGAAGTCAAATAAAAAATCGTGAAAAAGCCTTCCAAATTTTGAAAAGTCGTGTATATGATGCTATGATGGCTAAAGAAGAAGCTGAAACAGGAGCAATTCGTAAGAGTAAAATTGGAACTGGAGATAGAAGTGAAAAAATAAGAACATATAATTATCCTCAAAACAGAGTAACAGACCATAGAATAGGTTTTACTACTAAACAATTAGATAGAGTTATGGAAGGCGAATTAGACGAGATAATTGAAGCTTTAATAACTGAGGATAGCAAAAGAAAATTAAAAGGTGAAGAGTGAGTATTGAAGAATTATTATGTTTAGGAAATCAATCTCTTCATAAAGATACTAATAAATTACTATTGGGAACGCTTTTAAATATTAACCCTTTAGAGCTTAATTTGCATTTAAAAGATATAGTAGATAAAGAATTAGTTGATAGATATCTTGAGTGCTTGAAGAGATTAGAAAAAGGAGAACCTATTCAATACGCTTTGAAAAATGTTAATTTTTATGGTTTTGATTTTTATGTTGATGAAAGAGTTTTAATTCCTCGTTTTGAAACAGAAGAATTAGTTTTTAATGTTAATAACTTTATAAATAAATATTTTGCTAATCAAGCCTGTTTACTTGATTTATGTACTGGAAGTGGTTGTATAGGTTTGACTTTAAAGAAAATTAATTCAAATTTAGAAGTTGCTTTAAGTGATGTTTCTAAAAAAGCTTTAGAAGTTGCTAAGATAAATGCTGATAATTTAAATGTTAATGTTAAGATTATAACATCTAATCTATTTACTAATGTTAACACCAAATTTGATGTAATTGTTTCTAACCCACCTTATGTAAGCAAAACTGACGAAATAGAAGAAATAGTTTTAAAAAATGAACCTAATCTTGCTTTATTTGCTAATGAAGATGGTTTAGAATATTATAGAAAAATTTTAAAAGATTGTGAAAATTATTTGAATTCAAAATATTTAATAGCTTTTGAAATAGGAAATAGTCAAAAAGATAAAGTTATTGAATTAATACATGAATATTTAAATGATGTTAAAATTATTAGTAAAAGAGATTTATCAGGTCGAGATAGAATGATTTTTATTTTTAAAAATGTTGATATTTTAGAAGAAGATTGTGAATAAATTTAAAAAAGTCACTCATGATTAATACGAGGGTGATTTTTTTGAACAAAAAAACTATAATTTTAATTATAATAGCTTTAATAGTAGTTTGTTTAGTTTCTATAAAAAATGCTAATGTTGTAATACCAAAAGAGGCAATTCGAATTCGAATTATTGCTAATAGTAATACAGAAGCTGATAAAGATTTAAAAATGAGTGTTCGTGATGAAGTAGCTAAAAAATTATATGTATTATTAAAAGATGCTAAAAATCTTCAAGAAGCAAGAAAGATAATTAATTCTAATCTTGATAATTTAAATATAAGTGTTTTAAATGATAATAATCAAAGTTATAAAATAAATTATGGTAAGAATTATTTTCCTAAAAAAGTATATAAAGGAATAATTTATGAAGAAGGAAATTATGAATCATTAGTAATAACTCTAGGTAAAGGTCAAGGTGATAATTTTTGGTGTGTGTTATTTCCCCCACTCTGCCTTTTAGAAGGAAATGAGAATACAAAGGATGTTGAATATCAATTTTTTATAAAAGAATTACTTAATAAATATTTTTAGATTTTTATAGTTTATCTTAATGTTTAAAACTATTTTTAATAAAGTAGTAGTTATCGTTTTAACAAAGTAATAGCTATTCTTTTTAATAAGATAATAGTTATTGTTTCAATGAAATACCAGTTATTGTTTTTAATAAAATGATAGTATTGTTTTTAAATATATAAATTATCATTATTTTAAGATATAATAATTACCTACAATAATTATTATATTTTTAATTTTAAAGACTAAAAATTTAATTAAAAATGAATTTGTCATGTAAATATATATTTTGTTTGTTGATATTTATTTAATTTAGAATAAATATGTGATATTATAAAAGTAGTAAATAGAAAAATTTCAAATGTAGTATATTATAAAACAATTGACTTTTTAGGTAAATTATTATATAATATGGGCATTTAGAAAGAGGGATTGGAATGAAAACAGTTTTAATGAGCCATCTTTTAGTAGGTGGAAATGAAACATTTAGAGGTTTTGTTGAAGTAAGTGAAAGAGGAATACTTTACTTTGATAATTACCGAAGAAATAAAGAAAGTTTAAAGAGATTAGCTGATACTTTTTTAGATAATTATATTGAATATGTTGAAGAAGCTAGAAGAGAAGGATTACGTAATTCTATAAATAATGCTTATGAAAGTGCAACAGATGCTGATTTTTCTGACCTTGAAGATGCTATTATAGATATGTATGATTATTTTAGTACTTTAAGTGTTGAAAACGTACAATTTTCAACTGTTGTAGATGAAATACCTAAATTAATAACTTTAGAAAAAAATGGTAATGATGCTAAGGAATTTAATTTATCTTATTTAGGAAGGTCTGACCATTATCGTTATACAGCCGAAGCTGAAGATTTTGAAGATAATTACCGAGATATAATTAACGAAGTTCGTACTTTTTATGAAGATAATGTTTCTGACTTTGACGATTTAGATATAGATATAGTTAAAATTGTAAATACCAGAAGAAATATTAAATATTATCGAAAAGCTTTAGCTGTATTAGCAGCTGGTGTTGTTTTAACAAGTGGCTTTGTAGGAGCTGCCCATTTTATTAAGAAAAATAATGATAATAATAAGACTGTTGGACCTACTAGAAGTATAGAAATGCCAACTTTAGAGGCAACTGTTGAAGTTGAACCTACTATTGAAACTACTTTAGAACCTGAAATTTCACTTCCAACCGCTGAACCAGTAGTAAGCATACCTACTCAAGTTCCAACTGTAGAACCAGGACCTACTCCACATCCTTTCTATTTTGAGAACCCATCAACTGACCCAAGTGTAGTTTCTTATGTTCTTGAGTCATATGGTGACGAACCTCATACTATCTATGAAGAAAGATTTAATAATGTAGACGAAATGATTATTGCAAGTAATGATAATATGTCAGATTTAGCTAATTGTATTTATAATTTTGAAGAATGGAAAGGAAAACATACTTTAGGTATTACAATTGATTTTGAAAAATATTTTCCTAATTGTTCAGAATACGAAATAGGTTTTATTAAATATTTTTCTGATATGCGAAATGATGTAATTTATCATGGTTTTAGAACTTTAGATTATAATGAAGCAATTAACTGCAATCGTTTTGCTTTAACTGAAGTATTAAAATACGTTAGAGATAATGAACCTTTAAATGTTAATTTAAATGGAACACCATTTTATGTAACCTTTAGTGAATTATCTCCTGAAGCTCAAAATATTATTAGAAATATAGCTTGGGGCTTCTATATACTTCAAGATGAAGATATTATAGTTTATAATGGTCAAGAATATACAAATGATATGATAGCTTTAGAAGTATTTGGTATTCAACCAGACCATCCACAAATTTATTAAGATTTATAAAAATGTACTTATACTAGGTACATTTTTTAATTAAGAAAGATAAATCTTTAAAGAGAAATATAATTTTAAAGAAAAAATAGTTTTTTAAATTAAAGAAAAATATATGGTTTTAAAAGAAGTTAAACTTACAATAAAGAAGAAAGTTAAAGTTATAATAATGAAATTGTAAGATAAAGGTAGATAAAAAGATGTGATTACTTTTTCTTTTTTATAATGAATAAGTTAATATAGTTAATAAGGACTGAAAATAATAGAGAATTAAACTAGAAAATACACCAAACTATAATATTTTGGGTCTTGAAAGTAAGGTATAATTTTAAAAATAAAAGACTAAAATTTATAAGAGATATGAGAAATATTATTTAGGTGGTTAACAAAACTGTTAAATAATGATATTATATTCATTGAGAAAACAACTCCTTAAAACCTTTTAAGCTTCGAGCTTTTATTAAAGGTCTGTATATTTTTTGGTGATAAATTAATTATATAGCAGTTTTTAAATATTGAGTGTTTTCTCTTTTATTTTGAAATTTTTTATTTTCACGACATCTAGTTTACTACATCATGAAATAGTAAAAACTTGACATTTAATCAAAAATGTTATATAATATGTGACGATTAAAGAAAGAGGGATTGGTTATGAGAACAATTTTAATTAATTATTATTATAATGAAGAAGGGAATTTAGTAATACCTGGTTATCTTGAAGTAGACCAATATGGAGTATATCCTGTTGATAACTACGAAGATGGAATTAATGCAATATATTTATTTACTAAAGACTTTATTAATGTATTTTCTGAATACATTACAGAAAAAGAAGAAAAGGAATTATATCAAAAGTTAAATGATGCATATAATGACCTTACAGAAAAAGAATTTTATAAAGTAGTAGAAGAAATTTTCGAACGCTTTACAAAAATTCAAGACGAAGAAATTAGATTTTCTATAGTTAATGATAAACGCATTACGACTAAAATAACTACATTATATAAAGGACATCGTGAATCAGGTTATATTTTAGACCGTTTAGGTGAAAAGAAATCTAATGTTAGACCTATGAATGAATATGTAAAATTAGAAGATGGCGTTATGAGAAAATTCAACTATGAAATGGAAAGTATGTATGACTTTTATTCTAGAAATCTTGAAGATTCTGAAAAATATAATTTAGGGTTAGTAGATGAAAGACAAGATATTAATGCTTCATTTATAAATAGATTAAGAGTAAATCAAAATAAAGTAATAGCTTTAGGAATGGCATCTATAATTTTAGCATGTGGTGTTGGTTATATTAAAACTAATAATGACAGAAAAAAACATGTTTATGAACCAAATAAAAATAAAGTAACAGTTGAAGCAACTATGCAACCAGTAGCTGATTATGAAACTGAAAATGAAATAGTTTATGTAGAACCAACTGAAACTCCAGCACTTCATTATGAAGTTGTAGAAGATAAAGATATCGTTGCTCAATCATATGAAGATGGTAAAGTAGTACCTCATAGTATTAATGATGCTGCTTATAGTGATATTACTAATATGGTATATATAAGTAATGATAATATTTATGATTTATCAAGTTATATCTTTGATAATTCTTACCATTCAGAGTTAACAAAAACTGGTTTTACAATTGATTTTGAAAAGTATTTCACAAATTGTACAGATTATGAACAAGCCTTTATTAAACACTTTTCATATTATCGAAATGATATAATATATCAAGGTTATAGACTAGGTAATTATGATGAAGCTCGTAGAGTTAATATGCATGCTGCTAGTGAAGTAATCAAATATGTTATAAATAATGAACCTTTTGTTGTAGAAATAAATGGTGAAACTGTAGAAGGACATTTCTCAGATTTATCAGAAGATGTTAGAAATATAATAGAAAGCATGTCATGGAATTTCTGTACATTCTTAGGAACTGATACAGCAATCTATGAGGGTCAAGAATATACAACTGATATGATAGCTTATGATTTATATTCAATAAATACAAAAGTTTTATCTGAATAATAATTAAAGACGTACTTAGTATTAAGTGCGTTTTTTCTTTGACAATTGAAGTGTTTTGTAGTATTCTTTCATTAGGTGATTTTATGTTAGTTAATAGTAAAAAAATGCTTTTAAAAGCCAAGAAACAAAAACAAGTAGTATTTCAATTTAATATAAATAATCTTGAATGGACCAAATGTATTTTAGAAGAATGTGAAGCTTTAAAGGTTCCAGTTATTTTAGGTGTATCTGAAAGTGCTATCAAATATATGGGTGGCTATAATGTTATTTCAGCTTTAGTTTTTAGTTTAGTGTCTGATTTAGAAATTAAAACAGATGTTTGTTTACATTTAGACCATGGTTCAAGTGTTGAGAGTTGTCGATTAGCTATTGAGGCTGGTTTTAATTCAGTTATGATTGATATGTCTAAAAAACCTTTAAAGGAAAATATTGAAATTGTTAAAGAAGTTGTAGAACTTGCTAAAAATCAAGATGTTTCAGTTGAAGCTGAAATTGGTTCAATGGGAAAAATTAGTGGAGAAGATTTAGAATTAGGTACTAATACTAAGTTAGAAGATTGTGTATCTTTTGTTTCGGAAACTAAAATTGATTCTGTTGCGGCTGCAGTTGGAACGGTTCATGGAATTTATCGTGGTAAGTTAAATATTGATTATAAACTAATTGAAGAGTTAGCTAATACTCTTAAAGTTCCACTTGTTTTACATGGCGGAAGTGGACTAAGTTCTGAAATCTTAAAGAAATGCAGAGAAGCTGGAATTACCAAGATTAATATTAATTCAGATATTCAAGAAGCTTGGAGTAAAAGTGTTAAAGAATATTTGAAAGAAAATCAAGATGTAATTGACCCAAGAAAAGTAATTGGCAGTGGGTTTGAGGCTATTAAAGCAGTAGTAAGAGATAAAATTAACATAAATAATTAAAACAAATAAAATATAGTGGTGATTTTATGAAAGTATTAAAAGTAATAGGAAATGAAAAATTAACAGGTAGTATTCGAATTAGTGGTGCTAAAAATAGTGCAGTTGCCCTTATTCCCGCTGCTTTGCTTGCCAAAGGAGAAACAACACTTTGTAATGTTCCTAATATTTCAGATATTGATATTTTAGAGAAAACTTTAGAATATTTAAATGTATCAGTTAAAAGAGCTAGTGGTAGTATTTTAATTGATACTAAGAATTTAGAAAATAAACCTATTCCTGAAGAATTGTCTAATAAACTTCGTGCCTCATATTATTTCATGGCTGTTTTATTAGCAAGGTTTAAATATGTTGAGATGTATTTTCCAGGAGGTTGTCAAATTGGGTCCCGTCCTATTGACCAAACATTAAAAGCATTTGAACTTTTAGGAGCAACAATAAAGGAAGAAGGTTGTTTATTTAAAATTTCTGCTAAAGAGTTAAAAGGAACAACTATTCCGCTTAAAATGCCTTCGGTTGGTGCAACTATTAATGCTATTTTAGTAGCAACGCTTGCCAAAGGAGAAACAATTATTGAGAATGCTGCTCGTGAGCCAGAAATTGAAGATTTAATAAATTTATTAACTAAAATGGGAGCTAAAATTACAGGTCAAGGAACTAGTACTATTAAAATTCAAGGTGTTAAATCTTTAAAGGGTTGTAATCATGACGTTATACCAGATAGAATTGAAGCTGGAACATATACGATTGTAGGAGCTTTAATTGGTAATTATTTAAAAATTGATAATATCATTCCTAAACATATAAAGTCTTTAACTGATAAATTACAAGAAATGGGAGTTAATATAGAGATTTATAGTGATTATTTAATTGTTGATAATCAAGGTAAATTAATAAAGACTGATGTAGAAACTCACGAATACCCAGGTTTTCCAACCGATTTGCAACAACCTTTGGTAACACTTTTAACTCAAGCTAAAGGAGTAAGTAATGTTAGAGAATTAATTTATGAAAATCGTTTTATGAACATTCCTTATTTAAATCAAATGGGTGCTAATATTCATGTTGAAGGGAATTCTTTAATTATAACTGGTCCAACTAAGTTAAAAGGTACTATGGTGAAAGCAACCGATTTAAGAGCTGGTGCCTCATTACTTATTGCTGCTTTAATAGCTAGTGGTGAAACAATAATTACTGATATAAATCATATTTTAAGAGGTTATGAGGAAATAGTAGAAAAATTGACAAATGTGGGTGCTAAAATTGAGATTGAAGAAATACAATAAAAATCTTTAATCTTTTTTTTTATTTAAAATATAATTAATAGGAGGCATCATGAAAAAACTTATAATTTCTTTAGTTTTAATTTTTCTTTTGACGTTTATAATATACAAAGTTAATGATAAAAATTTGATAGATTATATGGCTATTGGTGATTCAATTAATTTAGGTATTAATTCTTATGGTAATTATGCTTATGGTTATAATGACTACTTGAGGGCATATTTAGAAAATAATAATATGTTACATAAGTACAATGCTTATTATTCTAAGGATAACTATACAATTGCTGAATTAATTAATGATATAGAAAATAATAAAGAAATTTTATATGATGATAAAACTTATAATATAAAAAGAGAACTTAGAGAGGCAGATTTAGTAAGTTTAGCAATTGGAATGGATGAATTAGTTCAAATTTTAATTGATAATAAGGATACTGAAACACTTCAAGGAAATTTAGATGTTATGGTTTCTAATATGGAAAAATTATTGAAATCTATAACCTCTTTATCAAAATCAAGAATTGTTTTGCTTGGTTATTATATGCCTTATCAAAGTAATAAAGATAAAGAAAAAGCAATTACTTATCTTAATGATAAATATAAACAATTAGCTAACAAGTATTCTATAATGTATGTTGATATTTATAATGTTATAAAAGAAGATAAAATGTGTTTGCCAAATGAAAAAGATTATCATTTAACAAGTCATGGTTATTTAAAAATTGCTAATGAGATTATTAAAAAGATAGAATAATAAATAATATAAAAATATATATTTGAGAATATTATAAAAGATGTTAGTTAGAATGATTTTAAAAGTTATAAATTGAAATAATTGTAAATAAGATAGATAAGTGATTATAGAGATAGAAGTAAAAAAAACTTGCTTTTTAATATAAAAACTGATATACTACTCTAGAAATGTGTATTACTATGGTTTTGACCATGGCGAAAGGAGAATGAAATGAAAAAAAATATTCATCCAAAAAACTATGAGGTAACTGTTACTTGTGCCTGTGGAGAAACTTTTAAAGCTATGTCAACAAGACAAGAATTAAATGTTGAAGTATGTTCTAAATGCCATCCATTCTATACTGGAAAACAAAATAGAGCATCACGTGCAGGACGTGTTGATAAGTTTAATAGAAAATATGGATTTGAAAAAGGCGAATAGTCTTTTTTTTATTTTCAAAAATTAAACAAAATTGTTAAATTCAACTATTTGGTTGTTTTTTTTATAGTAAAATGATATATTAATTATGGTGATATTATGGAAAAAATAAGAATTGGTTTTGCAGCTGACCATCGAGGTTTTAAACTTAAAGAAGCTTTAATAAATGAATTTAAGCATAGGGATAATATCTTAGAAGTAGTTGATTGTGGAACAGATAATGAAAATTCTTGTGATTATCCAGATTATGCTAAAAAATTAGGAGATATAGTTTCTAATAAAATAGTTGATTTTGGTGTTGCTATTTGTGGTAGTGGTATAGGAATATCAATTGCTTTAAATAAAATTAAAGGTGTTTATTGTGCTAAATGTAATAGTGCTCTTGAAGCAAGATATACAAGACTTGATAATGATACTAATTGTATATCTTTTAGTGGAGATACAGCTTTAAAAGATGCAATCTTAATGGTTGAAACATTTATTAATACTGATTTTTCAAAAGATGAGAGACATCAAAGAAGAATTGAAAAAATTAAAAAAATAGAGAGTGATTATCATGACTAAATTTATTTTATATATTTTAATTACAATTATTACTGTATGGGCTATGGATGGTTTAAATATAAATGCTATATTTAAAAAAAATCAAGTTGTAAAAGCTCGTGTTGCCTATTTCTTATTGTTACTATCAATTATTTATTTAGTAACTAATTTTATTTATGATTTTGTCTATATAAAACTATTTTAAAAAAATTAAAAAATTAAATTTTTGTATAAAAAAAAATTAATAGGAAATACTTTAAATGAGGTGAATTTTATGAAATTAAAACCATTTGTATTTCCTTTAATTTATTCTTTAGTTATATGTCTTTTAGTAGTTGGTTTATATTTTACTAGTAATTTTATTAAAGATTCAGCAACTAAGTCTTTGGATGATGTAACTTACGTTTCTCAAGTTGTTTTAGGTAATGTTATTCCAGTTATGGATGTTGATACAACAATTGGTAACCCTTATTTAGATGAAAATGTTAAAATAGCAAGGTATTATTATAATTTAGAGGATGATGTTGAAAGACAAAAAGAGTCTATAATTTTCTATAATGATACTTATATGCCAAATACTGGAATAGATTATGTTTGTGATAACGAATTTGAAATAGTTTCGATTATAGATGGTACAGTAATTGATATTAAAGAAGACGAACTCCTAGGAAAAATTGTTGAGATAAGACATGAAAATGAATTTGTGTCCTCTTATGCAGGTTTAAGTACAATAAATGTGTCAAAGGGAGAAAGTGTTACTAAAGATACTAAAATAGGTATGAGTGGAACTAATAAAGTTAATGAAGCATTAGGAAATCATTTACATTTTGAAATTTATCAAAGAGGAGTAAATGTTGACCCACTTAAAGTTTTAGGTAAGAAAATAGGTGATTTATAATCATCTTTTTTTATTAATTTAAATAATTACTAATTTTTGGGGAATACTACTTTTGAGGTGAAACTATGAAAGATATAGGCATAGACTTAGGAACAGCTAATATTTTAATTTATGTTAAAGGACAAGGAATAGTTTTAAATGAACCTAGTGTTGTAGCTATTGATACTGAAACAAAAAAGCCACTTGCTTTTGGAAGTCAAGCAAACTTAATGCTTGGAAAAACGCCTTTTAAAGTAAAAGCAATAAAACCTATGAAAGATGGTGTAATTGCTGATTTTGAAATAACAGAAATGATGCTTGATTATTTTATTAATAAGGTTAAAGCCAGAGGAATGTTTAAAAAACCTAGAATTGTTATATGTTGTCCAGCTGATACAACACCTGTTGAAAAGAATGCTATTCGTGAGGCAGCTGAAAAATTGGGAGCTAAAAAAGTATATTTAGAAGAAGAACCTAAAGCTGCAGCTATTGGAATAGGTCTTGATATTAGTAAACCAAATGGTAATATGGTAATTGACATAGGTGGTGGAACGACTGATATTGCTATTTTGTCTTTAGGAGGAATAGTTGTTAGTAAATCATTAAAAGTAGCTGGCAATGTTTTTGATAATGATATTAAAGAATATATAAAAAATAAATATCATTTATTAATTGGTGATAAAACAGCTCAAAATATAAAGCATGAAATTGGTTCAGTTTATGATGGTGATAGCGAATTAGAATTTGAAGTAAGGGGTCGTGATTTAGAGACTGGGTTACCAACAATTATAACTATAAATAGCAAAGAGATAGAAGAAGCTTTAGAAGAAGATGTTAATAAAATAATTTTTGCAGCTAAGACAGTCTTAGAAGAAACACCTCCTGAACTAGCAGCTGATATAATTGAAAATGGTGCAGTTTTAACAGGCGGTGGCTCTTTAATCAGTGGGTTAAAAGAACTTTTAGAAAATAGTCTTCAAATTCCTATTTATCTTGCAGAATCTCCTTTAACAAGTGTTGCTGAAGGTACAGGTATTATGTTAGATAATCTGCGTTTAACAGAGTAAATATAAATATTATATATATAATTAATAACTAGCAATTCTCTAAATATATAGAAAATTACTAGTTTTTTTAATATGAAAATGTTATAATTTTATATGGAGGTTCAATATGATTAGTAGTACAATTTTATATTCTCTTTGGATAGTGATTTTTACATTAATAGTATCAGCATTATCAATTATTGTTGTTAAAAAAATAGCTATACATATTAATGCTTTAGATATACCAAATGAAAGAAAGGTTCATACCAAGCCAATTCCTCGTTTAGGAGGTTTAGGTATTTTCTTTGCTT
This sequence comes from uncultured Bacilli bacterium, assembly GCA_947628095.1. Taxonomy (GTDB): domain Bacteria; phylum Bacillota_I; class Bacilli_A; order RF39; family UBA660; genus RUG591. Next base: position 7,596 of record CANQYO010000007.1, on the reverse strand, counting down.
TCTTGGTTAGTTATATGTTATTCGGTCAAACAACTGTTAGAATGAATTCAATTTTAATTGGTAGTTTTATCATTGTTTTAACAGGTATAATAGACGATATTAATCCTTTAACAGCTAAAAGTAAATTGGCTGGTCAATTAATAGCAGCTACAATAATTGCTTGTTATGGTGGAATTTTGCTTGACCAAATAACTGCATTTGGGTTGGTTATTAATTTTGGTTACTTTGCCTACCCTATTACCATTCTTTTTATTGTAGCTTGTACCAATATTATAAATTTAATTGATGGTTTAGATGGTTTAGCTGGTGGTATTGCTTCGATTTTTTTTGCAACTATTGTTATAATTTGCTTTTTTCAAGGAAGAACAACTGGGCTTGAGTTTACTTTAGCTTTAATAATGTTAGGAAGTACTTTAGGCTTTTTAATTCATAATTTCTACCCTGCTAAAATTTTTGCTGGTGATTCTGGAGCTTTATTTTTAGGTTTTATTATTGCTGTTATTTCTTTACTTGGGTTTAAAGGAACAGTTTTAACTTCTGTATTTATTCCTCTTTCAATTTTAGCTGTTCCAATTTTAGATACATTATTTGCTATTTTAAGAAGACTTGTTCATCATAAGAAGATATCAGATGCTGATAAGTTACATTTACATCATCAATTACTAGGAATGAAGTTTTCACATCGTAATACAGTTTTAATTATTTATTTAGTTAATATTTTATTTGCTCTTGCTTCTATTTTCTATATCTTAAATGAACAAATTGATATATATATAAGAAGAGGAATTTATCTTGTTTTATTTATCTTAGTTTTATGGTTTGTTAATAAAACAAATATAATTACCGAAAAGCAAATAAATTTTAAACATAAGAAAAAAAAGTAATTCTTTGGAGGAAAAATGATTAATTTTATTATTTATGAAGATGAGAAGTACTTTAGTGAACTTTATGAAAATATTATTCACAAATTTATGGGTATCAGTGATGACCAATATAAAATTTATCATTTTAAGGAATATTCTGAAGATTTATTGGATTTTTTTAAGAGTTTAAATGGTCAAAATGTATATTTACTTGATATTGAAGTAAAAGGAAAATCAGGGCTTGATTTAGCAAGAGAAATTCGAACTTTTAAAAAAACAATGAATGACCAAATAGTGATTATCACGGCTCATCAAGATTTAGTTTATAATGCTTTTCATAAAAAATTATTGATGGTTGATTTTATATCTAAATTTGATGAATTAGAACCTCAATTAATATTATCATTGAGAGAAATTTATGAAATATTTAATAGTAATAAATATTTATCTTTTAAACAAGATAGTGAGATTATTCGAATTCCCTATAATGATATTTTGTTTATTGAAAAAGATAAAAATGAAGATTGTTTATTTATTGAAACTGAAAATAATCGTTTTAAATATCGTGGTAATATTGCTCAAATTGAGAAATTATTAAAATCAGATGCTAGATTTTTCAAAACACATCGTAGTTGTATTGTTAATACTTTTAAAATTACAAAATTAAATGGAAGTGTTCCTATAATTTATTTTGGTAATAAATATACTAATTGCCTCTCAAGAGATAAGCGAAAAGAATTAGAACATATTTGTCTTACTGGAGGTGATATATACGAAGTATGATTTATTAACTATAATTAAATATTTTATAGGTTCTTTTACTTGTTGTTATGTTGGTTTTTTAATCGGTAAAATTCTTTTAAAACGAAAATTTAAAGAAATTAAATGGTATAGTTATTTAGTATTGGCTTTATTTTCAATTATAAGTATTTTAGTTGCCTTAGTGTTTGATAGCATTTTTAAGACAGTTATTATTTTAATTTTGATTGTTATAATATATAGAATTATTTTTAAAACGTCATTTATTGATAGTGTTATTTATGCCATAGTAACATATATATTATTTATCTTAGGTGAACTAACTGTTACATTAATCATGTCTTTTTTGTTATTAATATCTGGTCATGATATTATGAATATTATTATTAAAACGGTTCTTGGTAATTTTTTAGTTGCAATATTCTCGTTTATTTATACTTTTTGTACTCGGAAATTTATCGTAAATACTATTAATAAATTTGATAAAAATAAGATTCATTTTGTTATTTTATCAGGACTTGTTACAATATTTGTCATAATCTCAACCTTATACAAACTATATATCAATAGCTGGTTAATCGATTATAAATTTCTTTTAAATATTATCATTATTGTTGGCTCTTTAATTTTAACTTTGATATTAATAAAAGAATATTTAGATAATAAAGATATTACAGATAAATATTTGTTATTAGATGAATACTTAAAAACTTCAGCTGAAATTATTGAGAAATATAGTACTACTATTCACAAATATAAAAACAATTTAATAGCAATAAAAGGTTATTTAAAATCAAATCCTGAAGAAGCTAATCGTTATATTGATACTCTTCTTGATAGTTATAAATCTAAAAAATATAATTGGTTTTCTAAGATTAATTATATTAAAAAAGATGGTGTTAGATATTTAATATATTATAAATTATCTAAAGCTGAAGAAAGTAAATTGTTAATTTCAGTAGATGTTAGTCGTGATATTAAAAAAATAACAGATGATAATTTAACTAATCATGAAACTAATGTTTTATTAGATATTTTAGGTGAATATTTTGATAATGCAATTTATGCTTGTAGTGAAAGTAAAGAAAAAGAATTAAGTTTAACAATTTATAATGAAAAAGATAAAATTTATATTATTTTAGCTAATACTTATAAAGAAAAATTTGATATATCTTTAATTACAAAATTTGGTTATACAACTAAAGGTAAAGGACATGGCTTAGGTTTATATGATGTTGATAAAAGTCTTAAAAATCTTACTTGTTTTGAAGCAGAATATGATATTAAAGATAAATACTTTACTGTAACACTTTGTATTGATAATAAAGTTAAAGAAAAACATATAGCTAAAAGAAAAGAAGAAAAATTAAAAAATACTATAGAATTAGATAAAAAAGCTAAAAAAGGTAAAAAGAAAATTAAAAAGAAATAATTATGTATATTAAGAAAAAAATATACATAAAATAAAATTGAGTTTAATAAAAAAATAATGAGCTGCATTAAGCAACTCATTTGGTAGTAAATATAGGTTTTATGCTATTTTTCTAGCATAGATTTTGGCATTTCTGGTTCATCAATAATAATCCACCAGCAACCTGTAGTAGCAATACCAGAAGCAAGCATTCCAACTGCTCCAAGTATCATAGCTAAATATTTTTTCATCTTCCCTCCTTTCTATATAACATAGAAAATTTTAAATTACTTTTGATAGTTTAAATAATTTTTATATGGCAACTTAAAAATCTTATATGTTATAGGCAAAATCAAAATACTTTCTAAAATAAGAGCAAAGGTGAGTAAATTCTTTATTAAATAATCATTAATAATAAAAATTAAAACAATATATATTAAAGCTAGAAAGATTGAGAAAAATTTATATTTTATTCTCTTTTTTTTATTTATTAAAGGTCTTTTAACTGTATCACTAGGAGCATATAAAATAAAAATAATAAGACTAATACTTGAAGCTATAATATAAAATAAAATAGGAAATTTAAAAGTTTGACAAATAAATGGTATCAATAAAAAAGAAATACTAGATGATAACCAACACCAAATACTTTTACTAGCATGAAGTCCAAAAGCATTAGCTCTTAATATATTAAAAATTAATAAAAACAGAATAGTTTCTTTAAAAAGACCAATTATAAGTGATATTAGTAAAATAACAGTAACTTTAGTTAAAGTCATATATATTCCTTCAAGTCCATATCTAATTTCATCTAACTGGTCATTATTATATTTATTCATTCCTTCTATTAAACTCATAGAATTGTTGATGACAAAATTTCTAATCATACTACCATCACCAATTATATTTTATATCAGTCAAAGTTAGATTTATTTTTAATTTTAGAAAAAGGTTAATTTATAGGTGGTTTTGTTAATTTTTCTTTAAAATCTCAATAATTATGTTAAAAATAGGAAGAAATTAACTTTTTATCATAAATTTGAAATTATTGTAGCTAAATTTGATATCATAAATATGCGCAAGAAAATAGTAGATATCTATTGAAAAATATTTAGATAGGAGAGATACAGACCGTGGTTAGAGGTAGAGTTAAGTGGTTTAATAATGAAAAAGGCTATGGATTTATAGAATTTACTGACAAAGAAGATATTTTTGTTCACTATTCAGCTATAAATCAAGATGGCTATAAGACTTTGCAAGAAGGTCAATATGTGGAGTTCAATTTGCTTGAAACATCTAAAGGTTATCAAGCACTAAATGTTTCAGTAGTAAAATCAGAAATTATCGTTTAAAACGATAGTTTTTTTTTAATATATATGATATTATAGTTATATAAAGGAGATGAATATATGGAAGTTTTAATCAGAAGTAATAAAATTGATATTACTGATTCAATGAAAGAATATGTAAGGGAAAAATTATCTAAATTAGATAAGTATACATTAGGAGATGTTAAAGCAACCGTATTTGTCAAGATTCGTAATTATAGTCAGAAAGTAGAAGTAACTATTCCTCTAAAAACACTTATTTTGCGTGCCGAAGAAGAAAGTGAAGATTTTTATTCAGCTGTTGATTTAGTAATTAATAAATTAGAAAGACAAATTCGTAAAAATAAAACAAAATTAAAGAAGAAAGAAAAAAGTGGTATTAAAGAATTTAATATTGATGATATAATTGATTTATCAAATGAGAAGGAAGATGAAATAAAGCATAAAAAAATAGCAATTAAGCCTATGAATTTAGATGAAGCTATTTTACAAATGGAACTTTTAGGACATAACTTTTTTATGTATAAAGATAGTGATATGAATCATATTGCAGTAGTATATAAAAGACATGATGGGGGATATGGAGTTATCGAAGAAGAATAATTGATAATTAATAAGCAAAATATTCCAATTTTGCTTATTTTTTGATAGAATATATTACGAAGTCAAAAGGAGGAGACATGAATATTTTAAAAAAATTATTTGACCATGAATATAAAGAGATAAAAAAGTTTAATAAATTAGCTACAAAAATTGTAGAGCTTGATTCAGAATATCAAAAATTAAGCGATGAAGATTTAAAAAATAAAACAGTAGAATTTAAAGAAAGATTAGCTAAAGGAGAAACTTTAGATGATATTTTGGTAGAAGCTTATGCTACAGTTAGAGAAATGGCTTTTAGAAAACTTGGAGAAAAAGCTTTTTATGTTCAATTAGTTGGAGCAATTGCTATTCATTATGGTAATATTGCAGAACTTAAAACAGGTGAAGGGAAAACTTTAGTTACAACATTTCCAGCATATTTGAATGCTTTAGAAGGAAAAGGAGTTCATGTTATAACCGTTAATGAATACTTAACAGTTCGTAATGCTGAATGGATGGGACCAATTTATGAAGGTTTAGGTCTTACTGTTGGAATTAATAAAAGGGAATTATCAGCAAGTGAAAAACGTGCAGCATATGATTGTGATATTTTATATACAACTAATAATGAACTTGGGTTTGATTATTTAAGAGATAACATGGTTATTCGTAAAGAAAATCGTGTTGGACGTGGTCTTAATTATGCTATTATTGATGAAGTTGATTCAATTTTAATTGATGAAGCTAGAACACCTTTGATAATTTCCGGAGGAGAACTTAAAAGTGCTAATTTGTATATTGAAGCAGACCATTTTGCTAAAAGTTTAAAAAGTGATGATGATTATATATATGATGAAAAGACTAAAGGAGTTACTTTAACTGATTTAGGTAATGAAAGGGCTGAGAAGTTTTTTCACGTTGATAATTTATATGATATGAATAACTCAGAGCTTGTTCATTATATTAATCAAGCACTTCGTGCAAATTATTCTTTCAAGAAAGATGTTGATTATGTAGTTCAAGATGGAGAAGTTTTAATTGTAGACCCATTTACTGGACGTATTATGAAAGGTCGTCAATGGAGTGATGGCTTACATCAAGCAGTAGAAGCTAAAGAAAATGTTAAAATAAATCAAGAAACTAAGACAATTGCAACAATTACTTTCCAAAATTTATTTAGAATGTATAAAAAATTGTCTGGTATGACAGGAACTGCTAAAACTGAAGAAGAAGAATTTAGAAATATTTATAATATGTATGTTATAACTATTCCTACTAATAAACCAATTGCAAGAATTGATTATGCTGATTTGGTATATCCAACAAGTAAAGGAAAATATCAAGCTATAATTCGAGTTATTGAAGAAAAACATAAAACAGGACAACCTATCTTAGTTGGTACTATTGCGGTTGAAACAAGTGAACTTATTAGTAGTATGTTAACTAAAAAAGGTATAAAACATGAAGTATTAAATGCTAAGAATCATGCTAGAGAGGCTGAAATTATAGCTCTTGCTGGTGAGAAAGGTGCTGTTACAATTGCAACTAATATGGCTGGTCGTGGTACAGATATTAAACTAACTCCTGAAACTAAAGAATTAGGTGGACTTTGTGTAATTGGTACAGAACGTCATGAATCACGTCGTATTGATAATCAGTTAAGAGGTCGTAGTGGTCGTCAAGGAGACCCTGGTGAAAGTCAATTCTTTGTTTCAATGGAAGATGATTTAATGGTTCGATTTGGAACGGATAGAATTAAGTCTTTACTTCAAACTATGGGATTTCAAGAAGACCAAGCTATTCGTAGTAAAACATTTACGAAAGCTTTATCAAGTGCTCAAGCTAAGGTTGAAGGAAATAACTTTGATACTAGAAAAGCTTTATTACAATATGATGATGTTATGAATAATCAAAGAGAAGATATTTATGAAAGACGTAATGAAATTCTTGATAATGATAGTATTCATGAAACAGTACTTGAAACATTTAAAGATTATCTTACATATTTAGTAGATACACATTTTACAGATAATCATATAGTTCCTGAAGATTTGCATGATATAGTTGATATTGTTAATAGTAATTTATTAAAGCAAGATATAAAAGAAGACGAGATAAAAGATTTAAAACCAGATGCTATGATAGATTATTTATATGATAAAGTAATTAAAGAATATGAAGATAAATTAAGTGACTTACCTATTGAAGTTCAAAATGAGTTTGAAAAAGCAATTAGTTTAAATGTTATTGATAAATATTGGACTGAAAATATAAATACTTTATCACATTTAAGAGAAGCAGTTATGATGCGTGGTTATGGTGGTGAAGACCCTTTACGTGCATATACAATGGAAGGTTTGGAGCTTTATGAAAATATGCTTGATAAAATTGATAAAGATACAACTGTATTTCTATTAAAAGCAGAGATAAGACAAAATATTGAACGAAAAGAAGTTTCTAAAAAGCAAATAACTAATAAAGATGATGATACTGTTGTTAAACAACCAATTAAGAAAAAAGAAAAAATAGGTCGTAATGACCCTTGTCCTTGTGGCAGTGGACGCAAGTATAAACAATGTTGTGGAAAGTAAGATAAAATAAGGGGAAAATCAATATTAAAAAAGTGACAAATTTGTTGTTTGTCAACCAATTA
>CANQYO010000006.1 GCA_947628095.1 uncultured Bacilli bacterium | reverse complement strand
AGAAAGTGGAAAGAACTTTTTAAAAGACTTATTGACCGGGATAAAAATATCGGGCACTTTCAATTTTATTTAGTGTTAATACAGGATAATTCTTGTATTTTTTTCTTTGTAAGTATATAATAATGGCATTGGTGAGGTTAATATGAGTGTTAATTATGGAAAAAATTTAATTTCATATATGCAAAGACATTTTGTCAACAAAAGTAATACTGTTCTAACTATAAGTTTTAATTTTAGTGATGATATTCCATATGTCAACTATGAACCTTTTGGTCTTTATGAATTTGTCAACTAAAGAGCCATCTTTATTAATTGAAATAAAAGAATTACGAAATAATAAGATGTATATTGTATTAGATAATTATAAATTAGCTAATATTGCTATACATGAAATAGCTAATGATTGGGAAGAAATGCTTCAAGTTAAAAGAAAATAAAAATTTAAAAGTAATTTTAAACTAATTTAAATATATGAATTAATTTAGATTCATGTATTTTTTTATATTAATTAAAAAATCATGGGTTAAAAAGTGAAGCTTATATTATAATAGTTATAATAATTTATCATAAAAAATTGTATTAATTTGAAAAAAATGATATGATTATTAAAGGTGATAGTAATGAGCAAAAAAGATAAAGATGAAAATAAAAAAATAAAAGATTCTAAAGAAAAGAATTCAAAAACTAAAACAAAAAAAGAAATTAAAGCCAAAGAAGAGAAAAAAAATTCTAAAACTTTATCTTCAGAATTTAAAGGAAGTCATAAAGAAAAGGTTAGAAAAGAAAGAAAACAAGAAAGAGATTATTTTAAATTAAAACGAGTTGCTAAAGTAGTAACAATTGTTTGCGTTTCAATTGTAGTAATTGAACTTATATTAATGTTTCTTTATCGTGAAAGAAATGAAAATCAAATTACTTATAATGATACTTTGTATAGTGTTGAGAGTATCAATGACGAATATTATTTAGCAGTTGGTTCTAGTAATTTTAAACATAGTAAATATAATGACCCATTTATCTATGAATATCAAGATGGTATTCAAACTGATAAAATAAATCGTGTTTATGCTGAACAAGCTAAGTTAGTTAAATATGATAAAAATTTAAATCTTGTTTTTGAAAAAACTTTTAAAACTAAATATGATTCTACTTTCTATGATGTTAAAGTAGTAGGTGATAAGATAATTGCAGTTGGAAGTTATGTTAAAGAAGAAAAACAATTAAGTTTAAATACAAGAGATGGTTTAATTGCTAAATATGATTTAGATGGTAATTTTCTTTCGAGTGAAAACTATCAAATATTAGGTGATACCGAGTTTAAAAAAATTGTAGTTGTTGATGATGGTTATCTTTTAGTTGGACAAAGTATTTATGAAAATATGGAAATTGGTAATCATGACCAAGGTGGTGGAATAATTTTAAAATACGATATGGATGGTAAGTTTCAATGGAAAAGTAATTTTGGAGGAAACAAATCAGGTATTTTAGAAGATGTAATAAAAGTGGATGATGGCTATATTGCTTGTGGAAAAGATGCATATAACTACGGTATGTTAATAAAGTTTGATTTAAATGGTAATCGTAAGTGGGTTAAAAATTATGAAAATACTGACCAATATGGTATGTATGATATTGAATTAAAAGATGATAAATTATATATTGCTTCAGCTATGAATGTAAGTGATGAAGTAACTGAATCAGGAGATAAAGTATTTAAATATGATGCATGTATTTTTGTTTATGATTTAAATGGTGAATTAGTTGATACTTTCTCAATTAAAGGTAACAATGATGATAGATTTAATAGTATTATGTTATTAGATGATAAAATAATTGCAGTAGGTTATACTAAATCAAGTGATATTAAAATTACAGGAATAAATTATCAAAAAGATATGTCTGAAGGTATGATAGTAGAATTTGATTATAATGGAAAAATTTTAAAAACAGCTACTTATGGTGGTAAGAAAAATGAAATTTTGAATGATATTATTTTAGCTATTCCAGATACAGCTGATAAGATAAATAATACTAATCCATATATTATAGTAGGTTATACTAATTCAAAGAGAAATTTATTTAAAGGTAATAACAAAGATTATTATTCTAAAATATTAAAATATAATGATAAATTAGAACTATTGAAAGAAAAATAGTTCTTTTTATATTAAATAGAAGAAAATAGAATTTAAAAATATGATTTTGAATTTAAAAGAATATTTTATTAGTTGTCAAAATGTGGTATTATAATAATATAATTTATTGAGGAGAGTTTATGAAAGAAGAAAAAAAAGATAAACTATTGCAAAAATTAAAAACTAATTTGAAGAAATATATAAATTTTTTTGATAAGAAAAATAAATTTAATATGATGGAAGTAGTGGCTCTTATGATTATCACAGTAATATTTGGTATGTTTTTAGGTGGTATTTTGATGTATAAAAAAGGGTCATTAAATACAGGAATAAAAAAGGAATTAAATGAATTTGTTAATACTTATACAGAAATTTTAAATGAATATTATGAAGATGTTTCAAGTGAAGGATTACTTGAAGCTGGTATAAGTGGAATGGTTGATTATTTAGGAGACCCATATTCTACTTATATGGATGAAGAAACAAGTACAGCTTTTAATGAACAAGTAAGTGGTAAATATGTTGGAATTGGAACAACTATAGGAGAATACATGGATGGTAGTATTAAAATTCAAGAAGTTAATAAAGATGGACCAGCATATAAAGCAGGACTTCGTGAAGGAGATACTTTAATAAAAGTTGATGGTAAAGATATAACTGATAAAAAATTAAATGATATTTCCTCTCTTGTTAAAGGAAAAGTTGGAACAACCGTTTCTTTGACAGTAAAACGTGATGATGAAGAATTAACTTTTAAAGTTAAAAGAGAAAATATTGACCTTGAATCAGTTTCTAAAAAATTAATTGAATATAAAGATAAAAAAATAGGATATTTATTAATTGATATTTTTGCTTTAAATACTGCATCTCAATTTGAAGAAAGATTAAAAGAATTAGAAAAAGAAAAAATTGATTCACTTATTATTGATGTTAGAGGCAACAGTGGAGGTTATTTATCAACGGTAACTGATATTATATCTTTGTTCTTACCTAAAGGTAAAGTAATTTATCAATTAAAGACAAAAGATGAAATTGAAAAAATAATTGATAAAACAAGTGATAAACGTGATTATAAAGTAGCAATGCTTGTAAATGGAGGTTCGGCTTCAGCAAGTGAAGTTTTAACCGCAGCTTTAATGGAACAAGATGATGCTATTGTTGTTGGTACTATAACTTATGGTAAAGGCAAGGTTCAAAAAACTCAAGAATTATCAAATGGTGCAAGTATTAAGTTTACTTTCCAAGAATGGTTAACACCAAAAGGAAATAGTATTGATGAAAAGGGAATAAAACCTGATTATGAAGTAGTATATGAAGCAAGTGAAGACGAAAATGGTTATGATACTCAGCTTCAAAAAGCTTTAGATTTATTAGTTGAAGGAGAATAAAATGAATAAAAAAGTTTTAATAAGTATTTTAGTAACATTAGTATTAAGTTTAATAATTTATTATTTTACATTACCACCTTTAAATCCAAGTGCAATCTCATTTTGGTTATATATAGTAACTATTCTTGCTATTTATTATATTATTTCAACATTTATAAATGTAAGTGTTCCTAGTCGAATTAGTTTTGTAAAGAATAGAATGAATATTGATTTTAAATTAGGAAAATTAATATTTGTAATACCAGCTATTTTTATTATAATATTGATAGTTAATTTAATTTGTTCACCAATTTTTAATGCTAATAGTTATGCTAATCGAATTGAAGTTTTGGAAAATAAAGATTTTACAAAAGATATTCCTGAAGTAGATTTTAATATGATTCCTTTACTTGATAAAGAAAGTAGTCAAAAATTAGGGGATAGAACAATGGGTTCAATGACCGATTTAGTTAGTCAATTTTATGTATCAGATTTATATACTCAAATTAATTATAATAATGATATAATTCGTGTAACACCTCTTGAATATGCTGACATGATTAAATATTTCACTAATCGAGGAGAAGGAATAAAAGGTTATATAACTGTTAATTCAGTTAATGGTGAAGCTAAGTTAGTAAGACTTGAAAAAGGTATGAAATATATGCCTTCAGCTATGTTTTTTGAAAATTTAAATCGTAAATTACGTATTAGTTATCCAACTAAAATATTTGGAGCTAAAAGTTTTGAAATTGATAATGAAGGAAATCCTTATTGGATTGTTGAAACTTTATCTTATAAAGGAATAGGTTTAAGAGAAGAAGTAAATGGTGTAATAGTTTTAAACCCAATTACTGGAAGTAGTAAATGGTATAGTGTTAAAGATGTTCCAAAATGGATAGACCATGTATATAATGCTGAATTAATTATTGACCAATTTGATAATTGGGGAGAATATAAAAATGGTTTCTTTAATTCAATATTTGGACAAAAAGGTGTTGTTAATACTACTGAAGGTTATAATTATTTAGCAATGAATGATGATATCTACCTTTATACAGGAGTAACATCCGTTTCAAGTGATGAATCAAATTTAGGATTTATTTTAACTAATATGCGAACTAAGGAAACACATATGTATAGTATAGCTGGAGCTGAGGAATTTTCAGCAATGGCTAGTGCTGAAGGTGTTGTTCAAGATAAGAAGTATCGTGCAACATTCCCACTTTTAATTAATTTAAATAATAGACCAACATATTTAATGTCTTTAAAAGATAATGCGGGACTTGTAAAAATGTATGCTTTTGTTGATGTTGTAGATTATCAAAAAGTTACTACTTCTGATTCTTCTTTAGGAATTGAAGAAGCAGCAAGATTATATTTAAATGATGCTCCTAGTGATACTACAACTAATCTTGAAGAAGAGATGCAAATAAAAAATATAACTTCAGCAGTAATTGATGGAGTAACATATTATTATTTAACTGATAGTAATGATAATCGTTATTCAGTAAGTATTAAAGTTAATAAAAATTTACTACCATTTTTAAAAAGTAATGATGTAGTTAAAGTAAAATATAAAAACAATAATCAAATTCGAACAATAACAGAAATAAACGTTAAAAACTAACTTAATGTTAGTTTTTTTGAAGGAGGTTGTATGCCATCAAGTATTACACATGCATATATTGCAAAAGATGTTTATGAAGCTTTAAATACTCATATAAAAAAAAGAATATCTGAAGAATATTTAAATAATTTTATTATCTATTCTTTTAATGCTGATGTTTTGTATTTTTATAAAATTTTAGCAGTATATAGTTCTAAAGCTAAAAAGATACAAAAATTAGGTTCTTATGTCCATAATAACAAAACTAATGAATTTTTAATAAATATAACTAATAAAGTAAAGAAAAGTAAAGATAATCAAGAGTTTACTTTATTAATGGGTTTTATTACACACTATATAGCTGATTCTACACTTCACCCTTTTATTAATTATAAAAGTAATTTAATTATTAATAAAGATAATAATATTCGAGATACTCATTTTATAATTGAGACCTATATAGATAATTATTATGTAAATAAAAGAGAAAATATTGATTATCGAAAGTATAAATTTTATGAGACTTTAAACCTTGATAGAAATGAAAATATAGTCAATCTTTTAAATTCTTCTTTTTTAGAAGTTTTTGGTGAAAGTAATATTGGAGAATATTATTTTGAAGCAGTAAAAGATATGAAAAACTTTTTTCATTATTTAAGATATGACCCTAGTCGTTTCAAATGGTATTTTTATCAAGTTGCGAATGTTTTAGCTAAAAAAGTTTTTAGAGATGTTAGGTATTTATCTTATAATTTTCCATTAGATAAAGATGAATTTTGTTTTAATACCAAAAAAGAAAATTGGTATAATATTCATAACCCTAAATTAGTTAGCAATAAAAGTTTTTTTGAATTATATGAAGATGTAGTTAATAAGAGTGCAGAGGTTATTGAAAAAGTATATGATTATGTATATGAAAATAAAGATGTAAATTTAGAAGAATTATTTGAAAATAAATTTTATGGAACAGGGTTAAAATTAAAGTAGAAATTTTTAATTAATTCTTTATTAATAAATTAAGAATATTTAAAATTGATTTTCATAATATAATATGATATAATTTGTGTAGAAAAAGGATGTGAGTTTATGGCTAAGTTTTGTACAAATTGTGGAAATGAATTGAAAGAAGGAGCAGATATTTGCTTAAATTGTGGTAAAATCGTAAATGAAAAAAGTGGAGTAGAAAAAACTGAATCAAAGGCAACTAATCCAAATGCTAAAAGTAAAATTGCAGCCGGAATTCTTGGAATTTTACTTGGTTCACTTGGAGTTCATAATTTTTATTTAGGTTATACTGGAAAAGCAGTAGGTCAATTACTTCTTACTTTAGTTGGTTGGGTTATTTGCATAGGTCCAGCTATTGCAAGTATCTGGGGACTAGTAGAAGGCATAATGATTTTAACTGGTAGTATTGATAAAGATGCAAGTGGTAGAAAATTAGTTGATTAAGAAATTAAAAATCTCGTTACAAAAAGTAATGAGATTTTTTTTAACCTAAAACAACATCCAATATCATCATTATCATAAAACCAACAAGCGTTGCCATAGCCATCAAATTTTTATTTTCATTAGTCTGACTTTCAGGAATTAATTCTTCAATTACAACATAAATCATTGCTCCAGCTGCAAAAGCTAATAAAAAAGGTAACATAACTCGCATCTTTAAAACTAAAATTGCACCGATTACTCCAGCTATAGGTTCAACTATTCCACTCAATTGACCTATGAAAAAAGCTTTTTTTCTTGATACTCCTTCTCTTCTTAAAGGAACACTTACAGCTGTTCCTTCTGGAAAATTTTGAATACCTATTCCAATTGCTAAAGTCCAAGCTGACATTAAAGTTGCACCGTCTAAACCATATAAAGTTGAACCAAATGCCACTCCAATTGCAAGACCTTCAGGAATATTATGAATTACGATTGAAGATACTAGCATTAATATTCTTTTGTTAGTTTCTAATAAAGATTTTTGCCCATATTTATCAATAACTTTATCACTTATAAATAATAATAAACCACCGGAAAGAAATCCTAATGAAACAACTAACATAACAGACATTTTTAAATTTTCTGCCATTGTTATAGCTGGTGATAGTAAAGACCAAAAAGAAGCTGCTATCATAACTCCAGCTGCAACTCCTAACATAGCATCTAATAAATTCTTATGAACTTTCTTAAACATAAAAACTAAAGCTGCTCCAAGAGCTGTTACTCCCCAAGTAAAAATAGTTGCTACTAAAGCTTGAAGTATTGGATTTAAAGTAAAAATAAAATTAGTCATATAAATACCTCTTTAATAAATTATGAGGCTTATCTAACTTTGTATAGGCTAGAATAATAAAATTTTTTTATTTTTGTTGAATTTTTAAATTAATTGCACTATTACGATAAAAAAATTTTAATAATAGATTGAATGGAAATATAAAAAAAGATATAATGTATTTATAAGAATATATTTTTTATTAAATTTTAAATTGATAGCAGAGAGTTTGTATATATATTTATAAAAAGAAAGGAGGGATAATTAATGAAGTTTGTGAAATATGCTATTATGACTTTAGTCTTAGCTACAGTTTTAGATTTGTCAATTGTTATGGCTTACAAAACAGTATATAATGTTCCAACTAGATATGACTTAGATAAAAATAATGCTGTGTATACTGATTATTATACCAAAATAAATTGGAATACTATGACATATACAAACGATGGAGCTTTTACTTGGTTAACAAACCCTTGTTCAACTTGTAAAATTGCAACTAAACTTTACACTGCAGGTGGAGATACAGCTGAAGCAACTACAACTGTAACAGGGGAAACCAAACCTCTTGCACCTTCTTCAATGTCTAGACCTGATGATTTTAAGCTTAAGATTTGGAGATTTGACCCAACATTATTAACAACTGTCCATGGTGGTAATTGGATAATTAACCCTAAAGAGGGATAATAAAAAATATAAACTCTCTACTTATTAATTTAGGAGGAATATAGTAAATGAAAAAAGGTAAGGTTGTTTTTATTATTTCATTTTTAATTTTATTGTCAATTGCTATATATTCTACATTTACTTATATTCAACAAAATAAGAGAAATAATGAAATTGAAAAGGAAGATTACGAATTTTGTGAAAGTATTGACTATAAAAATACAAAATATAAAGAACATTGTGAAAATGTAATTGAAAGTATAAATGTAAAAACAGATTTTTTTACTATGTACACAAATGTTTTATTAGAAGGTTTTTTGAATATATCTTTTGTTTTGTGTTTATTTTTAATAATTCCTTCACTTTGTTATATAAGTGGATATTTTAAAAATAATATGATTTCGGAAGAAATAACGAGAACTAGTTACTCTAAAATAAAAATGAAACTTTTTAAAAAATCTTATTATTCTGTTTTGATATTGCCAGCAGTAATAATTATTACTTTTTTGATATGTGGGTTATATACTAAAAGTTTTGATGTTTCGTATGCTTTAAAGTATGGACTTGTTCCTTGGAGTGAAAGTAGTCTTAAGTATCCAACGTTATTTATTTTCTGTTATATACTTAATATAATCATACATTCAATTTTATATGTAAATATCGGAATATGCATAGTAAGAAAATATCATAATTATTTTGTTGCTGTTATTTTATCATTTTTAACTTTTATTGGTATAGAAGCAATTTTGGAAGTTTTATTTAGTGGTATAATATGTACTACTATCTTAAAAAATGATTTAGGAATTTATTTTAATATAATGAATATGATTTCATTTAATGATAGTAAAGGTCTTATTATGCCGTTAGTTGTTCCTTTTATATTAATGATTATTTCTTTTGTTGCTATACACTTTTTATATAAAGACAAAGAAAAATTAATTATAGATTGTGAACAAGCGTAGAAAGGTTAATTATATGAATATTGAATTAATTGATGTGTGTAAATCATTTAAAGAAAATGAAGTTATTAGTCACGTAAATATGAAACTAGAACCGGGAAAAATTTATGGACTTTATGGTAGAAATGGAGCAGGTAAAAGTGTTCTTTTGAAATTAATTGCTGGGTTTTATGTTCCAACTTTTGGTAAAATTTTATATAATGGTAAAAATTTAAATGAAAAATTAATGTTTCCAGAAAGCTTGAGAGCTTTAATTGAAAAACCATCATTTTTTCCTGAATTAAGTGGTTTTGAAAATTTAAAACTATTAGCCAAAATTCAAGATAAAATAGAGGAAAAAGATATTATAGAGGCTTTAGAAATTGTAAATTTAATTGAAGAAAAAGATAAAAAATACGGAAAATATTCTTTAGGAATGAAACAAAAATTGGGAATTGCCCAAGTTATTATGGAACATCCACAAATAATGATTTTAGACGAGCCGTTCAACGGAATAGAGAAGAAAACTGTTGATAAATTAATTGACTATTTTAATCAAGAAAAAAAGAAAGAAAAAATAATAATTATAAGCACGCATATAAAAGAAGATTTAGAAAAAATGGCAGATGTAATATATTATTTTGACGCTGGAAAATTAGTGGGAGACGAACCTTCTGATGGAATTTAGAGCAAGATTAGTACGTTTAAATTCTTTTTTTTCAAAAAAAAATAATATTTTAATTTATTTAATAATTTTTATTGGTGTATTAATTCCATCGTTATCACCTAGTTTTGATACAAATATATGGAACAGATTATTATCTATTTTAAATAACCCTTTTTTTAATTGTATGTATTTTTTTGCAATTGGTTTAAATGTAATGTATATGGTTAAAGAAAATTCTAAATCGTTTAATTTTATTATTAGGTTTAATAACTATCACAATTTAATAAAAAGTTTCATTAAAGATATTATAATTTACACAATTTTTCTATATTTTATTTCTTTTATTCTTTCATTTGCAGGTTCAATTTTATTTTCTCTTGATAATTTTTCTATGGTTGATTATTTTGATTATTCATTTCCAGTAATAATATATATAATCTTCTTTGCTATAAGAAGCATTATGATTAGTTGTTTGCTTAATATTATAATCTATTTATTAACTTTAAATAGAGGTAAAATTTTATCTACAATTATATTAACAATAAATAGTTCTTTATTTTTAGTCTTACCTCAAAATTATAAAATGATTAATCACTTTTATGATTTACATATATTTCCACAATATTATTATATGTATAATACTTATTCAACATTTATGTTAGAAACAATTTGTACGATTTTGTATGTTTTTCTTTTAATAATAATAATAAATATTTTATTTAAATTTTTTCTTAAGAAAAAGAGGGATATATAATGTCAATACAAATTAATATTTTGAAAATAAAATTAAAAGAAAACATTAAATGGTTTATTTTGATGTTTATGATATCTTTTTTATTTTTATTATTTGATTATATTAGTTCAAAAAGTCCATCTTTAGAAGATTTTTTGTTCCTATTAAATTACCCAGGAATTAAAAAAATTTCTAATATATCATTTTTATTAGCAATCTTTAATTTTATATTTTATATATATATTGCTTATGTTTTTTATACTTATGAATATAATTTCTCCTTTCAAAATATAATTTTAAGGGAAAAAGATAAAAAATGGATAATAAAAAAAATATTAGTATTCTCAATATATACATTTTTATATAAAATTATCTATACGTTAATAATTTATGTATATTATAGAAAATCATTTAGCTTTTCTTTTGATTTTATTCTTAGACCTGTATTTTTTAATTTATTAATTTATTTTTCTTTAATAATAATTTATAATTTCAAAAGATTAAAATATATTTATGTATTAATTTTGGTGTTATTAATTCCAATTATATTTTATTTGAAATTTAATTATTTTTTGATTATTTTATTTATAATGTTGGAATTAATTTTTATTGTAAAAGAATTTAAATTTAAAAAAATATGTGCAATTAATAATTGATATTTTTGTAATATAATCAAAATAAAACAAGTCAACTGACTTGCTTTATTTTTTATTTATCAAACTTTAATTTTCTAAAAGTACAACTTTGACACATTGAAGTTATTAACTTTTGATTTTTAAAACCAGTATTTATTTCTTTAAAAAGAGGAGTATTCATAATTTCTTCTAAATTAGAATTAAAAATATTATCAAGTTTTAAATTACAATTTGCGTCTAAACAACAAGGAACAACGTCACCATTTACAAGAATTGCAATATGAGTTCTAGTGCCAAGACAAGTACCAGTTTTGATATTAATTTTATTTTTATTATCAGGCCAAATAAATTTATTATCTTTATCTAAGTAAATATTATCTTTAATTTTAATATTTTTAGAATTTATAACTTCATTTTTAAAATTAATATTTAATTTATAGAAAGTAATTATTTTATCCACAATTAATGTGGATAATTTATCTAGATTATAATTATCTAAAAGCCAAATACGATAGACAATTGGAATTTTAGAGGACAAAATATTGGCATATTCGAATACTTGTTCAAAGTAATTTGGTATTTTATTTTCACAATGTAGGGATATATTTATTTGCTTAATAATACTGGAATATTTAAGTAAAATATTTACTTTTTCTTTTAAAAGAGTTCCATTAGTAGTTATTCTAACATTTATTTTATTTTTCTTACATATTTCTAAAATGTCATTTAATTTAGAGTGTAATAAAGGTTCACCTAGTACATGTAAGTAAATAGTATTAGTATAATTTTTAATTTTATCTATAATTATTTTAAAATTAGCAGGGGACATTTCTTCTTTTTTTCGTTTTGTTTTAGAACAAAATGAGCAATTTAGATTACAAATATTTGTAATTTCAACATAAATTTTTGTAAATCGCATTTTAATCTTCTACTTTCATTTCAAATAAAATATCACGAAGTTCCATAGCTCTTTCAAAGTCAAGTTCCTTAGCTGCTTCTTTCATTTCTTCTTCAATTTTAGAAATCATTGTCATTTTTTCTTTTTTAGTCATTTTCTTAGTTTCTTTTTCATTAGTTTCAGTATCTAAGTTAGAAATTAAATCACGAATTTCTTTAATAATTGTTTTAGGTGTAATACCATGTTCAAGATTATATTTTTCTTGAATTTCTCTACGTCTTTTAGTTTCAGTTATTGCATATTCCATACTATCAGTTATTTTATCACCATATAAAATTACATGTCCATGTTCATTTCTTGCACATCTTCCAATTGTTTGAATTAAACTACGACTACTTCTTAAGAAGCCTTCTTTATCTGCATCAAGAATAGCAATTAATGATACTTCTGGAATATCAAGACCTTCTCTTAAAAGGTTAATACCTACTAAAACATCATAAGTTCCAAGTCTTAAATCTCTTATTATTTTCATTCTTTCAAGTGTTTTAATTTCACTATGAAGATAAGCAACTTTTATATCAATTTGTTTTAAGTAATTAGTTAACTCCTCAGCCATCCTAATAGTTAAAGTTGTAACTAAGACACGTTCATTATTTTGTATTCTTTCATTGATTTCTCCAACTAAGTCTTCAATTTGACCATTAGTTTTACGAACTTCGATTGTTGGGTCTAAAAGTCCAGTTGGTCGTATAATTTGTTCAACAAATTTATTGTTAGTTAATTCTAATTCGTATTCACCAGGCGTTGCTGAGACATAAATAACTTGATTTAATTTTGCTTCAAATTCTTTAAATTTTAAAGGACGATTATCAAGAGCACTTGGAAGTCTAAAGCCATATTCGACTAGATTCATTTTTCTAGCTCTATCTCCATTATACATTCCTCTTACTTGGGGAATTGTAACATGACTTTCATCTATTACTAAAAGAAAATCTTTTTTAAAAAAGTCTAACAAACAAGTAGGGGTTTCACCAGCTTTTTTTAAAGCTATATGTCTTGAATAATTTTCAATTCCATGGCAAAAACCTGTTTCAAGTAACATTTCCATATCATAGTTTGTTCTTTCACGAATACGTTCAGCTTCAAGAGGTTTATTATTATTGTTAAAGTATTCGATACGCTCTTTCAATTCTTCTTTAATGTTATTGACAGCTTTTAATAATTTTTCATCACTTGTAACAAAGTGACTTGCTGGGAAGATAGTAACACTTTTTTTATTTGCAATAATGGCACCAGTTAAGGTATCAATTTCACTTATTCTGTCAATTTCATCCCCAAAAAACTCAATACGAATACCATGTGAATGTTCATTAGCAGGAATTATTTCTAATGTATCACCTTTAGCTCTAAAGGTTCCTCTTTTAAAATCAAGTTCATTTCGTTCATAAAGCATATCAACTAGTTTTAGCATAACTTTATTTCTATCAATTGTTTCTGAAACATTTAAAGTAATGGTTTTATTTCTATATTCTTCAACTTCACCTATACCATAGATACATGAAACACTAGCTACAACAATTACATCGTCACGAGATAAAAGTGCACTGGTTGCTGAATGACGAAGTTCATCTATTTCATCATTAATTTTTGCATCTTTTTCAATATAAGTATCACTTGATGGGACATAGGCTTCTGGTTGATAATAATCGTAATAAGAGACAAAATATTCAACACGATTTTCAGGAAAAAGTTCTTTAAGCTCACTATATAATTGACCAGCAAGTGTCTTATTATGAGCAAGAACTAATGTCTGTTTATTAACTTCTTTAATTACATTAGCAATAGTAAATGTTTTACCAGTTCCTGTTGCTCCAAGTAAAACCTGATGTTTCTTTCCTTCTTTAATTCCTTTAACTAGTTCTTCAATAGCTTTTGGTTGGTCTCCACTAGGTTTATAATTTGATATTAATTTAAACATAATTCCTCCTTACCATGATTATAGCTAGTTATAATAAATGTAAGTAAATTTCAATAATATATTCTAACATGATTTTTAAAACAAAACAATGCTTTAAAATATCAAATTAAGTGAGCAAAAATAAATTTTTAAATTTGATATTTTATGTTAAGAATTTTTAATTTATATCTAACTTAATTTTAGACTTAATTTTATAAAAATAACTACTCATTTATTAATAAATAAGCAGCTTTTTACTAATTAAGGTAAAATATGTTATAATTGTGTTAGTTTAAAAATAAGGAATGGGGAAAACTAATGAAAGAGTTTAAACAGTTAGGTGCCTATGGTTTAGTTATTCAAGATGATAAGATTTTACTTATTAAAAAATTGGGAGGACCTTATGATGGTAAACTAGATTTACCAGGTGGAACAATAGAATTTTGTGAAAGACCGGAAGAAGCTTTAAAAAGAGAGATGAAGGAAGAAGTTGGGATAGAAGTAGTTGATTACCAATTATTTGATGCCGATTCTGTTGCTTTTGAATGGCAATTTAAAAAAGATATTTTATTGAAAGTTCATCATACTGGGGTTTTCTTTAAAGTTTTAAATTATAATAATAAAATTAAGAAAGAAGTAAAAGTAGATGGAGTAAATGATGATTCCCTTGGTGCAGAATTTTTTGATATTAATAAATTATCTAAAAAAGAATTATCTGCTATTGCAATAATGGAATTAGAAAAATTAGGTTATAAACTTAATTAAAAAAATTTAAAACATAATTCTTTTTATCATAATTATTACAATAATAATACAAGTAAATTAACAGATTTTTAAAACAATAAGTAGGCAAAAGTAAAAATATCTTCTTTACTTTTTTTTAGTTAATGCTATAATAAAAATTAGCTTAAATTTAGGGGGATTTTATGATTAATAAAATGTTAGTTTGTCGCCAAATACCAGCTTCTTATTATTTTTTACTTATTTTGTCTGCTTTTTTAGAAGACGGACAAAAAGTAGTTATTACGAAAGAAAAACTTATCAAAGCTTCAAAAATTTTAATTGAAGAACTTGATAAAAAAGAAATTTTTAAACTTGCTTGTGAAGTAGATATTAATTTAAGATATAAATATGATAATTTAGAAGTTGAATTAAATAAATTTTTAGTAGAATATAAAGATTTTGTATATTTAGAAAATAATAATATTTATCTTTTAGATAATATTGACTATGATAAAATTTTAAATGAACTTAAAAATATCGAAGAGAAGGAAGAATTTGATAGTTTTGCTTTTGAAATTAGAATTTTACGTAAGAAAAAAAGTATTAAAAACTTATTAGGACTTAATCATATTAAAGAATTATATCGAGATTTAATAAAAACAGAAAGTAAAATAGAAACAGTTTATCTTGAACTTCAAAATAATAAAAATTCTAAAGAAATACAAGCTAAGATAAGAGAATTACTAGTTGCTAGAAATAAAATTTATAAAAAATTATATCAACATGGGTTAAATTTAATCAAAGCTATTCAAGATGAAGAAAATTGTGTTGCAATTGATTATAAAGAAGACTATCAGATTGATTTTGATTTACTCATGAAAAGTGAGTATTATAATGAAGAAAATGATGAAGTTCTAGAAATTTTAGAAAATAATTTTTTAAGTGTTTTTCAAATTGCTATATTTGGAAATATCTCTTTATCAGAACCTAAACTTTGTAATGATTTAAATCAAATATTGTGTGATTTTTCAAGTGAAGATGATATTTTAGAAACTATTTTTTATTATGAAAATGATGTTTTTAAAGATTCATTTGATAGAAATTTAGCTACTTGCTTTGATAGTGATATAATTTATTATTTAATTTATATCAAAAAATTAGATGAATTAATGATGCTTTATGGATATAACTTAGAATTAGATAATGTAAAGACTAGATTGATATATGCCCTTGATGATATTAGTTTAGGTTTATATGACGAGAATAATCGTGAAAAAGTTTTAGAAGAAAGATTAAAAAGTCCAGATATAGACCCAATATTTTTTGATAATTATGACCATTTTAGAGAAGAAAGTTTATTTTTTATAGAAGATATATTTGAAGGGTCAAAGGGAGGATTTTCTGATATATTAAAAAAACTTGCTTTTGTTGCTACATATTATGAATTAACAAAAGATGAGGAAATAAAACGAAAATTACTTAATTATACCAATATTAAACATTATCTTGAATATTATAGATTTATTATAAATTCTAATTCTAAAAGACTTATAAAACAAATATAAAAAAACATAAGTTAAAGTAAAATTTAATTTATGTTTTTTCTTATATATTTTTAGAATATACCAATTATTTCATCATTTTTAACATCTATATTTAAATAATTAGCTTTTTTAGATAAGCCTGGCATTCTAACAACACCACCCATCAAAATGGTAATAAAGCCAGCTCCATTATTAATTTTATAACCTGTAACAGTCATTGTAAAATCTTTTGGGTAACCAAGAATATCTTTATTATCTGTAATTGAAGCAGGTGTTTTGGATATACATATTTTATAGTTTCCATAATCTTTATCTAAATTTTCTATTTCTTTCTTTAGATTATCTTTATAAATAACTTCTTTGGCACCATATATATCTTTACAAAACTTATCAATTTTTACAGTTATTTTATCATCTATATTATAGATATTATAATGTTTAGTATTTTTTCTATTAGCATATTCTACTATTGTATCAGCAATTTCTTTGGTATTTTTGCTACCATTTTTATACATATTACTGATTAAAGTTTTGATATTTAAATTTTTACAAAATTCTTCAAATGTTTGAATTTCATTTTCGGTATCATCTTGAAATTTATTTAAAATAACTAATAAATTATCAGTAAATTTTTGCATATTTAAAATATGGAATTTTAAATTTTCTAGTCCTTTTTTTAAATTTCCTTTTCCATGGTATTTTAAACTTCTAATTGTTGCATTGATAATAATTAAGTTAGGGTATAAATCATTTAAATCACATTTAATATCTAAAAATTTAACTGCTCCCATATCACTTCCAAAACCGGCTTCTGTAATAACATAAGGTGCTAAACTAAGGGCTGTTTTAGTAGCAACTACTGAGTTACAACCATGAGCAATATTAGCAAAAGGACCACCGTGAATAATAGCTGGGTTGTTTTCTAAAGTTTGAACAAGATTTGGTTTAAAGGCATCTTTTAAAAGAGCAAGGACAGCTCCAGTTCCATGTAAATCTTTTAAATAAATATATTTTCCTTTACTATTTTTACCAATTAAAATATTATCTAATTTTTTTCTTAAATCTTCAAAATCTTTAGCAAGGGTAAAAATGGCCATTATTTCACTAGCAGCTGTGATTGTAAATTTATCTTTACGATTACTAGTTTCAATTTGACGAAGAGCTCTATCATTAATATCTAAGCATCTTTCAAAGTAAACTTCTTGTATATCAAGTTTATTTCCTTGATAGATATGATTATCAATTATAGCTGAAATTAAGTTATTAGCACTAGTGATAGCATGGAAATCACCTGTAAAATGTAAATTAATTTCATTCATTGGAGCAACTTGAGTTTTACCTCCACCAGTAGCTCCACCTTTAGTTCCAAAAACGGGTCCAAGTGATGGTTCACGAAGAGCAACAACAGCTTTATAACCGTTTTTGTTTAAAGCATCAACGATTCCAACAGCCAAGGTTGTTTTACCTTCACCATAAGGAGTAGGGTTGGTAGAAGTTACTAAAATTAATTTTCCTTTTTTCTTTTTATCTAAAATATCAATTTTAGCCATATATTTTCCATATGGTATAATTTTATTTTCTTTTATTTTTAATTTTTTAGCAATATCTTTTATTGGTAGCAATTTTGCTTTTTTGCTTATTTCATAATCTGTCATAGTATCATCTTTTAATAAGTTCCTTTCTGATTTAATTATAGCAAATAGTTATTTTTTTTAAAACCTAAAAATGTCAACTAAATATGTAATGCTATTTTTATTTTGAAATTAATTTTTAATTAAATATCATATTTTACCTTAAAAATTGACAAATTAAATATTGTAATTTAAATTTCTTTATGCTAGAATAAATAACTAATTGAAGGAGTAGTATGAAAATTAATTTAAAAAACATAAAAAGATATATATTAATAGGGGCTTCTTTAACGTTAGTGGGATTTGGAATTGAAAAGACTTATGATTTTCATAATTCAAGAATAAAATATCATCATGAACATGTGTATAAAGATTCTGAAGGTTATTGTATTAGAGTTTTAAGTGAAAAGGAAAAAATAGGAGATTATATTAAGCAACAAGAATACAGATTAATTAACGAACCTTCTGATAATGATATGGAAATGAATTTATTTAATTCAGGGTTTGTTAAAATTGCTGATAATCTTGAATTACTTGGCGATTTAGAAGAAAAATTAAGTGGTGAAAGAACTTATAAAGGCAATGGACAAGTTGAATTAGTTGGAGAATATGCTTTTTTTGGATATCGTGTAATAAAAGTTGAAAACGGTAATTATATATTCGAAGAAAGTCCATATGTTAAAAGCTTAGAGGAGATTATGGAGGAATATCCTTATATTAGAAAAAGTCATTTTTTTAGAATAGTTAATTCTAATGAGATAGTTACAGATTTTTCTAAATCTTTATAGTTTTGAATATTATAGTATTTAAAACTATTTTTTTTAAGAAATTTTTTAAATATTATGGACTTTACAGCACTTATTTGATACAATTTTCATAGTGAGGTAATATATGAAGATAGAAATTAAAGAATACTCAAGTTTTACACTTTTAATAAGTTCACTTTTATTTTTTATTTTAGGTGCAGTCATTTTTACGAATTCTGAAAGTATTATGACAATTATTACCTATGTAATGGGTGGCTTAATTGCCCTTGTTGGTTTTATAAGTTGTTTTAAAAACTATCTTGATGTAAAAAAAGATAATACAACTTCGTCAGTAGGAATGATTATAGGCATTATGCTGATGGTAGTTGGTTTGGTTTGTATATTTTTAGCACCTGTTTTTAATTTTTTAGTTAGATTAATAACTGGTGGTTGGTTGTTATTTTCCGGAATAAATCGTTTAGCTAACGCTTTGTTTATGAAAAGTAAAGATTCACTTTTCCTTGCACTTTTAACTTTAGCAATTCTTTTGATTGCAGGTGGAATTTATACTATTTTAAAAGCAAATTTACCTTTTAAAGCAATTGGAATTGTATTAATGGTTTATGCTACATTAGAAATAATTGGTTATATTTTAAATAGAAAAGGAAGTGTTACCAAAGTCAAAATAGAAGAAGCTTCGGTTGTAGACGAAAAAGAACTTCCTGTAAAAGAAGATAAAAAGAATAAAAAAAATAAGAAAGGTGAATAGGTTAGTAATATGGAAAAGAATAAAAAGATTGGCTTTATGATTGTAAGTATTATTGGCTTTTTATTTGGTATTGCCTTAATTGTATATGGTTATATTGATTTGAAAAAAGCTAGTGAAAATGTTGATACAAAGCCATATGGAGAAAATGTAAAAACGATAGGTGACCTTTTGTTTTTATGTGAGGAAGGTTCAGAAGATTGCAGTGAGTATATTGGAAAATATGAATGTAAAAAGAAATATTGTGAATATAATATAGCTTCAGAGTTCTTGTCTTCTTATAAAAATCTTAAATTAGGTGTTGGTTTAGTATTTGATACAGACTCAGAGAATGCTGGTAGTTTCTTATACGATTTTAAAAATGCTAAAAAATTAAGTGATGAATATAATTTTACAAATATAATATATACTAAAGATGATATTGATTATTTTAGAATTCAAGATATTAGTACTAAAAAGGTTGGAATAATTAATTCTATGGGAGAAATAATTGCTCCAGTTTCATATGATGATGTTGGAATTGATATGTTTCAAACTGAAATAAGTGCAACAGCTGCTTTTGCTGAATATGAAGGAGTAGCTGTAACATCTTTAGACAATAAGTTTGGTTTAATTGATATTGAAACAGGAAAAGAGATTTTAAAACCAGAATATGAAAAAATAGGAGATACATCTTATATTTATACGGCTTTTGCTAACAATAAATTACAAGAAATTTATGTTGTTAAAGATGGTAAAGGAAGTTTAATTAATTATAAAACAGGTGAAGTTGTTAAAGAATTTGAAGAAGCTTATAATTATGTTTATCCTATAAATGAAACTATTTTAGTAGCTGTATCTGATTCTGAAATAGATATTTTAGAAAATGATAAAAGTCTTTTAGAAACAAAGATACCAGTTGAAATTAAAGATGGTGAAACAAGTTATTATTTACATCATGAAAAATTATCACCTGATGCTGAAAATAGAGAATATGAAATTTTATTTGGTAATTCTGAAAGTAATATTTTCTATATTGAAGTAGATTATAGTAGTGATAATAATACTTTCAATAAAGTTTATAAATTTGATGTAAGTAGTAAAACATTAATAGATGAAAATTCTAAAGAAGAAACATCTTCAAGTGATGAAAATAATTAAATATTTAGTTTATTAATTTAAATTAAATATTTTTTTTATCTTTTTAAAATTATAAAAATTAAGTATTCACTTTTCATTGCATATGTTATAATAGTTTAGAAAAAGGAGATTTACTATGAAATATTATTTAATAGGAATTAAAGGTTCTGGCATGAGTGCTTTAGCTAGCCTTTTATATGATTTAGGCAATACAGTTGTTGGCTATGATGATGGAGTAGAATTCAAATATACTTTACAAGGACTAAATAAAAGAGGAATTCAAATATATCATGATGCATCTTTTATCCCAACTTCAGATTTTATAGTTTGTTATTCAAACGCGATTAGTAATAATCATAAAGAGATAAAAAGACTTCAAGAATTGAATTTAAAAATAGTTAAATATCAAGATTTAATTGGAAATTTAAGTAAAAAATATGAAACAATTTCAATTAGTGGAACTCATGGAAAGACAACTACTAGTTTAATGATAGCAAGTATTTTAGATAAAGTATATGGTGCTAATTACTTTGTAGGTGATGGACGTGGTCATGGTGATAAAAATAATAAACTTTTTGTCTTAGAATCTTGTGAATATAATAAACATTTCTTAAAATATTTTCCTAAAACTTTGGTTATTACCAATATTGAACTTGAACATACAGAATGTTATAAAGATATAAATGATATAATTAAAAATTTTAATCTTGTTGCTGATAATACAAGTGATAATTTAGTTCTATGTGGTGATTTAGAAAATGTGTTAAAAATTAAATCTGATAAGAAAAAATATTACTATGGCTTTAATGATAATAATGATTTGATTGCTAAAAATTTAGATTTAACAAGTACAGGAAGTTCTTTTGATGTATATTATAAAGGTACTTATTTTGACCATTTTGAAATAAAATTGTTTGGTCGTCATATGATTTTAGATAGTTTAGCAGCCATTATGGTTTCAATTTTATATAACGTTCCTAAAGAAATAATTAAAGAAGTATTGAATAATTTTCAAGGTGCAACAAGAAGATTTAGTGAAACTCGTGTAAATAATACTATTATTATTGACGATTATGCTCATCATCCAACAGAAATTAGGGCAACTCTTGATAGTGTTCGTCAAAAGTATCCAATGAAAAAAGTTGTAGCTGTTTTTTTACCAAATACATATTCTAGGACAGAAGCTTTAATGGAAGATTTTGCTAATGTTTTAAGTCAATTTGATTATTCATTTGTAATGGATATTAAATGTGATAGAGAACTTCAAGAAGATTATCCTAATGTTTCAAGTGATGTTTTAATTAGTAAAACTAAAAATGCTAAAAAGTTAAGTATAGAAAAAATTGATATCTTAGAAGCTCATAAAAATGATGTCATTTGCTTTATGAGTTGTGCTAATATAACTCCTGTAATTAATGCTTTTATTGATTACTTAAATAAAGAATAAACGAAATAAGATTTAGTCATATAATATCATGGTGGTCATATGAAAACTCTTATTTTAGACAATAATAAAATAGTTGTATATTTATATAACTATTTTTTTAAATCGTCTTTAAAAAATGATATTATTAAAGAGATAAAACAACTTTTTATTAGACTTATTAAATATTATAATTATAATCTAGGTGGAGTTTATAATGTAATAATTTTAGAAAATTCTAAATATGGAACAATATTAGAAATAGAAAAAACAAGTGAATTACTTTTTAATCCTGATTTGATTGATATAAAAGTTAAAATAAATAAAGAGGTTAATTTTTATTTTAAAACAGAAGATTATTTTATTATTGAGAAATTTAAAAATATTTATTATGATTCAGGTGAATTTTATATTAATATATTAGATATTGATAATTTGAACAAATATTTAGAATTTGGAACAATTGTTTATAGTTTAGAAGATAATTTTTTAACAAAAAAGATATTTATTAAATAATATCTTTTCTTAAATATTCATAGATAATTTTAGCTGTTAAATATTTTTGCTCAAGATATGGAAAATGAGTTGTTCCAGGTATTATAATTAAATAAGAATTTTTTATTAGTTTATTAATTTTATAAGCATCTTTAAGCGGAGTAATTAAATCAAATTCTCCCCAAAGAATTAGAGTTTCTAAGTTTATTTTAGAGTAAAAGTTAGTTAAATCTTCTTTTATAACATTTTGAAAAGTTTTTAAGAGTCGTTTATCTAATTGTTTGTAATCGTCAGATGAAAATTTATTAAATAAATAACTTAAATATTTAGCTTTTATTTTTTTAGGAAGAATGTTTCCGATTTTTTTTAATATTTTATATAGTTTATTCTTAAATTTTGTTTTTAAATCAATTTTTCTTTTAATACCAGCAACATCCATTAATAAAAGTTTTTTAATTTTTAAATTATAAGTAGTAGTTAAGATAGATATAATTCTTCCTCCAAAGGAATGACCAATTAAAATGGGGTTTTTAATTTTTAATTTTTTCATGAATGAGTTTATTAAACTAGCATAATCATATATAGTTAAGTCTTTATTTGGCATACTAGAATTTCCAAATCCTGGGTAATCGAATATATAAATTGTAAAATCATCTTTTAAAAAATCTATTAAATAAGAAAATGTTTTTCTATTATCTCCCCAGCCAGGTAGAATTAAGATTTCTTGTTTTTTATTTCCATACTTTTGATAAAAAATATTTTGATTATTAATTTTCAAGTACATATAAATCACCAATATAGTTTATGCCAATTTAAGTTTAAGGTAATTTTAGATATTTTCAAAATAAGTGTTAACTAGCAATATTTTTTTGAAAAACTCTTTCAAATTGTATTTTAGTATGTTACAATTAAGATGTCTAGATAATTTGATACATTGTAAGTATAAATCCTACATTAAACTATATACGGGAATCCCGAGCAATAACCGGTGTCGAATGCTGGAGTGTGAGTTCTTCAGAATCCTAAAGGTTAGTAAGGATACCCACCTCGCGAAACGCGGGTTTAATTCCACAATGGTCGGTTTTCTGGATTTTATTTTGATTGAAAGTGTAAAGTAGAAATTAATAGTTTTGACTGTATTTGTCGAAACTATTTTTTTTAGCTATTTAAAAGTGTTATATTGCCCTTGGTGATGAAATGGAAAATTTAGAATTAAAGAAACTTATTATTAGCAATCAAAATTTAATTTATAGTATTGCTAGTAAATTCAGAGGGGATATGGAAGATTTATTTCAGGTTGGTTGTATAGGACTTATCAATGCCTATAAAAACTATGATGAAAGATTTGAAACTAAATTTACAACATATGCTTATCCGTATATCTTTGGAGAAATCTATAAGTATGTCCTCCAGAATAAAAACATTAAAATTAATCAAGATATGGCTAAGTTAAGTATGGCTATATCGAAAGCCCATGATTTTTTATGTCAACAATACAATCGGGAACCAACTGATATAGAACTTTCAAATTTTTTAGAAGTCCCGATTAATAAACTTGCTGAGGTTAGAAATTCTATGGAAGTTATAAGTTTAGATGATGATAGAAAAGACATTGATTTATATAATTTCATACCAAGTGAATTAATTAATGAAGATTTAATTTTATTAAAAGATGCAATTGCAAAGTTACAAAAAGATGAAAGAGATTTAATTTTAAAGAGATATTTTTATAATATGACTCAAAGTGAAATAGCTGAATTACTGGGAATTAATCAAGTTAAAGTAAGTAGAGAAGAAAGTCGGGTTTTAAGTAAGTTGAGAAGTTACATGTAGTTGTAGTTGACAAATATTTGACAAACGATATTCTAGGTAAAATTTTAAAAACTCCCAGAGTAAATTGTGACTTTAATAACTTTCTTAAAATAAATAAGTATATTTTTTAGTTATTACTTTAAAAATAACATTTGAACTTAAAAAAAAATTTTTTCTTCTTTTATTTAATAATAATAGGGATAAATCAAATATATTGCAAAAATTAAAGACTTAATTTTTAGATATTAAACAAAACTTTAAAATAAAAATTTAGATTATCTGATTTAAAGAGTTAAAATGTAAATTTACAAAATTTGACATTTTTGTAATTAGAGTATTATGCTTGTTTTGTAACTGACTTTAATCAGTTAATTAGGAGGTTTTGTTTATGAAAAGAAAAATCTATATTTTTTTGATTCTAATGTTTATTAGTAGTTTTAGTTTTAAATTTCTAAATGTAGAAGCTAAAACTGATAATTTACAAATGAGTCTTGCAAGTAATATTTATTACACGAGAAGAGGAGGTGGCAAAGCTTATTCATCGAATCCTTTTCCATCATACAAAATAAATGGAGAAGTTGCGTATTGTATTGAACCTGGTGTATTAGTAACAACAAGTGAATATAGTGGAACTATGGGAGTAGTTGATTCTCCATATAGTGATGAAATTAATAAAAAAATTCAGCTAATAGGACATTATGGTTATGAGTATCCAGGACATAATAATCAAAATTATCTTTTAGCAACTCAAGCTTTAATTTGGGAGACAGTAACTGGTCAAATAATTGAATATTTTACTGAACGTTATGGTTATGGTGATGAAATTAATGTTACTAATGAAAAGAATATAATAATGTCTTTAGTTAATAATCACTATAACAAACCTAATTTTTCAAGTTTAAATTTAAAAGGTAAGTTAAATGTTCCTTTTACTCTTGAAGATACTAATGGAATATTGAGTAATTTTGAAGTAGTTGATAAAGGAGGAAATGATGTTAAAATATCAGGTAATAATTTAATTATTACACCTAAAAAAGTTGGAAGTACCAAGATTACTTTAAAAAAGAAACGTTATGATAGTAAAATGACAATGATTTTTAAACCAACTAATGGAAATAGTCAAATTGTAGCTAAACTTCGTGCAGGTGATGAAGTTACTTTGAGTTTAACACTTGAAACAACTGGTGGTCGAGTTGAAGTTCAAAAGTTAGATAGTAAAACCAAATTAAATGTTCCTGAAGGAATGGCAAGTTTAAAGGGAGCAATTTATGGTATTTATACTCCTGATAATGAATTAGTAATGCAAGTTGAAACCAATGCTGAAGGTTTAGTTTTAAGTGATTATTTACCACTTGGTAATTATAAATTAAAAGAAATTAAACCAAGTCCTGGCTATTTACTTGATGAGACAGTTTATGAATTTCAAATTACTGAAGATAATTTAAATCCTAAAGTAAATGTTTATGAAAAAGTAATTGAAAATGATATTAAGCTTTATAAGGTTTTAGGGGACTCTAAAACTCAAGTATTAAAGGGAGAAGCCAATATTCAATTTGATATTTATTTAAAAGGAAGTAATGAAATATATGAAAGTGTTACAACTGATAGTTCTGGTTATGTTAATATAAAACTACCATACGGAACATATATATTTAAGCAAGTTAATACAACTAATAACTATTTAAAAGTTGAAGATTTTGAGATAGTTGTTGATTCTAATTTAGAACCAATTGAAAAGACTTTATATGATATACCTATTAAAGCTAGACTTAAAGTTATAAAAAAAGATTTAGAAACTGGAGAAATAATTTTAAGAAAAGGTTTTAAATTTAAATTAAAAGATTTAGCTACTAACGAATATGTTTGTGAAAATGAAACTTGTACTTTTGAAACAAATGAAGAAGGATTTTTTCTAACCAATACATATCTTTTTGGTGATTATGAACTTTTAGAAATGAATGAAGATTTAGGTGATTATCTTTGGAATTCTGAGCCTTTAAAAATTCATATTGGTTCAGATACAATTTATGAAGAAGATAATATAGTCACTTATGAATTTAAAAATAAACATCAAGAAATAGAAGTTCCAAGTACAGGAATGGATGAAAATATAACTTTTAAAATAGCAGGAACAATTTTTTTAACTTTAAGCTTATCTAGTATCTTTTTATCATACAGAAAAAGAAGTATTTAAATAGTATTAAATTTTTAAAAATTCATACAATTTAGTATGAATAGAATATTAACAAGTTTTATATTAACATCTTTAGCTGGGTTATCAACATTAATAGGTTTTTTCATTATTTATTTTAAAGGAAACAAAAATAAAATAATTACTTTTTCTTTATCCTTTGCAAGTGGTGTTATGTTAACAATTTCAGTAATTGATTTAATTCCTTCGTCTCTTGCTAATCTAAGTAATTGTAATTTCTTTTTAAGAATTTTATTAATCGTTTTCTTTCTAGTCTTAGGTATTTACTTATCATATTATATTTCTCTTAAAGTTGCTAAGAAAAATAATAATTCTTTAAAAAAAGTAGGAATTATCTCGATGTTGGCTATAATTTTACATAATATTCCTGAAGGTATTATAACTTTTATGGTAAGTGGGGTTAATTTGAATCTTGGAATAAAGTTATGTGTTGCCATTGGACTTCATAACATTCCCGAAGGTATAAGTATAGCCATTCCTATTTATTATGCAACTAAAAAGAAGTTTAAAACTTTTTTGATGATTTTAATATCAGGTATGAGTGAAATTTTAGGTGCAATTATTTGTTATTTATTTTTAAGTAAAATAATTAATGATATTTTGATTGGACTAAGTTTTGCATTAATTGCTGGAATAATGATTAATATAAGTTTATCTGAGTTATTACCTGAATCAATTAAGTATCAAGAAAAGAAACTTTTATATTTAGGTTTTATAATAGGAACTTTAGTAATGATAATAAGTCATATAATTTTATAACAAAGTTTCAAAAAATCTTGTAATTTTTAAAAAAACATGTAAAATATAACAAGGGTGTTTGAAATGAAAGATGTAAAACCAAGACATAGTCTAAGATATAATAAAGCAGAATTTGAAAGAATTTTAAATAGTATTACTACTAAAAATCAAATTTATTTAGAAACTGAAATATTAAAATATCTTGAAAAATATCCTCGAGATATATCAGGGTATTTAACTTTAATTCGTTTTTTAATTATCAATAATCGCGTTGAAGAAGCAAGAAAGTTAATTTCTAAAGTAGAACCAATTGCAACTTTAG
Source organism: uncultured Bacilli bacterium (assembly GCA_947628095.1). GTDB lineage: Bacteria > Bacillota_I > Bacilli_A > RF39 > UBA660 > RUG591. The sequence goes on along the minus strand of CANQYO010000006.1, from coordinate 11,853 downwards.
AAGAAGATAAGAGAATATTATTTTATGATACTATAAGAATATTAATTTTAGAGGGAAAGTATCAAGAATGTTATTCTATGATTAAAGAAGATAGAAAATATTTTTATACTTCTAAATTTAATGATTTAGATATGGAAATAATGCTTCTTTTAAAACAAAAATTAAATATAGGTGAAGATTTAAGAGAAGATGTAACTAATTATATTCAAAAGCAACTAATTGAATATGATGAAAGTTCTTATTTAAATTATATTTTAGGAAAAAAAGACCCAGGTATTGCTTTTCATGTAAGATTTAATCAAGATTTTCCACTTATTGAAATTCAAGATAGAATTCAGGAAGAACTAGATAGTGCTTATCCTTTAAATGAAAGAATAGTTACAACTGGTTATATTTTTAAATATGATGGCTGTGGAATTATTGATGGAGTAGAAACAGATTATTTTTTAGTTTCAACTATTGTTGGTACTCATGATATTGTAACAATGTATCCATTTAATAATACTAGAAGATTTCCTTACATTAATATTAATGATTTTCGTTATAATGTTTTAAATGGTGAAAATAAAGACAAAGTTAAAGTTTTAAGTCAAGTTGAAAGGTTTAAAAAAAGATACCATATAGATTAGAAATAATTTTCTTCTATAATGGTATAAGAAATGTTTAATTCATTTAGTTTATTTAAGAAATTACTATTAACTATGATTGTATAATTTATTTTATCGTCATAGTTTTTTTCTATAATTTTTTGATTATTTAAGAAATTTTTAATTAAATTATTTTCTTTATAAGTGACATTGAATGTAATTTTATATAATTTAGTTAGTTCTTTAATTTTTGTTTTTTTAAGACAAAGATTAGCACTGTTGGAATAAGCTTTTACTAAACCATTAGCTCCGAGTTTTATACCTCCAAAATATCTTACAACAAAGCAAGCAATGTAATTTAAATTATTTTTTTTAAGGACTTCAAGAATGGGGATTCCACTTGTACCATTTGGTTCATTGTCATCATTAAATTTTACTTCATTTTCAATTATATAAGCATAGCATATGTGAGTGGCATTTTTATGAATTTTTTTAAGATTATTTAAATAGTCAATTACTTCATTTTTATCTTTAACTTTATATAAATAGGTTATAAACTGTGATTTATTTATTTCTAATTTATTACTAACATTTTCCTCAATTATCATACTAATTTCCTTTTCTTTATTATATATTAAATTTAAAAAAAATACTATATAAAAACTTGTAAATATTCTTGATTTTATAATATAAACAAGATACAATTATATTAGGAATAAAGGATTAGATATTACAAGGAGGACTATGAATAATACAAAGAAAGATTCTGATAAAGCACTTGAAAGTGTAATAGCAGAACTTGAAAAACAATTTGGTAAAGGAGCAGTTATGAAACTTGGAGATAACTCTCATGTTAAAGTAGAAGTTGTCTCAAGTGGAAGTTTATCATTAGATATAGCCCTTGGAGCTGGAGGATATCCCAAGGGTAGAATAATAGAAATTTTTGGACCTGAATCAAGTGGTAAAACAACATTTGCTTTACATGCAATTGCCGAAGTTCAAAAACTAGGAGGACGAGCAGCTTTTATTGATGCAGAGCATGCTTTAGACCCTGTCTATGCTAAAAATTTAGGAGTTAATATAAATGAATTATTATTATCTCAACCAGATACAGGTGAACAAGCTTTAGAAATATGCGAAGCATTAGTTAGAAGTGATGCTATTAGTATAATTGTAATAGATTCAGTTGCAGCACTTGTTCCCCAAGCTGAAATTGATGGTGAAATGGGAGATTCCCATGTTGGTCTTCAAGCTAGATTAATGTCTCAAGCATTGAGAAAATTAGGAGGAACAATAAATAAAACTAAAACTATAGCTATATTTATAAATCAATTACGTGAAAAAGTTGGTATTATGTTTGGTAACCCTGAAACAACTCCTGGTGGTAGAGCTTTAAAATTTTATTCTTCAATTAGGCTTGATGTAAGAAAAAGTGAACCAATTAAAATAGGTGATTCAATAGCAGGAAATAAAACAAATATAAAAGTAGTAAAAAATAAAATAGCTCCACCATTTAGAACAGCAACTGTTGATATTATGTATGGTGAAGGAGTAAGTAAAGAAGGAGAAATTGTTGACCTTGGTGTAGAGGCTGGTATAGTTGAAAAATCAGGAGCTTGGTTCTCATATAAAGGTGAAAAACTTGGTCAAGGAAAAGAAAATGTTAAATTACTTCTTAAACAAAATACGGCTTTACGTGATGAAATTGAAAAACAAATTCGTGAGTTTTATAATATTTTACCAGAAGAAAATACAGGAAAATAAAGAAATTTATTTTCTTTTTAGAATAAAAAGATGTTAGCATGAATTAAAATGAGGTAAAAAATTTAATATTGTTCCAATTGTGGAGCTAAAATAAATGCATTTGAAACAATGAAATGTTAATTTTGGAAAGAAGATATTAAGTTAAATAATTATATTTTAACTGATGCTATATTATTAAGTTAGGAGAAGAAAAATGAAAAGAAATAAATTATTAATTCTTGCCTTAATATTAACTTCATTTTTATTTTTTATTAGTTTCCCAGTTAAAGCTGATAGTGGGTTTGATAGTGATTTTGGTTCTAGTAGTTCTGATTTTGGGTCAAGTGATTATAGTAGTTCGGACTTTGGAAGTAGTGATTCAGGTTATAGTTCAAGTGGAGGTATTAACAGTGTTTCAGATTTTATTATAATAATAATCTTTTCTATAATTATGTTTTACGTGTTTTTTAGGCTAGTTTTTAATTTCAGTTCATCATCAAGTTCAAACTCAAATTCTAAGATGTTAGCTTCCGAAATTCTTTCGTTAAAATTACCTGATGAAGAAGTTATTAAGCAATTAGGTGAAAAATTTAATTATGAAGAATTTAAACAATTAGTTTTCGATAATTATAAAAAAATTCAACTAGCATGGCAAGAAAATACAATTGAAGATGTTCGAGACTTATTATCTGATACAATCTTTAATACTTATAAAACTCAATTACTTACTTTAAGTAATAAAAATCAAAAAAATATGATGGAGGATATTAAATATCAAGATGCCTTTATAACTAAAATACAAAAAGAAGGTATTAAAGAAGAAATAGAAGTTTCCTTAATTGTAACTTGTCGTGATTATATTATAAATAAAGATACTAATCAAGTTTTACGAGGAGATAAAAACAAAATAAATAAATATTATTATAAACTAACTTTTGAGAAAACTTCTGATTCTGACATTAAATATTGTCCAAATTGTGGTGCTAAGTTACCAAAAGGAAACAGTGCTAAATGTGAATATTGTAAAAGTATTATTGTGAAAAAAACAAATAATTATATTTTAACTGATAAAAAAATGCTAAGACAAGAGTAAGAAAGATGTGATAATATGGAAAGTGAATTAATAAGTAAATTTTCAAATATTTATATAATGTTGTTATTTGGTATTATGTCAAATGATATTATGCGAGTTAAACATTTTTTAAGTGATGAGATGTATGAAAAATATCAGAATATTGTTGATAATAATATTAAAAATAAAGAAATTCAAATGTATGATGAGTTGAATGTTAAAGAAATTAATATTATAGATAAAACTATAACAGACAAATATGAAGAAATTAAAGTCAAACTTATTGCAAGATATATGGATTATGTAATTGATATGGAAACGAAAAAATTCAAAAGAGGAATTAATACTTCACGAGTTGAAACTACTAATTATTTAACATTTCGAAAGTTATTAAATGCTAATCAAAAAGATTTTTATACCTGTTCTAGTTGTGGTGCTAATTTAGATATTAATTTTACTGGAATTTGTCCATATTGTAAAAATGTTGTATCAGTTGAAGATAGTGATTACATATTAGTAAGTTTAGATAAAGAATAAAGTTAAAGAGCTATTAAAATAGTTCTTTTAATTTTGTATTCATTTTTTTAAGTTATGCATACATTAAAATGAGGAGGATTTATGTCTAGTTATAGAGAAATAGTTACAAAAGCAGTTTTAGGAAAAGGTAAAAAAGTATTTAATCATAGTCATTTCATAGATGTTGCAAATACTCCTAGTAATGTGCTAGGATGTTGGGTTATAAATCATAATTTTAAAGGAACTAAAGAAGAAGAAAAAGTTATTATAAGTGGTAGTTATGATATAAATATTTGGTATTCATATGCTAATGATACTAAAACTGATGTTGTTAAGGAAACATTTAGTTATAAAGAAGTTGTAAATATTCGTGAAAAAGAAGGGGTTGACTATACAGATGCATCAATTATTATAAGAAGTTTAAAAGAACCAACATGTACTAAAGTTGAAATTGAAGGAAATAAAATAAATTATGAAGTATCAGAAGAACTTGGAATAGAATTAGTTGGTGATACCAAAGTAAAAATTTTAGTTGATGATAATATGGATGATTGGGAAGAGATAGTAGAGGAAACTGATGTTATGAAAACTATTGATGAAACTGTAAATGAAAACTATTTAGAAAATCATGAGTAAAGTATAAGGTTTATTAAACTTTATACTTTTTATTATGTTAATTAATGTCAAGTAATTTGTTTAAAGGATAGTTTTAGATTATAATAAAATTAGATGGAGTACTTATGAAAAATTTTAAAAAAAAGACTTTTTTTCGGGAAGAATTTATAAAAAGATATATTTATCTTTATAATAACGTTCATTATATTTTAGCTTATTATATGGTAGAAAATAAAAAGGAAAATGAAGTATATTTAGACAAGATAGATGTTTCTTCAATGAGAGTTATAGAAGAATTTTTACTTGGTTTAAGACCATTTCAAGAAACAGAATTTTATCTTAAATTAGAAGAATTAAAGACTAATAAAGACTTTTTAAAAATTGTAAAAAGAGGTCACCAGTTATTAATTAAAAAAAATCAACAAGAAGAAAAAGATTATAGTTTTAATGTTTATACATTGCTAGTTAATCTAAGAAATTTTATTTTAGGTGAAAGAGTAGATTTAACAAATAGAGAATTAAAATTAGAAGTTTTAGACGAATATTTTAATTTAAATAATTATAGATTGAATGGACGAATTAAAACAATAGGCTTTGATAATAGTATTTTTAATGAAGAAAATGAATATTTACTTAGTAACTATTTTTATGAAAGAAGAGAAAATGATTTTGGACTTCTAAATAATGCTTTTATTAATTATTTTGCTAATACCTATTTAAGTTTAGAAAGAACAAATGCTAATTTTTTAAGTCATGAAGAAAAAGAAAAAGTTTATAGATATATACATTCGGTGGAGGAAAAATGAAAATTGTAGAAAAAGATGCGGTTTATGTTCAAAAAGGTGATTTAGCTAGTTTATTATATCAAGAAAAATTTAGTTTACCAGATACGGTTATGAATATTTTATTTAAAAAGGGTAATCCATTTTATGTTGATAATAACAATGCTTATGAATTTGTTAAGTTTATTGGACCTGAAGAAATAGAATATTTTAAAAGTTTAGATTGGATAATAGACTATAATGAATATAAAAATTATACTAAAGAAGAAATAGAAATTATTTCTAATAATATATTAACAGAAGCTAAAAATTTAGCTAAAAATTATAATGAAATGGTTCCAAGTGAAAAAGCTAGACATCAAGATATTGTTGAAAAATGTACAAATTTAGATAATAAAATTTATTCTTTAAAATTATTATATCTTTATAAAACTGGAGTAATTAGTTTTTCCTTACCAGATGGAGTTGAAGAAATTGAAATAGAAAAAGTTTCTAAAGAAGAAACTAAACCAATGGGAAGAGTAAAATCATTTTTTAAAAAGTTAAAATTAGGTTAGAAAAAACTACTTTTATGTTCATTATAATGTTTTTTATAGTATGACAAGGGAACTTTCGAATTTGTTTTATTTTTTAGAAATTTGTGTTATACTACAAAAAAGTAGGTGTTTATGAAAACAAAAATAAATAAGAAAAATAATAATAAAAAGAAAAAGGTTAAAAATGAAGAAAAAATATTTGCTAATGGTTATTGTTTTAAAAAAATCTTTATTTTCTTTTTAATAGGCTGTTTACTTGGAACTTATTATGAAGAAATATTATATTTAATTAAAACTGGTCATTTTCAATCTAGACAGGGTTTAATTTATGGTCCTTTTAGTCCAATTTATGGAATAGGAGTTGCTATATTTGTAATTTTTTTAGGTAAGCATAATGACGAACTAACAATTTTTAAAACTTGGCTTTATTCAGCTTTAATAGGTGGAATTACAGAATTTATGACTAGTTTAATTGCTGATAAAGTTTTTGGAGTTGAATTTTGGAATTATAAAGGAATGTTTTTAAATATTATGGGACGAACTACCATTCCATTTATGATATTTTGGGGTCTTGGAGGTTTAGTACTAATGAAGGTTGTTTATCCATTTATTTCGAAATGGCTTCATAAAATACCTTATAAAGTTGGAAATATAATTTATTATATAGTTTTTAGTTTTATTATGATTGATGTTATTTTAACTTATTCAGCTCTTGGACTTATGGCTTTAAGAAACAACGGAAAGGAACCATATACTTTTATTGGAGAATTTTATGATAAAGTGTATGATAATGACTTTTTATATGAGAAATTTCCAATTATGAAACCTAACAATGATTTTAAATAAAATGATTTAAGAAAAATAAATTCTTAAATCTTTTCTTTATTTTTTATCATTTTGTCTATCAATAAGTTCAGAGTTTATTAATTCTAAAGCACTTTCTTTTCCAAAAATTATAGCTGTATAGAAGAAAAGAAGTTTGATGTGTTGATAATATTCTTTAAAATCTTTTTCATTTTCAGGGTATAAAACAATATTTCTTTTTTCAAATTCTGCTGACCAAGTAATTGGGACATCTTTTAAAGCAACATCAAATGGCTTTTCAATATTAGCATAAGTTCTATATTTTGCATAGGGTGAATCTTTTTCAATTAAAAATGGGTTATTATTATAATCTTCACTATAAGTACCATAATAAACATAAATATTACTAGGACTATTTATTGTAACATTATCTATTGTTAAATCTACTATATCTAGTTCTGTTTTAACAGGATAATAATTTAAATTTCCAACTTCTTTTAGTATTTCTAAGTATTCTCTAACCTTAGGATTATTTTCTAATTTCATTTTTTGAGCTAATAATTTTTCGAATTTTTCTTTTTTAGCTTTTATTTCATGATATTTTGTTTTAATATTTTCTAAGTCTTCTTTGTTCATATTCTTTGTCCTTCGTATATGTATTATATCATAAAATTAGGTATTGACATGAAAAAAAACTAAAGACTATAATATTTTTATAAGAGTGAGGTAATTTATGTACGATATTATTGTAATTGGAGCAGGACCAGCTGGGTTAACTAGTGCTTTATATGCTTTACGAGCTAATAAAAAAGTTTTAGTATTAGAATCTAAAACTTATGGTGGAAAAATTGTCAATGCTTCTAAAATTGAAAATTATCCTGGAATTCTTGAAATATCAGGCTTTGATTTTGCTCAAAATTTGTATAATCAAGTTAAAAAATTAGGTGTTGAAATAAAATTTGAAACTGTGAATAAAGTTTTAGAAGATAAAAGAGTAATAACTAATAATAATGAATATCAAGGTAAAAGTATAATAATTGCAACGGGGTCTTTAAATAGAAAATTAAATATAGATAGAGAAGAGGAGTTGGTTGGTAAAGGCATTTCATATTGTGCAACTTGTGATGGAAATTTTTATAAAAACAAAGTAGTTGCCGTTGTTGGTGGTGGAAATACTGCTATTGAAGATGCTATTTATTTATCAAATATTGCAAGTAAAGTTTATTTAATTCATCGAAGAGATGAGTTTCGAAGTGAAAAGAAATATCTTAATGAATTAAAAGAAAAAAATAATGTTGAATTGATTTTAAATTCAAAGGTTGTTTCTTTAAATGGAATAGATTTTTTAGAAAGTATTAGAGTTGTTTCTAGTGATAATACTTCAAAAGACATAAAAGTTAATGGTTTATTTATTGCAATTGGACAAGAGCCTCAAAATGAAAAATTTAAAAATGTTGTAGATTTAGACGAATTTGGTTATATTAAAACTGTTTCTGAAGTTTGTACTAAAACAAAAGGAATATATGCAGTAGGGGATACTAGAGTTAAAGAATTACGACAACTTACGACAGCTATTAGTGATGGTAGTTTAGCTGCAACTCTAGCAATTAAAGAAATGGATAATGCAAAATAAAATTACTTTCAAAATTGAGAGTAATTTTTATTAATAATTAATTATGTTTTTGATGGTCATTTAATTCTTTTTCTGATATCAAAGATGTAACTTTTTTCAAGTGATTATCAATGCTATTTTCAACTAAATTAGCTATCATTTCAGCATTATATCCATTTTTCTTTAATTCCAAACAGGTTTTACAAACTTTTTCTGTAAAACTACTACCGTCTTTATAATCTTTAGCAATTGCAACACCATTTGATATTTCTTTTCCTAAAATGTGAGAATAATTTATTGCAAAATCTGGATATTGTTGTTTTAAATCATCAATTATACTTAAATAACTATTTAAATTATCTTCTGTAAAATAAATGACCATGTTATCAGTTCGATTTATTTTCTCATTATTATTGACCTTAAATTCATAATCATAAATTCCGTTTTCTAAGCAGCTGATAAGTAGAGCTAAAGCAAATTGATATAAATAACTATTGTCTACACTAATATATATTTTTCCAGCTTCTAAAAATTCTTTTTGAGTAATTGAAGTAGAATACACTTTTGTCCAATCATCTTTATTTAATAATTTAAAATTTGCAAGTCTTATTATTTCTTGATATAAGTTGTTAATATTTGGTAACAAATCATTAGAATATTTTATATTTTTATATCTTTCTAATTCTTTTTTGAATTGTTCATATGAAATTTGTTTAGGAAATAACGCTGGTATATTTATTTTTTTACTTAAAGTATTTATTCCATTTTGGATATGATATAAATACATTGATAAGTAAACAATTTCGTTATACTTTTCTTCATTGAAATTAGTTTTTGGCTTATTTATAATATTTACATTATTATAAAAGTCTATATAATCTTCACTTGAATTAATAGTTTCTATTAATTTGGGTTTATTCACGAATATTCACCTCATAATATAATTATATCATGATTTTTAAAATTAAAAGATTTAATATAACTAATTACTTTTTATTAAAACATATTTTGTTTGTAATCAAAACATAAAAACGACTTTTTTAGCCGCTTTTTTATATTCAAAAGTTTGAATTTCATATAAATTTGGTGGAGCTGGGGAGAGTTGAACTCCCGTCCAAAATTACCGATAAATAAACGTCTACAAGGTTAGTTAATTCATTAGTTTCATTAGGAAATAAGCGAATTAACAAACATAAACCTAACTAGTTTAGTAAAATTCATTATTATCCCTAAACAAGACAATAATATAATCTGCTAAAATGAACTCTAAATAAAACTTGCAGATAAAGTTTTAAAAGAGTATTTGCCTTTTATTAAATTAGGCAAATGCTAATCTATTATTGTTTCCAGTTATATTTAACTGATTATTTAACGCATAAGTGCGCCTTGCAATTTAAGTCCAAATAATTCTGTCGAAACCATTACAGCCCCAAATCGAATATATTATATCATATTTAAGGTTTCACTTCAACAAAAAAGATAAAATCTATTGACTGTTTTTTTCACTTGTGATAATATTTAAATATATGATATGGAGGCAAGTAATGATTATAGGAAAAAATAGAAAGGGTTTTACTTTAGTTGAATTATTAGCAGTTATCGTCGTACTTGCTATTGTTATGTCTATTGCGGTAGTTGCTATTACAACAGTTATAGATAATGCGCGTAAATCGTCATTTGTTATGGATGCTAAACAATTTTTAAACGGTGCTATTACATTAGTTGAAGCTGATGATTTAAATAATTTACTTGGTACAGGAGGTACTGCTACTTATGCTCCAAAGTGTGTTGCTGGTTCAGGAAGTACCAAATATATTCCAGTTGCTGATATAGAGGTTAGAGCAGGAACTGGAGAAAAAAGTCCATATGGTACTAATTATATTAAAGGTACCAAAGGAAGTGTAACTGAATCACAACCAGGTACTGATTATTCTTATATTAGAATTGCAGCAACAAATGTTCAAGGTTCAGAGTGTACATATACTTATGCAATATATTTAACTGATGGTTATTATACTATAGGTACTCAAACCTCACCAACACTTTTAGAAAATATTACTACAGCATCAGTTAAACCTAAAAGTTAAGATTAAAAATAAAATTCAAGAAATTGAATTTTTTTTCTTTATCAATATCTTTTTTTTTGATACAATTAAATGGAAAGAGGTATATATGTTAATTATAGGTTCACATGTTAGTTATAAAAAAAACAATCAATTGTTAGGAAGCTTAGAAGAAGCTCTTAAGTATGGTGCCAATACTTTTATGTTTTATACAGGAGCCCCTCAAAATACAATTAGATATGCTATCGATTCTACTTTAACCAACGAAGCAATAAAAAAAATGAATGAAGAAGGAATAAAGTTAGAAAATATTATTGTTCATGCTCCTTATATTATAAATTTAGCTAATGATGCCCCAAGTAAATACGATTTTTCAATTCGTTTTTTAAAAGAAGAAATTAAAAGATGTGAAGAAATTGGAATTAAATATATTGTTTTACATCCAGGAAGTCATGTTGGTTTAGGAATAGAAAATGGAATAAAAAATATAATAAATGCTTTAAATATTGTACTTGAAAGTAGTAAAAATGTGACTATTCTTCTTGAAACAATGGCTGGTAAGGGTAGTGAAATAGGAAGTAATTTTGCTGAAATAAAAGAAATAATTGATGGAATTAAAAATAAAGAATTAATAGGAGTATGCCTTGATACTTGTCATTTAAATGATAGTGGTTATGATATAAGTAAATTTGATGGAGTTTTAGAGGAATTTGATAAAATAATTGGACTTTCTTATGTTAAATGTGTTCATGTAAATGATAGCAAAAATGTTTTAGGTTCAAGAAAAGATAGACATGAAAATATTGGTTATGGAACTATAGGTTTTGATAATTTATTACATGTTTTATATCATGAAAAATTAGATAATATTCCTAAAATCTTAGAAACACCATATATTGATGATAAAGCACCTTATAAAGAAGAAATAGAAATGATTAGAAATAAGAAATTTAATCCAAATTTAAAGTAAATTATTGATTAATTTACTTTTTTTTGTTAAAATATAAATGTTTTATCAAAGAGGTAATTATGAGTAAATTTTTAAAAGATGAAATAGTTGAAGGCTGTGTGACAGGAATTGAAAAATATGGAATTTTTGTTACATTAGACGAATATTATAGTGGCTTAATACATATATCTGAAATATCTGAAGGATTTGTTCGTGATATTAATAAAGTTGCCAATATTGGTGAAACAATTAGAGTACGAGTTTTAGAAAGTGATGATGATACTTTTCATGTAAAGTTAAGTATTAAAAACTTAGATTATCGTCCTAAAAAGAAAAAAAATACTAAAATAGTTGAAACAGAGCATGGTTTTACAACTTTGAAAAATAATTTAGAAAAGTGGATTTCTTTTAAAGAAAATGAAAAAAATGCCAAAACATCATGAATTTTTATTGACATCTTTATAATTAAATGTTATAGTTAACATTGTCTTGTGCAATTATGGGCGATTAGCTCAGTTGGTTAGAGCACCTGCCTTACAAGCAGGGGGTCATAGGTTCGAGTCCTATATCGCCC
>CANQYO010000005.1 GCA_947628095.1 uncultured Bacilli bacterium | reverse complement strand
ATCTATTTTTCCTTTTATTTCCTTATATATCATGCTTTTAATTTATTTTTTTATTTTTTTCATGTTTTTATCCTGAACTTTTTTATATAATATATTGCTTTAAAAACTTCGAGGGTTAAAATCTATATCTATAATAATTTTACTATTATTTTTATAATGCTCTAATAAATTCTCTAAAACGGAATATAAATTTTCTTCTTGTTTATATTTAATAATAATATTAAAACGATAAACTAAATTTAATTTAAATGGTGAAGCTAAAGTTGGTCCTAAGATATCAAACTTTAAATGACTAGCTAAATACTCTTTTATTTTTTTAACTTCTTGACTTAAAAGTTCATAGTTTTTACTTTTAATTCGAACTAATACAAAATAATAATATGGTGGATAACCTAGAATTTTTCGATTTTTCATCTCTTCGTAGAAAAAACCAACATAATCATTTTTAGAAGCATAAGTAATAGCATAATGACTAGGATTGTATGTTTGAATAATTACTCTTCCTTCTTTTAAACCTCGTCCACTTCGACCTGCAACTTGCTCTAAAATATCAAAAGTTACTTCAGCACTTCTATAATCAGGAATATTTAAACTATTATCTGCATTAATAACTCCAACTAATGTTACATCTTGAAAATCTAAACCTTTAGCAATCATTTGCGTTCCAACTAAAATTTCATATTTTTTATTTTTAAAATCATTAATAATTTTTTCATGACTTCCTTTTTTAGTAGTCGTATCTAAGTCCATTCTAACTACTTTAGCTGTTGGAAATAAATTATTTAAATCTTCAACTACTGCTTCGGTTCCTATTCCAGAATTTGTTAATTCTAAACTAGAACAATTAGGGCACTTCATCTCACGTTTTCTTGCATAGCCACAATAATGGCACCTTAACATATCACTTGTTTTATGATAAGTTAAAGTAACCTGACAATTTGGACAAGTAAAAGTATAACCACAATTAGAACAAGTAACAACACTTGAATAACCTCTTTTATTTAAAAACAAAATAACTTGGCAATTATTATCTAAGGTTTCTTGAATTTTATTATATAAAAGTTCAGAACAAAATTTACTCTTTTTCTTACTTTTAAACATATCAACAATTAAAATTTTAGGTAATTCTTGATTATAAACTCGTTTATCTAAAACTAATAATTTATATACACCTTTTAACCCTCGTGCATAAGATTCTAAAGTTGGAGTTGCTGAACCTAAAATAACTGGAGCTTTATGATATTCCCCACGCCACTTAGCAATATCAATAGCATCATATCTTGGCATATTATCTTGTTTATAAGAATTTGAATGTTCTTCATCAACTATAATAATTCCAATATTTGTAAGAGGAGCAAAAATAGCACTTCTAGCACCAATTACAATACGAATTTCTTGTCTTTTAATTTTTCTATATTCATCATATTTTTCACTATCTGATAACCCTGAATGTAAAACGGCAATAATACTTCCAAATCTTCTTTTAAATCTTGATACTGTTTGAGGTGTTAAACTTATTTCAGGAATTAAAACTATAGCATTTTTACCTTTTTCTAAAACCTTAGAAATTAATTCCATATAAACTTCTGTTTTTCCACTTCCTGTTACTCCATATAATAAATAAGTTTTATAATTATCAATATCTACTTCTTGAAAAACTTTTTCTTGAAGTTTAGTTAACGAATATTTTTTAGTTTCTAAAACTTCATCTTGCAAACGATATATTTCTTTTTTTTCTTTTTTAAGTATTCCCTTTTTTAATAATGTATCAACACTAGCATTTACTTTCTTTAAATAAGTATAAGTCAACTCTTTATTATTTTCTAAAAGTTTTATTATTTCTTCTTGTTTAGAAGTTAACATTAATTTATCTAAATTTTTAGTATTTAAAGATACATATGTTTCATATTTAATATTTATTTTCTTATTTTTCTTTGCCTTATAACCCGTAGGTAACATAGCTTGATAAGCTGATATTAAAGTTGATAAAGTCCTTTCACTTATATATTTTCCAAGTTTTAAGAGTTCAGGAGTTAAAATAACTTCTGAATCTATAACATCAATTATTTCTTTTAATTCAAATTCTTCTGTTTGATTAGAAATTTCTAAAACAAAACCTTCTAATTTAAAAGTTGCAAATGGAACTAATACTCTTACTCCAACTTGAATTTTATCTTGTAAATGATTAGGTATTAAATAAGTAAAAGTTTTATCAACACTTCTATTTGTTATTTCAACTAAAATTCGTGCAATCATCTTATCACCCCTTAAACTAATTTTAACAAACATTAAAAAAAGTTACAACTTTAAATTACAGCAAATTTATGATAATTATTTAAAAGCTCTACTTGATTTTTTTTAAGAAATCATGAACTTCTTTGTAAATTTAATTAACATAATAAATCTAATTAGGCAAGACATATATTAATATAGTGATATAGTGATATCAAAATATAGTAATATCAACATCAATATATAGTGATACCAATACCTTTATTTACAATTTTTAGTTTAAGTTATATAATTATTTCGTGATATTATGAAAAGATTTAATATGATTGATGAAGATTTTAAATGTGAAAATTGTGGAAAATTAGTTTCTAAATTAAATTATTCAGCAAGAGACCATTGTCCTTATTGTTTATATTCTAAACATGTTGATAATAATCCTGGTGATAGAATAAATTTGTGTCATGGAATGTTAAAACCTATTGGTATTGAAAAATTTAAAGATTCTTTTAAGATAATTTATCAATGTGAAAAATGTAAAAAGTTACATAAAAACATTATTGCTAAAGATGATGATATGGATTTAATTATTAAATTATCTAATAATTTATAGTCATACATAATAACCTTTTTTCTTTTAGTACGTAAACTACAATAGATAAAAGGAGGTAATATTATGTATTATTACGGTGCTTATCCAAATTACGGATATGGTTCTTCATGTGGAAATTCCGGAAATTTTGGTTATATTTATCCAAATTATGGATATAATAACAATTCTAATTATGCTATTATCATTGTATTATTCATTTTACTAGTTATAATTATTGGTACTAGATGGGGAAAATAAAAATTCCCCTTTTATTTTAAATTAAATTGGTTTTTAAATATTAAAGTGAGAACTTAAAATAAGCTATCACCTTTTTTAATAATACTAGTATCAACCAAAAATAAAATTGAAAAAAGTGACAAAATTATATTTATCACACATTAAAATGCAAGTTATCATCTATTAAAATGCAAACCTTTTTAATTTTTTTAATTAAAATATTTTTTATTAATCCATTCAATTCCCGGAATATTTATATAATTTTTAAAAAGATTATAAATTTCATATAATAAATATTCATATTCATTTTGTTTAGCTATTATTTTTAAAATTTCTGTTTCTTTTATTTCTTGATTTACAATTAAATCAAAACAATCAAAGTAATAACTAGGAAATAACATTCTTATATAAAAATATAAATAATCATTAAAACTCATTTTTATTTTTCTTAAATAATTAATTATTTCTAAAGAAGATAACGTATTTTTAAAAAAACAAGATTTAAAATATTCAGCCATATCACGAATTCGATAGTCAATTATAAGATTTAAAGGATTATAAAAATCTATTTTTAAAAAATTACTATCTACTCTTTGATGGGAAATACTTATCAATCTATTATTAGTTCCAAATAAATTTAAATATGTAATAGCATTTTCAGCTAAACCAAGATAATAATAAATTGAACTATTTAAAATCTTATATTTATGCCAAATATGTTTCATAGTATATTCAATATTATCAATTTTATAAGTCCATAAAGAATACCAATTACTTCTATTTAAAATATTCAAAGATGTTAGTCTTTGATTAAACTCCAATATATCTTTTATTTCTATTTTTTCTTTAGCATATATATCTAAGAAAACTAAAACATAGTAATGATTTTGATAAAATGTTCTAGGTGACATATCCTTATTTAATATAATTTTATTAATTTTATAATTATTATAAAGCATATAAGTATTTAAACTAAAAAGTAAATTTAATTCTTCTAAACTTTTATCAAACCGATATAAACAAAAATGATTATTTAAGTATGTAAAATAGTAATTATGATTTACCATATTAATTCTATCTACTATTATATAATAGTAATAATTAAGTAAATCTTTCATAAAATCACCTATTTAAGTTTATGAGTTTTAGCTTGATAATATTTGACAAGAAATTAATTTTAAGCTAATATATTGGACTGTGATTTTTATGAATATCTTAAATTATTTAAACTTTTTATATCTGAATTTAAAATCAATTGATGATGAATATTTACTTTCTAAAACTATATTTGAAACTCTTTCGAATATTTCTTATGATTTTAGGATAAATCAAACTAATTATTTAGAATTTGCTAATTCTAATTTTACTTTTGATATTTCTAATAATTGGTTATATGATAGAAAAGTTTATGAAGTAAGTCATGCTTATGCTAAACTTTATATTCCTTTAAAACCTAATTATTTTTTTAAAGCTATAAAAGAATTTGTAGATATAGTTGAAAAAATTAGAGAATTGAATATTGGACTTGGTCAAACTAAATTTCGAGTAAACCCATCAAATGATGCTGTAATTCTAAGATTTCAAACTCAAGAAGCTTTAATTGAAGCTTTAAAATTAATTGAAAATAATAATATTTTAAAAGAAAGTATAGATACTCCCAATTTATTTATTCCAAACATTAATGGAATTGGTTTTTCAAGTGATGCTGGAGGTTCTTATATACTTATTGTTGAATTGATTTTAACAGACTATATAAAAACTTGTATTGCAAATTGTAGTAAACCAAGTTTAGAAAGTTTTAGAAGATTTATTGAAAATATTGATTTTATGAAAAATTTATTAATTGCTAAAATGTGTGATTATGATGAAGATATTATGTATGATTACAAAGATACTTTAATTGGAAAAATTAATTCTGAAAATGATAAAAAACTAATTAAAAAAATGTTACAATAAATTATAATTGTAAATGATGTGCATCTAAAAAAGAAAAGCAAAAACAATATAATATAGTAAAAATGTTATAATAAAAATATTGAAGAAAAATTAATTTTAAGTTAATATATAAAAAAGGAAGGAAAAAATATGAAAGAAAAAGTTGAAGAAATTTTAAATAAATTAAGACCTTATATTATTGAAGATGGTGGAGATATCGAATTTGTTAAATTTGAAGATGGAATTTGTTATCTTAAATTTTTAGGACATTGTGCTACTTGCCCTATGAAAATGATGACTTTAAATGAAATGTTTAAAGAAACATTAATAAATGAAATTCCTGAAATAACAGATGTTGAGTTAATTTAAGAGATTGAAAATTTAAATTTAAATTTTTAATCTTTTTTTATTATTCTTAATATGATAAAATAATGTTGGTGATATTATGATAGAAAAGTTAAAAAAAATAGGTTTATTTACCCTTTTATTTCTTTTATTTTTATTAAGTGACTTATTTTATCTTATTCCTTTCAAATTATTAGGTATTAACTATGATAAATTAAATTATAATCTACAAGTTTTATGTTCGTTAGTTGCTTCTTTAATAACCCTTTTAATAATAATTTTTATATATCACAAATACTTAAAGAAAGCTTTTAAAGATTATACACATAATTTTAATAAATACTTTGATATTGGAATGAAAGCTTGGTTTATTGGACTTGCAGGAATGTGTCTATTTAATGTTTTAATTTCCCTTTTAACTCCAGTACATGATGCTAATAACGAAGTATTAGTTCAAAATATGTTACATGAATCGCCTCTTTTAAGTTTTATAAGTGCGGCTTTGATTGCTCCTTTTTTAGAAGAAATGTTATTTCGAAAATCATTTGGAGATATTTTTCAAAACAAAGTTATAATGATAATTTCAAGTGGACTTTTATTTGGTCTTTTACATGTTATTTTTAGTTTTCAAACTCCTTGGGATTTATTGTATGCTATTCCCTACGGTCTTTTAGGAAGTGCATTTGCTTATCTTGTAGCTAAAACTGATAACATCTTTGTTCCAATAACTTTCCATATGCTCCATAATGGAATTTTAACATTAACTTCAATCTTTTTAACGGTGCTATAATGAAGACAAGAGAAGAAAAAAATAAAAAAATTCAAGACGAAATAATAAGAGAAGAAAGAAATAAAAAAGCAAGAAAGATTTTTAAAATCACCGGGACTATTGGAGCAATTATTCTCTTAATATTATGTTATGGAATTTTTATTGGAGCCAAATATATTACTGTTTCAGAGCACAAAATCACAAGTTCTAAATTACCAGAGAGTTTTCATGGAACCAAAATTGTTCAAATAAGTGATTTACTATATAATAGTGTTAATGAAAATGATTTAAAAAATTTAAAAAAGAAAATTAATGAATTAAATCCTGATATTATTGTTTTTACTGGAAATCTTATTAGAAAAGACTATGTTTTAACAAAAGAAGATATAAAAATTCTTGAAAAATTCTTTTTAGAACTAGAAGCTAAAATTAAAAAATATGCAGTCATTGGAGAATTTGACGATGATAGTTTTTATGTCATTATGGAAAATGGTAATTTTAAAGTTTTAAGTAATCAAGAAGAAATTATTTATAATAAAGATACTACTCCTATTAAAATTATAGGTATTGATACTAATAAAATTAGTTTAAATAGTCAAGAAGATGATTATTATTCAATATGTATTTTGAATAATCCTGATAAAATTTCTGATATAACCAAAAAAATAAATTGTAATGTAGCTTTAGCTGGTGATACAAGAGGTGGTGAAATTCGAATTCCTTTTACAGAAGAAGGAATATTTGATAATCATAAACATCATAAAAGTTTTGAAAAGATAAATGACACCAAACTTTATGTTTCAAATGGTATTGGTAATAGTATGAACATTCGTTTATTCAACCAACCTAGTATTAATTTCTTTAGAATAACTAAATACTAAAAAATTAGGAAATAAAATTTTCTAATTTTTTTATATTACTTTTATTATTTCTGTTTTCAAAATTAAAAATTTATTGTATAATAATGTTATTAGAATAAAGAGGTGGCATATGGTATGGTAGAGTATGATTTTAAAAATGACGAAATAGCCAATATTGCAAATAATATGATTATCTATGCTGTTAGTAAACGTGCCAGCGATATTCACTTTGACCCTTGTGATAAAGGAATGAAAGTGCGTTTAAGAATTGATGGTGTTTTGCAAGACCATACGATTGTTCCCCTTGCCTATCAAAAAAATCTAACAACAAGAATTAAGCTTATTTCAAATATGAATATAACTGAATCAAGATTACCTCAAGATGGTGCTATTAAAGATACCATCAATGGAATACCACTTGATATGCGTGTATCTTCTTTAAATACTAACTTAGGTGAAAAAATAGTTATTCGTATTCTTGATTATACTAAAAGTACTGAAGGTTTAGAATCATTAGGTTTTACCCAAAAAAATCTTGTAAAAATTAAAAAAATGATTGAAGTTCCAAACGGAATTATCTTAGTAACCGGAGCTACTGGTACTGGTAAAAGTACAACCGTTTATACAATGCTTCAATATTTAAATAAAGAAGAAACAAATATTATTACAGTTGAAGACCCAATAGAAATGAACATTGAAGGAATAAATCAAGTTCAAGTAAATAGTGAAATTGGTTTAACCTTTGGAAGAGTTTTACGTAGTATTTTAAGACAAGACCCTAATATTATTCTAATTGGAGAAATTCGTGACTCTGAAACTGCTCAAATTGCCGTTCGTGCATCTATTACAGGACACTTAGTTTTTTCAACCGTCCATACCAACAATTCCCTATCAACTATTGAACGTCTTTTAGATATGAATGTTGAAAGATATCTTTTATCAAGTGCCTTAACAGGAATTGTTTCACAGAAATTAGCTAGACGTCTTTGTCCACATTGTCGAAAGAAACGTCCTACTACAAGATATGAAAAAGCGGTTTTCAAAGAAATTCTTAATAAAGATGTTTTAGAAATTGAAGATGTAAATGGTCACTGTGATAATTGTCGAAATGGTTACTATGGTCGTATTGCAATTCAAGAAGTTTTATTAATAAATGATGATATAAGAAATGCTATAAATGATAATACTATTTCTAGAGAAAAATTAAGAGAACTTGTTTATACAAGTGATGTTACTACTCTTCTTCAAGATGGACTTGAAAAAGTTTTAGAAGGTATTACAACTTTCGAAGAAATATACAAAAATGTTGCTATTGATAATGAACTTGATGATAAATACAGTGCTGAAATTGATTATGAACAAGAATTAGATGATTTAAATAATGGAACCGAAGTTATTGGAAGTGAAGATGATTTAGAAAGTCAAAATGAAAAGACTTCAATCTTTGACGATACAGAATTCATGGAAGCAATAACTGAAAAAAAAGCTCCTAAAAATAATGAAGCAGTTGATTTGATTTAATTTCTGCTTTTTTATTTTTTCTTTAATAAATTACCTAAATAATATTCAGGAACTACACCTTGAATTAATTTAACCGTAATTGGTAATACAACTTTTACCTCAATTTCTTCACTTTTAAGAGGTAATATCATCCTGACATTAGAAACTATGTTGATAAAAACTTCAACTAAAGAATTATTAATACCATATTCTGTAACTTTAGTTTCAATATTAGGGTTTACTAAACTTATAATCTCCATATTAATAGGAATTTTAGGACCTAAATTATTTAAAAAAGTTGAATTAAAAATTGTACCACTGGGAATATAAAATATATTTTCATCAATATGAAATTTTTCTAAAGTTTGTTTATCTTTTTCACTTACAAGTTCTAAATTTTCTGAAACTTCACTTGCTAAGGAAGAAATAATTTTATTTAAAATAACTGGGTCAAAATCAACCATAGTCATATTAGAATTTGAATCATTTTTAATAATAAATAAATTATTTAAATCTAAAGTTTTAGTCATATCTTCATCAATTGACTTAGAAATAATTGTTGTTACTAAACTTTTCATTTCACTTTTAGCATAATTCATATAAATTGGCATTATTTTATTACTTAAAAAAATTAAAATTAAAAAAGCTATAATTAATATCAAAATAAAGACAATAAATAACTTTATAAATTTCTTTCTCATACTAATAAAATTATATGAAAATTAATTTACAAATTATGTTTTTTTTGTTATACTTATATTTAGAATAGAGGTGTATGTATATGAAACTTGATGATATGCTTTTAAATCTTATTGGAACAGAACAGTTAAACTTAAAAGATTTAGCTTTAATTCTTGAAATTATCAATAATACTAACGTAGTAAAAACTGATGAAGTTGAGGTGATTTAAATGGAAAACTTAAGATTACAAATTATTAATACCATTATTACCCTTTTAACTCCTCTTCAAACTGCATACCCTGAAGTTATTCAAGTAATTAATGATTTAAGTGCTAATAAAACTGATAGTTTAACTAATTTCATAAAAACATACTACTCTAGTATTCCTTATAATGCTAATCTTCAAAATTTAGTTACTACTCTAGTAAATCAAGGTATTTTACCTAATACTTATTTAAATGAAATTCAAGTTACTAATACTCCTGTAGTTGAAACTAAACCAGAAGAAGTTATTAATGATAATGTTAAAAGTCAAGAAAATACAGTTTCTGAAGTAGAAACACCAGTTCAAACTGAAAATGTTACTCAAATTGAAACTCCAAAAGAAATAGAAAATGTTTCAAATTCAATACCTGAAGCTACTACTCCTGTAAGTCCTATGGAAGTAGCAGAACCTCAAGTACCAGTTGAAGCAGTAAATGATTTACCACAAGAAGAAAATATTTCTATTCTTCCTAAAATTGAAGAAACACCTGAAAGTAATAATAAAACTATTTATAGATTAATTTCTAGTAAACCTCTTAATGTCAAATCTTTAGATTTTGAAACAATTAAGAAAAATATTCAAGAAAAACTTAAAAACTTAACTTTTGAAACTATTGATGATATAAAATGTTATACAATTGATTCATTACCTTTAGTTAAACCAGTAGAACAAGCAATTGAACCTGAAGAAACACCAGAACCTGATATTAAAGATAATGTCATGGAAATTCAACCAACAACGATTGATGATAATACTAGTAATGAAGAAGCAAAAGAAAGTGATGATTTACCAATTGAATTTGGAGCTACTTTAAATGATAATGATTCAATTGATTCAATGTCAAAAGTTTTAGAAGTTACACCTAGTAATGGTATTCCAATTGGTATTACCTCTTCCGATAATGAAAATATTTCATCTTATGAACCTAAAGAAGAAATGGCTCCTAAATTCGAACCGTTTGAAATAACATCATTACATAGTATATCTAAACTTGCTGAAGGTTATATTGAACCTCAAGGAGATTTTGAAGTTAATAACCAACCTGTTGAAGACTATCTTGCTTCAAAAAATATTGAGGAAAGTGAAAATTATGAAGATGCTGAAGATGTTCCTAATCCAAAAGAAGTTGAACTTGAAAATAAATTTAATCAAGAATCTCGAGAAATGCAAGCTACTATAAACGAGCTTGAAGAAGAAAAACGCCGATTAGAAGAAGAAAAAGAACAATTAAAACAATTTGGAGAAGAAAATAGAAAAAAAGTAATTGAGCTTGAAAGACAAAGAGCAATTGATGCTGAAAGTGATAAACTTGAAGAAGAAAAACGTATTAAAGAACAACAAGAACATGCTATTCAACTTGAAAAACGAAATGAAATTCTTCGTAAAGAAATATTAGAAGCTCAACTTAGTTATCTAGATAATGCTAATAAATTTATTAAAGATTTAGAAACTAAAAGTGAAAAAGATATTTATGAAAGTTTATATAATCTTTCAAGAATTGATTACATCTATCATTGCCTATCAAATTCTAGCTTTGAAACATTAAATCGTTTTCTAAATTATTTAATTCAAAAAGCTGGAAACGAAAATGAAAATGTTAGTATTAGTATTTATATGATACAAGCTATTAAAAAGATTTTAGGTACAAGAGCTTATCAAGAAGAAGAAAGAAAAAAAATTGTTTAAGATACTTTTAAAGTATCTTTTTATTTTGAATATTTTTTATTAAAATGAATAATATTTATTAAATTAATATTTATATGAGGTGAATAATTTGAAAAAAGAAACTATAATTAATTATTTAAAAGGTCTACTCTACTTTTTTATTCCATTTATATTTCTTTTGTTAATCATTACTATTTTTTATTATTTTGATATCTTAAATAATCAAATCATTAAATATTTTAAAATTATAATTTTACTATTATCTTCTTTAAGTGGAGGTTTTTATATTGGAAGAAAAAGTTCAAATAAAGGTTATATAAACGGTTTAAAACTTGGTGGTATTATTTGTTCTTTATTTCTAATAATAAACTTATTTTTAAAAGATTTTAAGTGGTACCAGTTAATATATTACTTAATAATGTTAATAACAATTTGCATTGGTTCCATGATAGGAATTAATAAGAAAAATTAATTTTTTCACACAAAATTCATAAAACTTAGGTATAATATACTTTGGTGATGTTATGAATGTTTTAATTATTGATGATGAAGAATTAATAAGACATGTTGTAAAAGAATATTGTTTAAATGAACATTATAATGTCTTTGAAGCTTGTAATGGTCTTGAAGGATTGGAAATTTTAGAAACTAGGAATATTGATATAATAATTCTTGATATCATGATGCCTAAAATGGATGGTTATACCTTCTTTTCTAAAATGAAAGAAAAATATAATATTCCAACTATTGTTTTAAGTGCTAGAAATGAAGAATATGACAAGCTTTTTGGTTTTTCAATTGGAATAGACGATTATTTAACTAAGCCTTTTTCTCCTAAAGAATTAGTAGCTAGAATAAAAGCAATTTTAAAAAGATGTAATAAGTTTTATGAAGAAGATATTTTTACTTATAAAGGAATTAAATTAGATTTTAAAGGACGAGTTCTTTATATTGATAATAAAGAAGCTAAGATTACACCTAAAGAATTTGATATACTCGCCTACTTTGTTAAAAATCCAAATGTTGCAATTACGAGAGAACAAATTTTAAGTAAAGTTTGGGGATATGATTTTTATGGTGATGAAAGAACAATTGATACGCATATAAAAATTCTTCGTAATAATATGGGAAAATACCGTGATTTAATTGTTACAGTTAGAAGTATAGGATATAAATTTATCTATGAAGAAAAGTAAAAGTTTAATTTTTAAAATCTTTTTATATCTAAGTATATTTTCCTTATTAATCATTTTTTTCGTTTGGATTTTTCAAATTATCTTCTTGAATAATTACTATGAATACTATAAAACTAATGAATTAAAAGATACATTAAATGTTATTAAAGACAATTATGGTAAATCTAACTTCGATTCAATTCTTGAGAATGTTTCCTATAATACTGATTTTTGTGTTGAGCTTTCAAGTAATGGAGAAACTATTTATTCCAATATTCAAAATAATAAAGGGTGTATAGATACTCAAAATTCTAAAGTTGTAAAAAGAAAATTAAGTTTTATTAATAGTAATAAAGACTATTTTAAATTAAAAATCATTAATCCTAAATTTAATAATATGACACTTCTATATGGTATAAAATTAAATGATACTGATTATGCCTTCTTAAATACTTCCCTTGAACCAATTGATACAACAATAGATGCTCTTAGAAATCAACTAATTATTGTTACATTTTTAGTAATTATTTTATCTATTATCATTGCTTACTTTATTTCTAAATCATTATCTAAACCTATTACTAAATTAACACGTTCTGCTAAAGCTTTATCAGATGGTAATTATAATGTAGATTTTAATGTTGACAGTGATATTCAAGAAATAAAAGAATTAGGAACTACTTTAAATTATGCCAAAGATGTTATGAAAAAAACTGATGAATTAAGAAGAGATTTACTTAGTAATGTTTCTCATGACTTAAAAACACCTTTAACAATGATTAAAGCTTATGCTGAAATGGAAAAAGATTTTGAAACTGACAAAGTTAATCATGAAAATAATATGAATATTATTATAGAAGAAGTTGATAGATTAACCATTTTAGTAAATGATATCTTAAATTTATCTAAACTTGAAAGTAATATTGATAAATTAAATATTGAAGATATAGATTTAACGAAACTCATCAACACAATTTTAAATCGTTTTAAAATTTTCTCTTATACTAAAAGTTATGAATTTATCTTTGATTATAAAGATGAGCTTATAATTAAAGCTGATAAACAAAAACTAGAACAAGTAATATATAACTTAATTAGTAATGCTATAAACTACACTGGTGATGATTCAAAAGTATATATTAATGTTAAAGAAGATAAGAAAAAAGTTCGTGTTGAAATTAGAGATACAGGAAAAGGAATAAAAAAAGACGAACTTGATAAAGTTTGGGATAAATATTATAAAAGTGAAAAAAAATATAAACGTAATACAGTTGGAAGTGGAATTGGTTTATCAATTGTAAAAAATATTTTTATTCTTCATAAATTCAATTATGGTATTATCTCAAATGTTGGAAAAGGAACTACTTTCTGGTTTGAAATACCTAAAAATAAAAAAGGAAATTAATATTTTCTAAAATAATTAAAAAGGTTCTTGCACTTTTAGGGGTGATGAATATAAATTTGTCGCTTCTTTTTTATTTTAATTTTTTTAAATAACTAAATTTTTCATTGTTTTAAAAAAAGAAGATAACTTAATTTTTAAGTTATCACCCCTTAATGTTTAAGAACCATTAAAAAAGAAGTTGACTATTTGGATGGTCACTTCTTTTTTATTTTAAAGTCTTTTTTAAAGTTTTAATAGCATTTTTTTCAAGTCGTGATACTTGAGCTTGACTAATTCCAAGTTCATTAGCTATTTCCATTTGAGTTTTTCCGATTATATATCTTTTATCTAATATTTTTCTTTCTCTTTCAGTTAAATCATTAATTGCTTTTTTTAAAGCTAATTTAGTTTCTAAATCTGTATCATTTTTCTTATCTTCAAGTTGCTCATATAAATAAATCGTATCCCCTCCATCAGAATAAATAGGTTCAAATATACTAATTGGGTCAGCTAAAGCTTCAATACTTGATAAAATATCATTTGGATTTTCTCCTAATTCTGAAGCAATCATCTCAATACTTGGGACATACCCTAAAGTATTTGTGAGTTCATCACGTTTATTAATTGCTTTATATGCTAAGTCTTTAATACTTCGACTTACTCGAAGTAAACTATTATCTCTTAAATATCTTCTAATTTCACCACTTATCATTGGAATAGCATATGTTGATAATTTAAGGCCTAAATCAATATTAAAATTATCAATTGCTTTAGTTAACCCGATTACTCCTACTTGAAATAAATCATCTAAATTATCACTTTTAGATGCATATTTTTTTAAAATTGATAAAACTAATTTTAAATTTCCATTTATAAGTCTTTCTTTTGCTTTTAAATCTCCTTCATGAAATTTATGAAATAATATATTTGTTTCCTCACTTGTTAAAACTTCGATTTCATTTGTATTAACTCCCGTAATTTCTACTTTATGTTTAGCCAAAATAAAATCTCCTTTCATATCTATAATGATAATTCAGAAGATTTTTATACAAATCAAGTTTTATATATATATTTTTTTTGAATTCTGTAACCAACAAAATAAATAGCTACATCAACAATTATTTTTAATAAAGTTTCAAGAACATTTGGGAAAATATTATGTAAAAGCATTACACATAAAGCTGAAGTAAGCATAGTTCCAAAAGTATAAAAATAGAATTTACATAAAATTTTATCACTCCGTTCATGACTATTAAAAACTAAATTCTTGTTTATATTAAAATTTATAAAGCCTGAAACAATTCTAGCAAAAAAAGTTCCTAAAATAATCTTAATATTATTATTAATATTAGTAAAAACACTTATAAATAATGTAAATATTACTAAATCAATTACTGAAGAAAATAAACTTGATAAAGTAAATTTAATATATTCAGTAAATAAAACTTTATAAATAATAATTGGGTCAAGAGTTTTAATAAATTTTGATTCACTTCTCTTATAATAAATCGTAGTAATTGGAACTTGAATAATAAATATTTTTTCCTTAACGAGTTTAATTAACATACTCATTTCATATTCAAATCTTTGACCACTTATTTCAAGACTTAAATTAAGATAACGATTAGGAATTCCTCTTAACCCAGTTTGGGTATCAGAGATTTTAACTCCATATAAAAGTTTAAATATGAAAGAAGTTATTTTATTTCCAAAACGATTAGAACGTGGAACATTTTTTGAATTAAAATCACGAACTCCTAAAATAATACTATCTTGATTTCCAATAAGTTTAATTGCAACATTTATAATATCAGCTGGCGAATGCTGATAATCAGCATCAGCAGTTACAATTCCTTTATATTCATTTTTATAATTTTCTAAATAATAATTAATTCCATATTTAAGTGCTCCACCTTTACCCCGATTTTGCGAATAACCTATAACATCACATATTTCATTACTTTCAAGTTCTAAAAATATTTTTTCACTAGCACGATTAGTACTACCATCATTTACGATTATTATTTTCTTAAAATCATTACCTAAATCTTTAACTAATTTTATTAATTTTTGACTAGGATTATATGCAGGAATTAATAATACAACATTATCCATATTATGAAATTGTCAATCCACCAGTAGTTGGATAAATTTGGATAAATGTATTTCCATCAGATACATTTATTTCTTCGCCACTTTCATATTTATAAACTGTTGCCTCAGTACGACTTGGTTTAGTCCATGTAATTGGAATAGCATAACCATTAGTAATATAATAACCTTTACCACTTCCAACATTACTTAAGTCTTGATGACCACTACTAGAAATAGTAGAATAATTAACAGAATAAATTATAATGTTTTTAAATTTATATTGTTCTCCTGTTACTAAATCTGTATGTTTTACTCCACCCATTGAACGATAATAAACTTTCTCAGAAGGATTGTATTCATAACTTGATGTTTGATAGTATGAATATTTTATAGAAATATTATTTGCAACTTGATTGTTAGGAATTTTAGTTAAATCAACTTCGTCAGTTGTATAGTTAAGCAAATAATCTTTTTGTCTTTCATTACGATATTTTAAATCAGCAATGGCCTTTTTAATATTATCACTTGTTGTAAATACTGTATGCTCAGTAGACCTATTTAAAGTTTTATCACGATAAAAATAACTATTAGCAAAAGTATTTCCATCAATATCATTAACTCCTAATTTCTTAATATCATCATAAGCAAAAGTAGAACCTCCAAAGTGAACAAAAATAGCATCATTTTCAAAAGCATAATCTAAATAATTATGTCTAGCACTACGAACAGCTCCAATTTTTGCAACATCTTTATCTTGAGTAAATAATGCAAGCATTCTTGTTATACCACCTTCAACCATTATTTCATATATAATATATGCTTGGCTTAAACCTGATTGAGGCCAGGCTGCATGGTGATTATTTATCATAATTGCATAAGGTCTTCTAGTATCTTCCATATCAACAATTTGAATTTTAGGTTTTTCAGGTTCTTTTTCAACAGCATTGTTAGTAACATCTTTTGGTTTAGATGGTTCTTTTCCTTTGAAATTAATAAATAAAATTGTTCCTACTGTTCCTAAAATTATTAAA
This sequence comes from uncultured Bacilli bacterium, assembly GCA_947628095.1. Taxonomy (GTDB): domain Bacteria; phylum Bacillota_I; class Bacilli_A; order RF39; family UBA660; genus RUG591. The sequence goes on along the minus strand of CANQYO010000005.1, from coordinate 27,323 downwards.
ACTGCTACAATTAAAATAATCAATGTTTTTTTATTTAATTTTCTTTTTTTAGATTTTTTAGTTTTTTTTCTTTTTTGACTTTCTTCAATCAATTCTTCATAATCCGGTTCATAATTATTATAATTATCGTTCATTGTATCACCTACCATAATCTATTATAAACTAAAATATTGAAAAAGAAAATATCTACTCAATAAAAATCGAAATTTGTTATTAGAAATCAAACTTTTGTTTATTTAAAACTAAAAAAGATTGATTTTTAACCTAATAGAATAAAATCAATCTTTAATTTTTAATCAAATAAAATTATTTTATTATTTTTCACACTTTTTTGAACATCTATAACTCTTTGATTAGAAGAACCACACCATTTCAATCGAAAATCATGTAATTCTTCTTTAAATTGTCCATCAACAATAACATCTGCATATTTTAAAATTTCTTTATTAACAATATTTTCATATAAGAATCCTGTCCATATCCAAATATCTTTTTTAGGAAATTTTTCTTTAAAAGCTTTAGCAAGTGCAATTGTTCCTTCTATGTTTCTAGGATGCAATGGTTCCCCCCCAAGTATAGATAATCCTTGTATATGTTTTGGTTCACATAATTCTAATACTCTTTTAATTGTATCCTCGGTAAATTCTTTTCCTTTATCAAAATTCCATGTTTCTTTATTAAAACAATTCTTGCAATGAAATTCACAACCTTGAACAAAAATAGATACACGTATACCTGGACCATCAGCAATATCCATCTTTCTTATTAAATTGTAATGCATATTATCACTTTCTTTTTTTATTTTTCATCAACTTTATTATCAACATGTAAAACTCTTTCTTTTATTTCTTGAGTTCTTCCTTTATTCCAGAAATTAGTACCAATATAACCACAAGTACGTCTTGCTACATTCAAAGTATCATGATTTCTATTTCCACAATTTGGACAATACCATTCTAATTTATCATCAAGTAAAATTTCTCCATCATAACCACAAGCTTGACAATAATCACTCTTAGTATTTAATTCAGCATACATGATATTATCATAAATAAATTTAATAATTTCAAGAACAGCATCAACATTATTTTGCATATTAGGTGTTTCAATATATGAAATAGCTCCACCTGGTGATAATTTTTGGAATTCACTTTCAAGTCTTAATTTTTCAAAAGCATCGATTTCTTCAAATACAGGAACATGATATGAATTAGTAATATAATCACGGTCTGTAATTCCTTTTATAACTCCAAATCTTTCTTTTAGATTTTTAGCAAATTTATAAGTTGTTGATTCAATTGGAGTTCCATAAACTGAATAATCAATATCTTCTTCAGCTTTCCATTTTTTACAAGCAGCATTTAATCTTTCCATAACATCAATTGCAAAATCATGACCTTTACCACCATCAGTATGTGAATGTCCAGTCATATATTTAACACATTCATATAAACCAGCATAACCTAATGAAATAGTTGAATAACCATGATGTAAAAGTTCATGAATTGATTCCCCTTTATCAAGTCTTGCAAGAGCTCCATGTTGCCATAAAATTGGTGCAACATCACTAGTAGCATGACTTAATCTATCATGTCTTATTTTTAAAGCTCTATGACAAAGTTCTAGTCTTTCATCAAGAATTTCATAGAATCTATCCATATCTTTTTCAGAAGTTAAAGCTACATCTGGTAAATTAATAGTAACAACACCTTGATTAAATCTTCCATAATATTTTCCTTTACCTGGAACATAATTTTTAGCTTTAGCAATATTTCCTAAAGAAATAGACCTATCTGGAGTTAAGAAACTACGACAACCCATACATGGATAACATTCTCCTTCTCCATATTCATTTTTCTTTAATTCAAGCATAACTTTTTCAGAGATATAATCAGGTACCATTCTTTTAGCTGTACACTTAGCAGCAAGTTCAGTTAAATAATAATACTTTCCACTCTTTTTAATATTATCTTCTTCAAGAACATATAGAAGTTTAGGGAAAGCTGGAGTTATATAAACTCCCTTTTCATTTTTCATTCCTAATATTCTTTGCTTTAATACTTCTTCAATAATCATTGCAAGTTCTTCTTTATATTCGTCAGTTTCACCTAAATACATATTAACACTTAAAAAAGGTGCTTGACCATTAGTTGTTGTCATTGAATTTATTTGATATTGGAATGTTTGAACTCCATCAACTATTTCCTTTTTCAAATCTTCTTTAGCATATTTTTCACAGTCAGCTTTTGTGAATTTACGCTTTTTATATTTAGCTAAATAGAAATTATAACTATCACGAACAAATGGTGCTAAGTGGGTTAAAGAAATTGTACAACCTCCATATTGACTAGATGAAACCGCTGTAATTAATTGAGTAGCAATTGTCATAGCAGTTAAAAATCTATGAGGTTTTTCAATCATTACTCCATTTATATTAGTTCCATTTTGAAGCATATCTTCTAAGTTAATTAAATCACAGTTATGTAAGGCATTTTGAGCAAAATAATCAGCATCATGGAAATGAATAATACCTGAATCATGTGCTTTAACTATATCTTCAGGAAGTAAAAATCTTCTTGTAATATCTGTACTTGTAATTCCAGCTAAATAATCTCTTTGAACAGTTACTACTTTAGCATTCTTATTAGAATTTTCCGTATTCCAATATTCTGATTCACCATTAACTAATTCTTTAATAGTTCTATCAGTTGTATTGCTCTTTCTTACTAATTCTCTTGTATAACGATAAGTTATATATTTTTTAGCTAATTCATATTTTCCAAGAGCCATTATTCTTTTTTCAATAATATCTTGTATGTCTTCTACTAAAATTCTTTTCTTATTTAATTTTTCTATATATCTAATGATATTTTTAATTTGAATTTCACTAACTCTTTCTGCTTCGTCAACTTCAGCATTAGCTTTGTTAATTGCATTTTCAATTTTTTCTGGTTCAAAATCAACAAATGTACCATCACGTTTAATTATTTTCATACTTTTACTCCTCCATATGATAAATCAATTATAACAAACTCAAGACAATAGAAATGTTGCATTTGCAACAATTACAAAAAAATTTACATTTAAATTTTTTAACTTTTTTTGAAACTTTTTTTAACCCTTAAATTTATTAAGTTTAAGTAATTTTTTATCCACAAAAAAATTTTTTTTCATTGACATTTTTAATTTAATAATTTACAAATTAATTTACAAAGTATAAAAAAAACATATGAAATTCCTTATTCTATATGCTTTTTCTCACATTTTTTAAATATGCCATATAAGATAATCATTTGAAAAATAACTCCTATCATATCAATTAAAACATCTAAAACTTCAGCACTTCTATTTAAAATAAACATCTGATGAATTTCATCACTTATAGCATATAAAAAACAAAAAATAAATGAAAATAAAAATTGTTTTTTAATTTTAAATTGCCACATTACATTAAATATTAATAAATATAAAATGAAATATAAAAAAATATGAGCTAATTTTCTAATTATAAGAGTAATATTAAGATGAAGTGAATTTTTAAGATAAACTCCCAAATTACCTAAAAGATTAATTATTAAATCACTATCATTGGTAGATAAAGTCCCATTTCTATTTGATAAAGAAAAAATTAAAAAACACCAACCTATTAAAAGAAAAACACTAATTATTTTTTTTAATTTATCTTGATTTAATTTCTTCATTCGATTTTTCCTTAGTACTTTCTTCATTTAAATAATATGCTTTAAGAGTTACTTCTTGCTCTAAAATTTCAATTTTTTTATCAAGAAGTTTTAACTGTTCCTTAGTCATATAATCCATATATTTATTTATCATTTCTCTTTTAAATTTTTCTACTTCATTTAAAGCTTGCATCAAAGAACCAGCTGGGTCTTCACTTGAATCTTCATTATTATAAATATCATTCAATAAATCAATTAATTTTTTAATTTTACCATTTATTTTTTTATTAATTAATTTTTCAATAAAACTTTGATTAATAATAACTATTTTATTAACATTTATAGCATCTTTCAATTTAATATTTTTACTTTTAGAAACCATATTAAAACCATCTAAATTGTTATACTCAAAATAATGTATCGTTTTTTTATTTTTTTCTTTAACAATTAAATAATGAAGCTGATTATTCATTTTTTTCCTCCATTAAATCTGGTCTTAATTTTTTTGTTTTTTCAATTCTAGCTTTGTTTCTAAAATCTTCTATTTTTTTATGGTCACCATTTATTAAAACTTCTGGAACCTCCATTCCTCGATAAACTCTTGGCTTAGTATAAGTTGGATAATCAAGTAAATTATTAGTAAATGATTCATTTTCTAAACTTTCTGAAGTGATAGCTCCATCTAATAAACGAATTATAGCATCACTTATTAACATACTAGGAAGTTCTCCACCTGTAACAATAAAATCACCAATACTTATAAATAAATCACAAACTGATTTAATTCTTTCATCAAACCCTTCATAATGACCACATATAAAAATTAAATGCTTTTTTTCTTTTAATTCATAGGCCATTTTCTGATTAAATGTCTTACCTTCGGGAGTTAACATAATCACGGTACTATCAGGAGTTCTAATAGTATCTAAACAATCAAATATAGGTTGGCATCTTAAAACCATCCCTGCTCCACCACCATAAGGTGTATCATCAACATGACCATGAGAATCATCAGTATATAAACGAAAATTATGAATATTAACAGTAACTAAATTATTTTGAATTGCTCTTTTAATAATTGATTCATTTAAAAAGCCATCAAACATATTAGGAAAAAGAGTTAAAATATCTATTTTCATAATAAACCAACTACCTCCTCTATTTCAATTTTCTGATTTTCTAAATCAACTTTTTTAATAAGTTCAAAAGGAATATATTTAGAATTAACAACTAATAATTTTTTATCTTTATTTATATTAATTATTTCTTCTACTTTTCCAACAATTTTATCTTTAACAACTACTTCTAAATTCAATAAATCTGTATCAAGATATTCGTCTTTTTGTAAATTTAAAGCATTTTTATTAATATATATATAACTTCCTTTTAAAGGTAATATTTCATTTATATTAGTTATTCCATGTAAAGTTATCATATCAAATTCTTGATGTTGTCTATAGGAATTAATTATAAATTTTTGATTACCAATTAAAATTTTCATTCCTTTTTTAAAAACTCTATCTTTATATTTAAAATCTGAACGAATCTTAATTTCTCCTTTAATACCATGAGTTTTTACATATTTACCAATTTTAATATTATCCATAATTCACCTATTTAATTCATATAAAAGAATACTAGTTGCTACTCCAACATTTAAACTTTCACAATTCTTATTCATATTAATATATAAATTTTTATCACATAAATCAAGTAATTCTTGTTTAACTCCTTGTCCTTCATTTCCCATAATAAGAGCAAATTTAAGAGGTTTTATAAGACGAACATCCGAACCTTTAATAACACTAGTTCCTAAAATTTCATAATCTTTATTTTTTAAATCATTTATAACACTTTTAAGTTCTCGCCTTAAAATATTTATTTTAAAAATCATACCTTGAGAACTTCTAATAACTTTAGAATTATAGATATCAACTGAATTGGTATTTAAAACAATATCAGAAACCCCAAAGGCTAAACTACTTCTAATAATTGTTCCTAAATTACCAGGGTCTTGAATATCATCTAAAAGTAACACTTTATTACCTTTAATATCTTTCTCATTTAAATATTTTAAAACTCCTATAACTTTAGGAATACTTTCCATTTCACTTAATTTTTTCATAATATTTTCTGTAACATAAGTATAAGGAAAATCATAATCAACATTTGTACCATCTAAAACTAATAAATCTACAAGTAAATTTTCTTTAAGAGCTTCTTTTACTAAATGGTCTCCTTCTATTAAAAACATATGCTCTAAATCACGATATTTTTTGACTTTTAATTTTAAATATTTTTTGATTTTTTGATTAGTAAGACTAGTTATTAACATAAAACCACTTCCACTTATATAATAACATACAAAAATTTATTTATAAATAAAATTTACAAAACTTAAAAAAATAATTGAATTTTTAAAAATTTAGCTATATAATATGTAAGCAATAAGGAGGGCTTATGAAAAATCTTAGCTCAAGTTCAAATCCTAAAGATTTACTTATAATTAAAGAAGAAAAAGCAAAATTACAAAAAGAAGAAAATAGACTTCGTAAATTAAAAGAAATTTATTTAAAAAAATATCGTGATAAATTAGAAAAAAATTATGAAAAGCAAGAAAAATTATTGGAGTATGAATATTTTAATCGAACAGATTTACTAGGAGTTATTACTTATTTAGTTTCACGTATAGAAGAATCTATTTATGAACTTTGTTATTATCCACTTACAATGCATCATGAAAAAGAATATCAAGATGGTGATATTAGTAATAGTTTGGTTAATTATATAATGGTTTATTTAGCTAAACCTGAAAATAAAGAAGATTCAATTAAGGAAATTAAAGAACGTTTTACTTATATTCCTTATGCTAATTTAATTCATGAAAATTCAGTCAGTGATAATTATTTACAACTTGCCTTTTATAAACCAAATGATATTAATTTGCTAAGATTTACTGACACTGCATCTGCTCCAATAAATATTTCACCAAAATCTGTAAAACAACATAGTTATATATATGATGAACATTTCAACTACGTAATTGATTTTATAAATTTACTTATTGATTATCGTTTTCATAATGAAAATTCAGATATTAAAGTAGAAGAAATGTTTGTTCTTGCTAATCAATTTATAGATAATTATAAAAAAGTCAAATCTGAAACTGAATCAATAAAATTAGAAAAAAAGTGAGTTTTCTCACTTTTTATAATATAGAAATAATTTAAAATTGAATTTTAAAATACTTAATATTTTCTTTTTAGGAATCTCCAAGGGTTAATCTTGTTTTTAATTACTTTTTTATAAATCTTAATCGATAAAAAAGATTTAATTAAAATCTTGCGCACGCCATGGGAATTATCAATACGCGAACGGTATAACTCAGCTGCAGGCTGAACAACAAACGCAAAAGCATAAGCACTCCACGAATCGAAAAAAGAAGGCGACAAAATAAATTAACCCTATAAAAAAAGATAGGAAAGCCTATCATTCTCTTAATTTTTAAATATATCAAAAAAACTTTTTTTATTTTCAGTTGTAGATTCACTTTCAAATATTAATCCTAACTTAGAAAGTAAATCATTTAAAATAGGATTAAATATTCTATCATTTAAAGGTGGTAAATTAAAGTAAATGCTAATTCCAGCCTCTTTAGCAAATGTATTTATATCATGTTCAGATAGCAAACTATTATATAAAACTACTTTTTTTCCTTTCAATTCAGCAAAAGCTGTCCGATTTCCCATCATTAATTGATTAACTCGATACATTGAAGGTTGAACTAAATAAATAACATCTGTACAAATATTAGCATTCTTACCATCAGCTAAATCTACAATAATAACATCTTGATTACGCATTGCAGTTAGAAATTCACCTAATTTAGAAGAATCAATTGAATGCATATCTCGATAATTATAAAAAGTAAAATCACTTTTATCTAATTCAAGGGCTACAACACTACGATTATGAACTTCTGATAAAGCTCTTTTCAAAAGATATGTAAGCTCTGTACTTCCAGCATTTTTAGTAACATTTTTAATTCCAAGAATAATATGACCATTACTCATTTCAGCAGCACCTTGACTAAAATCAAGTTCATTATCAACTGGACGTGCTGAAACAGGTTCGGTTACGAATGATTGAACATTTTCATAAGAATTACTTTTATTTATAAGTTCAATCAAGCCTTTAATATTATCAGTAAAATTATAAATGTTAATGCTAATTAAAAAAGATAAAAACTGTTTTGGAGGCGGATTATCTGGGGGTAAAAACAAAATCAGTTTTTCTGTATCAAAAGTTTTAGCTAATTCACGTAAAACGTCATCTTTTGGAAACCTATCTAAAGCTGTTGCATCAATTATTAACTTTTTATAGAAAATTGAATTAAAGCTATTAGCAATTTCCTTAACTTGAAATACACCATTCAATTCTTTTAAGATTTCAATATTAGCACTATTTAACAAATCTTTATACTTATTCGTTACGATAATGTTCATAATTACCTTCCTTTATCCTTTATCAACAATTGCATCATTACAAGAAGCACCATAAATGGCTTTAGTTTCATTTCTTATATTTAAGCTTGTCGTATAATTGATTATAGGTATTTCAAAAGTTACTTTAGTAGTGACACTATATACAGGGTCAATCTCACCATCTTTATCATAACATTGAATAGATAAAGAATTATAATATTTTCTTGACCTTAACCCTTCCATAATCTCATCTCTACTAATTTTTCCTTCTGTTTGTTCTAGTTGAGTTATTACGTAATTACTAGCACGATAAGTAGCCGCGTAGTTCATTATTATTCCAATAAAAACTATATAAACGGCTAAGAAACCTAATATTATATAAAATAAGAACGAACCGCCGACAGCTTCTCTCATACTAACATCTCCTTAATTCTTTTTAATATTTTAGTTTAAATTTAAATCATTTGTTGAAGTATCTTTATCTGTCCATTCACTCCATTTACTTGATATAGCATTCCATAGTGGTTGACGAAAAGCCATAAATAATGCAAGTACTGCTGCTGCTGCTACGATAACTATTAAAGTCATACTTAATTCTCCACTCGCTTCTTTCATTTTATAATCTCCTTTCCTATTATCACTATTTTAATATAGCATAAATTAAATTATTAATCAACATTTTTTGACAAGGTTTACAATTCCATCATCATCATCATCATAGCTATGAATAATATTAACATAGTTCCTCCACCAGTTACCATCAACATAGCTAATGTCTTTTTTTCCATTTTATTTAAACGATTTGCATATTTTTGTTCTCTTGCTTTATTTTGAAGAGATGATACACTTTTAGAAAATACAGTTAATTGCTCTTGTTTATTTTCTTGAGCACCTATACTTAAACGATATAAAAGACGCATCATACGTAATGAATCACGAACTGGATATTGTTGAGCAAAAGCTAAATATGGGTCAATTGAAGAATCTCCAGCATCAATTTTCTTAATCATTTCTGTTAGACCATCTTTAAACATTAAAGGTGCTGTATCAATTGATTTTGACAAAGCAACCGGTATTGTATAATGTTGAGCTAAAATTTCAATACTCTTCAAATAATAAGGCAATGTTTGGTCAATTTCAGTTAAATGTTTTTTATAATAACTTTTTAAACTAGAATATTGATTTTTATAAACTACAATAACTAAAATTGCTCCTATTATTAAATTTATCCAAGTAAAATTAAATAATATAACGGCTAAAAAGATTACAACAGCAATCATAAATTGCTTAATTCTTTTTTCAAAATAAACGTCAGGGTCAACTTCTCCACCGAATCTTGATTTAACTAAAAAGTCATAATCTTTTTCTTTTAATAATGAAAATATTTCTTTATTATCTTGATATAATTTTTTAGGATTTATTGTTCCACCATAGACTAAAACAAAGATTACTATTAAAACTATAATTGCAAATTCCATTATTCAGCACCTACATTCTCGTTATAATATTTTTCTCCACTTAGAAGAAAATAACTATTAAATAAAACTACTATGTGCAATCCTATCTGCAATATAATATTGGTATTAACCATACTAATATAGGTTTCTTTACCAATCAATAATTGAACAAGCATAATCATTAAATACAATAATAAACCATATTGAATAAATGACCTATGAAATGCTTGACGATTCATTCTATCTTGATAAACACCTTCAACAAGTTGGTCAACATCAAGTAACATATTATCAAGAACAGAAACTGTATCATGAGCACCTTCTCTTGTAACTTGTAAAAATAATTGATGCATATTACGTGTCATATAAAAATCATATTTACTATTCATATAATCGATAGACTCACCAACATCACCATTATGATAAGCAAGGTCTATCATTACTTTAACATCAGTTTTAACTGGGTCTTCTAAAACTCCAGATTCATAAACTCCCTCTAAAGCTTTAACAAATGATTGAGTTATTTGAAATTCCATTATTGTATTTGTAACATAAACTTGTATTTGTTCAAAAATAAATTCACTGTATAATCTTTTACATCTAAGATATGCTAAATATGGAATAAAACTAACAACTACAATAACATAGATAACAGCAACAACTATATTATAAAAATACAAATATGCTATTACAAAGGCAATTACAGAAAAGACAATAACTTGAATCGTATAATCTTTTTTAGAATATTCAAGTCCCATTTCTTTACACTTTTCACGTATTACCTTAAATGAATATGGAGCATATTTATCATATACATTTCCAACACTTGTAGTTACGAATTTATATAAAGATTCACCATTACTTTTACGATATAAAACTACGAAAACTACAACAAGTAATATAATAATAAATTCCATTTTCTATCACCTCTTTATAAAAATTCTTCTGTTTGATTATTTGATATTGTTGGATTTGGAACACTTGGAATAGTTGGAGCAGCTTGATTTAATGTAATTGGAATTCCAGTATTTTCCGGTTTATTTACAACATTTACGGTATTTAATGTAGGAATATTAGGTTGAACAGTTGGTGCAACTTGGGTTGAGACAGTTGGAATTGGTGTACTAGGTACACCCATACTATGAGCACTTACATTAGAAGTCTGAGCTGTTGCTGAAGGCTTATTATTATCTTCTTTGAAAGGTGCTTCAAAACTAATATTTTTAAATTCAGGAGAATCTAAATCAACACCTTGACTTTCAAGATAATCAATCAAATGTGGACTAGGTGGATTAATTATCTCTGAACCATCAATGTTCTTACGATAAATTGTATTAGATTCAGGTTGATTATCATCATTAACAAAGAACTCAGTAACCTCACAAACTTCTCTTAAGAATTGTCCAGTATCTTTTGTATATCTTGCACGAACATGAACACCTAATTGAATATAACGATAAATAGTTGTCATAAATTGTTCAACATCAATATTACTTTCAAGCAAACTATATAAACGATAAGGAATACTTGAAGCTTTATCAGCATGAATTGTTGATAAAATATTATGACCAGAAGAAATTGAATTACGAACAGCTGTAACCGCTTCAGCTGAACGTACTTCTGATAGTAATATCCACTTTGGATTTTGACGCATACAACCAACTAAAACATCACTATATGAAGCAATATTATTGGTTTTCATTGCAACAATATCACGTTCTGGAAAAATAGCATCTAAGTGAAGTTCCAACGTATCTTCAATCGTAATTATCTTTTCATTTTCCTTAGTGTGACTTGCTAAATATTTAACAAGCTCTGTTTTACCACTACCAGTTTCTCCACTAACAATTATATTACAATGACCTTTAACACACTCAATTAAAAAATCATGAATATTACTCGTTATATATTTTTCTTCAATTATTTTTTCTCTTTTCAAACGAATTTTAGCCGGTGTTTTACGAAAAACAGCAGCAATACCATTTCTAGCAATTGAATCATGAATAAAATTCATACGAAGTTCAGAAGACTCACTATCTAATAAAGGACTTGCCATATTAAATGTTTTACCCATGATGTTAGCACACTGAAATGCTATCTTCTCAATTAATTCATTGTTTACACCAGGATTTTCAATTCGATAAACACCTTTATCAAGAGATTTTAACCATACCTGACCATTATTACTATAAGAAATATCAGTTATGTTATCATCATCTAAATAAGGTTTTAATGCACCAAAGTCAATGCTAGAAAATAAATTAGCATTGATTTCGGTATTAGTTTTATTAGCATTAGGATTAGCACCAGGATTTAATTCATAAGCATTTATTGCATTTACAGCTTGATTATTCATATTGGCCTACTCCTATTGATTATTAGTTTCACTATTTGTATTGGTATCTTCACTTGTACTTGTATCAGTACTATCTTCTTCAATCATAGTTGATTGATTATTAATATATTCTTTTATTGTCTCACTCTTAACATTAGATTCAATAATTTCTCCATTTTCTTCTAAAGCTGCATTAGTTGGTACAATAATTATTTCAGCATTTCTAATATATTCTGCTTTACGAAGTAATAAATGTATTTCACTAGTAACAGCAAAGATTATTTGACTTGGTGTACGATTTTCTTCAGCGTCTTCAAATACTGGTTGTCCACTTGAATCTTTAACAGCAAGAATCTTAACATTTTCAACGAATTTTCCTACCATTAATAGACCATTTTCATCTAATCCCTTGAAATATACATCAACATAATTTCCAGGATACATTGAATTACCATATGTAGTCTTAACATTAACTGTAAAGTTATAAGGTACTTTTCCAGTTGCTTTTAATTCCTCATCTTCAAGGAAACTATCAGGTAATTCTTCTCTACGAATAACAGCATCTTTGTAGAATAAACTACCAGCTGGTATCATAGCATTAACATTTGTATACATACCCAATATTTGAGTATTTTCGTTTGTCAATACATTACCTTTCATTGCACTTTGAGATATCTCTAAATAACCAATCATATCTTTAGTTATTTGAGTTCTTGGTGAAATATTTTGTACAGCATAAGGCACACGAACAGGACTTGTTGCTTGATTTACTCTCCAATTATAGAAGAAGTATAATATCAAAACTATTAAAATAGCTGCTATAAATGTTACAGTATTCTTGTTTGATAAAATTTGTTTTAATTTTTTCATTTTTTCCTCACTCTCTTATTCTTTTATTTATCTTTCTTTTCTCTTTCTTCAAATATTGAATCAACTTGGTTTCTTACACGGAATTGATTACCATTTGCTTCATCAACATATCCTTCATACTCAGTACTAGTTGAACCAGTTGAGTTAAAGGTATCAAAGGTATCAATTCTAACACTTACTTTAGGTGGATACTCAATTACTTCTTGTACTGTTATAGTATAGCTTTTGCTATTATTAACACTTTCAGCAAATCTCCTTAAAAAGCTTTCAACAAAAACATCTGCCTTTAATTTTACTTCTCCAACTAAAAAATCACATGTTGCATAATCTTGTTTAATATTATCAATATTAAGATTATGATTTAAAAATATCTTATAATCATTCGTTGATTTAATTTCCCATTGACCTTCAGAATTTTTACCTACCCCATTATTGACACATAAGTAAAAACCTGCACGATACGATGCTTTATCAATTGCATCATACATTGACGCTTCAACAGTATTTCTAACTAGATTATAATCTTGTTGATTGGTTGTCGTTATATTTCCAAAAATATTGATTAAAACTAATCCAAATATTCCAAGTAGAAATATAAATACAGCCCACATTGCTACTTTCAAAATCCACCTCCTACTATAATATTAATTATATATCATTATTTAACTCTTATCAAGATTTTTTTTATTTTTTATCATTATCAATATTTGAATCATAGAACATACTACGGTCTCTTGTAAATTCACAAACAAATTTATTACTATTATCTCTAAAGTAACAATTACGTCCTAGATAACTTTTTTTACCCTCTTCATTTGTGTCCTTTCTAATTGTTTGAATATCTTCTTTGCTCATTGAATAATAATAATCTGACGTTTGCCTCCAAGTTTCTGGTTTAATTATATTTTCAAAGTTATATTTATATTGACCATGACTTGAATAATTTTCACCAACTTCACGTTTAGGGTCATAACTTTCTAAGAAAGGGTCATCAAGGTCTATTTGACGATACATTATATCTGTTAACTTTTTACTACTATCAAATGTACAACTTAAATCTTCTCCTGATTCGTCTGTACTAAGAGAAACATCAACATTACCGTTCATTCCTAAACCTGGTATATTAATTGTTATTATTCCATATTCTTCTTGCATTTTAGTATAGAATTTACTACCACCAGCTATTTGTTTATTAGAATCAGTAACACATGTCTCTTGTTCTCCTGTCGTCATGTTCAAGCAACTATCTTCCAAAGCCATTTCTTTAGAATATGCTATTGTACATGTTCTTTCACTAGGAACTGTTACGTTTTTAGAAGTTGCTGACACACTTTGACGATTTCCTTTACTGTCAATATAGCTAAAAGCAGGTGCTGTAATTGCTATATTTTGATTTTTAACTTGACCTCCAGATGTACCAACACAAGTTGGACTAGTAGGTTGACTAATCGTTCCTGGTATATTTGTTAAATTAACCTTATCTGGAACTGTCTTATTAGGCGTATATTCTTTATTAGTATAAGTAACTGTCATAGTTGCTGGTTGATTGATAAAAGTATCACCATAAGCAACCATTGTATTTTTGGTATCATTAGCATCATTTAAAGCCTGTGTAACATATGGAATAAGTTTTGTAACTATTTGTTTATAAGCACTTAATTTTTCCTTTACAGTATCAAGATATTCAGCTAATGCTTTTGAATCACTTGCATTATATTCTGGAAGTTTTAAATTAACTCCTCTCGTTAATATTGCATAACGATTTTTAAATTCATCATAGTTGAATTTATAACTACATCTAACTGCTGTTTTTAATTTAACATAAGCAGGAATTCCAAGCCCAGATGCAATTGTGAAATGTCCTTTATCATCAACTGTGGTTTTACCACTTACATCTATAAGATTAATAAATTTTTTAGCATTATCAGACATTGTACTTTCAGGAATATCTTTTACATAGAAATCAGCCTCTAAAGGGTTCCCATTATAACCCTCTATACAACTAGTACTATATAAATTCCAAGGGTCACCAGTATCTTTTCTAACACCACTTACAATGGCTGGTCCACTACAAGCAGGAGCATTTTTCTTATCAGGTATCCAATAAACTTCTGGGTTAGTATCAACTGTTATATTAACTTCTTCTCCATTAGTATTAGTATAAGAAAGATTAAAACTATTATTGGTTTCATGCCATCCTTTTGAAGCATATTTATCAATATAAATATTAAAACCACTTCCCGTTGTATAGCCTTTTTCATCTATTTTTCCAACATTATATCTTTTCCAAGTACCAGTATCTTCAGCGAAGTAAAAATCAATTCCTAGATTATCAGTTAAATCAGTAACATAAGAAGAAGCGCTTTCTTCAGCAGAAGTATGAATATTTTCAGCTATATTTTTAAATTGTTGTTCTACACTACCACTTGCATCCCAATAGCATAATTTTTTATTTTTGGCATCAGCATTATTGCTATTATCACATCCTGAGGAAACAAAATTTTTCATACCATTAGTATCATCCGTACGATATCCACATTTATCAATACATGAACCATTATAACGAATAGCATAGATTTTAGCACCAGCATTTCTTAAATTTCTAGCTTCATCTTTGGCTTCTTTAACGTCAGTATCTTGCTTATACCAATATCTTCCATCACCATATATAAATACAAATTTTTGAGAATCGTCATTTGGAAATTTAACTTGTTTAAAAGCTTCATCAATAAAAGATTGATGGCATTTACCACTTCTTCCATTTACACAGTCATGTTTCATCGAACTATAAGAAGGCAAAGTAATATCTTTAAAATTAAAGTTTTTATAACCTTTAGTTACATCTTTAACAGGAAGAGTAAAAGTTAAAAGTTTAATATAAAAATCTGACCTTCCATTATCTTCATTTGGAATTAAAGTTTCGGCAAAAGTTTTAGCAGCCTTTTTTACATCATCTAGTCGGTCTTCAATTGTAGCTGAATAGTCAACTATTACAGCAACATAAACTTTTCCCATAGATGGCATTTGAGGAACATCTTTACCCTTAACACTAAATTTAACGTTATAATAACCCTCTTGACCAGCTCCAAATAATCTGGTAACAGTCTTAACTATTTGTATATCACCAGGTTTACTTAACCCGCCATAAATAATATCAACACTTTCAGTAACACCTTGAGCATTTACATGAGGTACACATTGAACACCTTTAGCAAGAGTTGTAGGACATCTTAAAGTACCTCTCTGTGCTTCAGCTGTTTCAGCATCAACATTTAAAAATGCCAAAAAAGGTGTTGAAACAGTTGCTAAAATTAAAAATGCAAAAATTATTTTTCTTACTTTTTTCATAAACACCTCTTATAAATCGTCTTTTTTTCTTTTCTTAGTTACTATAAATATAACTGTACCTATAATTCCAACAACTAATACTCCACCACCAACATAAAAATACCATGGAATATTACCTTTTATAACTTTATCAACAACATCTTTAGCTGAAGGATTTAAATATTCTTCAAATTCTTTATCAATTTCGTCAAAATCTGCTCCTGTAGTATCTAAAAACTCTTTACAATATTTAAAATCAGGATTTTGGTCACATTTCTCTTTATTAAAATAATAATAAGAATTTAAATTTTCCAAATTTATTGTTACAGTTCTTAAATATTCATCAACACACAAATTAGTTGTCCAAGCATATATTTTAAAAGTTATTTTTCCTGGGTTTATTCCACTAATATTAGTAGTATCTGATTTTATGGATACCGAATCATCATCATATTGACTTTTATATTCAATTCTTAAATCTTCATCAAAATTAACTATTTCAATATCATATTTTACAATAATTTCTTTATATTCTTCATCAGTACTTACTACCTCATATTTAGTTTTAAACTGTACATTATTAGCAAGTTCTTTTAATCTTTTTAATTCTGATGTTTCACATAAAGAATCAGCATTTACATTTTTTAAACTTAGTCCCAAAAGCAATATTGTTAATACTTTTACTATCTTCTTCATATTATTATTTCTCCTATTATCATATAGAATTATATCATAACTATTTTTTTCTTACAATAACTTTTTACATTAAAAAAATCACTTTAAATAATTTCTAAGTGATTTTATTTTACATATTTAATAATAAAAGTTGTACCTACTCCTATTTTGGAATTTACTTTTATATAACCATTATTATGTTCAATTATTGTCTTAGCTAAAGAAAGTCCAATTCCAACACTATCACTATTAGAATTTTTTCCTTTATAAAATCTATCAAAAATATGTTTTGCTTCAAAATGTGTCATTCCATTTCCATAATCTTTAACAATAATTTTAGAATATAATTTATTTTCTTCATGCATTATTTCAATTTTAGAATTTTCTTTAGAATATTCAATACAATTTTTTAAAATATTAGTTAAACTTTCAATTTGCCATTTAAAATCTCCTATCATTGTATTTTCTAAATTACCACTAACAATAATTTCAATATTTTTTAAATCAGCTAAAATCTCTACATTTTTAATACTTTCTATAATTAAATCTTTAAGTTTAAACTTAGTATTTATAAATTCAATTGTATTAGCATCAAATTTTGATAACTTAAGTAAATTATTAATTAAAAAATTAATATTTTGAATCTCCCTTTTGATATCCTTAACATATTTTCTTTCTTTAACTTCTAAATTAGCTTCTGAAATATTATCTAATTTTAAAATAATTGATGTTAAAGGTGTTTTTAATTGATGTGATAAATCTTCAAGTGATGATTTTAAAAGTAATTTATCATTTTTCATAATCAAAGCATTTTCTTTTAACATCACAGTTATTTTATATATTTCATTCTTTAAAATTGATAAATCTTCTTCGGTATTAGTATCAATATCTAATTTATAATTTCCTAAATTAATATTTTCTAAATAAGCTTCTATTTCTTTTAATTTCTTTTTTCTTTTTTTATTATAAAGATAAAATAAGAAGAATATAATGCTAATTAATAATATAATTAAAAAAATATTAATAATTAAACTTATTTTAATTATCTTTTCATTTTGATAAACTAAACTATCATTCTCTAAATTAATACCATATTCTTTTAATATATTAGTATCACTTAAATTTTTAGTATTTAATAAATCAATAATTTCTTCTCTAGTTACATTAGGATTTTTTTCTAAAACTTTTCCAACTAGATTATTCAAAAATAAATTATTATTTTGATTATAAAATGAAAATTCTAAAATATTAAAGCCTAAAAAAATCAATAAAAACAAAAAAACTATAAAAATATTTATTATAATAAATTTTTTATTCATCAATTCTATACCCCACTCCTTTTATTGTTTTAATAATATCGGTATCTAATTTTTCTCTTAATCTTTTAATATAAACACTCACTGTATTATCATATATATCATTTCCTGTTAATTCATAAATTTTATCAATTATATAATCTCTTGTTACAACTTTATTAATATTTTCAACTAATAAAAGTAACAATTTATATTCTAAAGTTGTAAGTGTTATTTCCTTATCTTCTTTAAAAACACTCATTTTATCATAATCTATTTTAATATCTTTAATTTTAATTATTTTATTTTGATTTTTTAAAATTTTATTAATTCTTGCTAGTAATTCTCCTTTTAAAAAAGGTTTAGTTATATAATCATCTATTCCAAGTTTAAAACCATAAACAATATCAGATTCCAAATCTCTTGCTGTTAAAAATATTGCTTTAATGTTCAATTCTTTAATGTCTTCATAAAGATTAAAACCCGAACCATCTGGTAAATTAACATCTATAATCAACAAATCAAATTTTTGATTATCAAGAATTTTTTTAGTTTCTTTAATACTTGAAACACTAAAAACTTGATAGTTTTCTTTTTCTAAAGTATAAGTTAATACTTCTTTTATATCATTATTATCTTCAATTAATAATATTTTCATAAACCCTCTCATAAGTTTTTATTTTAACATAAAGTTCAAAAAACTAATATAATATTTACATATATTAGTTTTTAAACTTAAATATTTTCTTTTCTAATGGTTTCTATAATATTTTGTTTATTAATTTTTCTTACCATAAATTGCATAATAACAAAGACAAGTAAAATTACAAAGATTATACATAAAATTATTTCTTTATAAGGAATACTAAATCCAATATCATAATTATCTCTAAAAATATAATAAATAAAATATGAACTAATAAGTCCTAAAGTAATTCCAAAGAAAAGACTTTTGAATGAATAAAATATCGTTTCCAAATTAATCATTCGATTAAATTCTTTTTTAGTCATACCAAGACTTTTTAAAACCATAAATTCTTTTTGTCTTAAAGCCATATTGGCTGTAATCGTATTAAAAATATTAGTTATTCCAATTAAAGTTATAACTGTAATAAAACCATATAAGAAAATAGAAATAATTATCATCATAGACTTACTATCTTCAGCTTCTTTTTTATAATCAGTATAATTAACATTTAATTTATCTAATTCTTGAGTTACTTTTGAAGTATCGTTAGCATTTAAATAAAGACTATCATTTTTTAAATCTGCTTCTTTATAATAAGTAGCATTAAGAATTAATAAAGTTTGATAATTTGAAAGACCAATAGGATTATTATTAGCAATATAACCAATTTCTAAATCATATTTTTTTTCACTTCTTTTAGAATCATCATAATAATGAGTTACCAATTTACCTTCTATCACATCACCTTTTTGATATGTATATAAACGTTTTTTCTCGACTTTTTTATCTGTAACATAAGTATAAGTATCTTGAAGTATAGCTTTATCTTTATAAGTATTATAATCTAAACCTAATTTTTTTAAATATCTTTTAAAAGAATGATTATCTAAAGTAACGATATTTATACTTTTTAAAGTATCTCCACTTACATCAAATATCTTTTTACCAAAGGAACTTATTTTATTAGTATCATTTATTTCCATATAAGAATTAATTTCATAAATTAAACTATAATCTGTAATTTCTGGAATACTTAAAATATTAGAAACTACATCATCATCTTTATTATGTAAAGAAACAAAAATATCATAATCTTTTTCTTCATAATAAAACATAGAATAAGAAAAAGTATATTTAATAAACGTTGACATTGATAAAAAGATAACAATCGAAACTACTATTGAAATAACTGTTGTTCGATATTTCTTTTTACTTCTTTTTAAATTTTTATATGCTAATACTCCTCCTGTTTTAAATATTCGAGAAATAAACCAAGGAGTTTTTAATTTTTTACTTGATATTTTTATATCATCATGATTTCTAATCGCATCAATTGGAGAAATTCGACTAGCTTTTTTAGCACTTTTAGAGGCTGAAAAATAAATTGTTATTATTCCAAGAATTAAAGAAATAATTGTAACAAGAAATGAAAATTTATAAGTAAATTCAACATTTAAATTAAAAGCATTTAAATTCTTATTTAAAATAGCTACTAAAACAAATGATGCTAAATTACCAAAGAAAATTCCTAAAGGAATACCAATCAAAGATAAATAAAAAGCTTCCTTAAATACTTGATAACGAATTTGTTTTTTAGTTGCTCCTAAACTTCTTAACATACCAAACATTTTAGTTTTTTCAAGAGTTGATATGGCGAATGAATTACGAATACAAAAAACACTAGTCAAGATAATTATTAAAATTACAAAAGAAACAATCGTCAATAATAAATTTACTGTACTATTACTAAATTTAAATACTTCCCATCTTAAAAGCTCATTATTATAATTAATTTTAAACTCTGAATAGTCTAAATAATCTGCAATTTCAGAATATTTTTTAGGATTTTTTAAAGTTATAAAATTCTTAGTTTTGTTATTAACTAAACCAGTTGTTAAAACCGTATAACCAGCTTCACTATAACTTTCTAAACTATAATTAGGTCTTTCAATAATTCCAACAATCTTAAATTCTTTCGTTTCTTCTACTTCAATATTTTCCATATCACAAATTTCATTTTCATTATCATCAAATTGAGAATTATATGGTAAATAATATTCTTCTTCAATCTTTTTTTCACAAGCATAACGACTTCCTAAATTAAGTGTTACATTATCTCCTATTTTTAGAGCAACATGTCCATTAGTCATAATATGATTAGAAATAACAACTTCACTTTCATTAGCTGGATATCTTCCTTCAATTAATTTAGTATAATTTTTAAAATCATTAGGAGTATTTAAAGAATATAATTTTAAATAAGGTTTATATTCATTTTGAGATTTTTCTAATCTTGAATACCCAATTTCATAAAAAGTATCAATTTTTTTAAAATTACGATTTTTAGCTAAAACATTTAAATTTTTACTATCATTTTCAATACTAACATGATAATAACCATTACTATAAATTGCTTCATCAATTAAAACTTTTCGAAAATTAACAAACATACTACCAACCGCAGAAATCAATGAAACCGATAAAATTATTCCTATAATTGTAACAATAGTTCTTTTTTTATTTAAAAGTAAATTTTTAAAAGTAATATTATTTAATGTCTTCATTCGTATCCTCAACTATTTTACCATCTTCAAGTTTAATAATTCTATCAGCTTCACGAGCTAATTCTAAATTATGAGTTATCATGATTATAGTTTGTTTATATTTTCGATTAGATAATTTCAATAATTCCATAATTTCTAAACTAGCTTTACTATCTAAGTTTCCCGTTGGTTCATCTGCTAATATTAAAGCCGGACTAGTTATTAAAGCTCTTCCAATTGAAGTTCTTTGTTGTTCTCCTCCAGATAATTGATTAGGTAAATGTTCTAATCTATCTTGAAGTCCAAGTAATTTTATAATCTCCATAAGCTTTTCTTTACTTACTTTATGGTTATCTAAATTACTAGTTAAAGTTATATTTTCTTTAACATTTAAAATAGGAATTAAATTATAAAATTGATAAATAAGACCAATTTGTCTTCTTCTAAAAATACATAAAGCATCATCTTTCATACTATAAATATCTTGATTATCTATATAAACTTTTCCACTAGTTGGCTTGTCTACTCCTCCTATTAAATGCATAAGGGTTGATTTACCACTTCCACTAGCTCCCACAATAGCTACAAATTCTCCTTTTTCTACACTAAAAGATACATTATCTATTGCTTTTACTAAGGCATCCCCCTTACCATAATACTTAGTTAAATTAGAAACTTTTAATATTTCCATAAATTCCTCCATGAATTAAGTATATATTCTTAAAATGACTTTAAAATGACAAAAAAGAAATATCAAATCAAAGGATATTTCTTAGTTAATTCTAAAACTCTTGCTTCTTCTCTTTTTAAAAGTTCTTCATCTTCAGGATTTGAAAGGACATTGTAAATAATTTCTCCAACTAGTCTAAAATCATCTTCTTTAAAACCACGAGTTGTCATAGCCGGAGAACCTATACGAATACCACTTGTTTTAAAAGCTGATTGGGTATCTCCTGGAATAGAATTTTTATTAACAGTAATATGAATTTTATCAAGAATTTTTTCACATTCTTTACCAGTTAAGTTAAAAGTATTATAAACATCTACTAAAATTAAATGATTATCAGTTCCACCCGAAATTATCTTTACACCACGACTTTTTAACTCTTCACTTAAAGCTTTTATATTTTTTAAAACTTGTTCCATATAGGTTTTAAATTCCGGTTGCAAAGCTTCATAAAAACATTCTGCCTTACCCCCTATTACATGCATAAGTGGTCCACCTTGAATACCTGGGAAAATTACTTTATCAATTTTTTTAGCAATTTCAGGGTCATTAGTTAAAATTAAACCACCTCTTGGTCCTCTTAAAGTTTTATGAGTAGTTGAAGTTACAACATCAGCATATAAACATGGATTTTCATGCAAACCAGTTGCTACAAGACCAGCTATATGAGCCATATCTACCATTAAATACGCTCCTACTTTATCAGCAATTTCTCGAAATCTTTTAAAATCTATCTTTCTTGGATAAGCACTAGCTCCAGCTATAATCATTTTAGGTTTTTCTTTTAAAGCTATTTTTTCTATTTCGTCATAATCTAACATTTCTGTTTCAGGATTTAATTTATAATCAACTATATCATAATCTATACCACTAAAATTAAGAGCATAACCATGAGTTAAATGTCCACCATCTTGTAAATTCATACCCATCACTTTATCTTTATGATTTAAAAGAGCTCTGTAAACTGCCATATTAGCACTACTTCCTGAATGAGGTTGAACATTAGCATATTTAACACCAAAAAGCTTTGTTGCATATTCAATTGCTAAATTTTCAAAAATATCAATATATTCACATCCACCATAATATCTTTTTCCACTATAACCTTCAGCATATTTATTAGTTAAAATGCTTCCTTGTAATTCTCTTACTGCCTTTGAAGTATAATTTTCAGAAGCAATAAGTTCTATATTTTCACTTTGCCTTTTTTCTTCTAGCTTTAAGGCTTCTTTTAATTTTTTGTCCATATTTATTATCTCCTTATTTTTTATTATATATAACTATAAATCTATCTTTTTTAAAATATTATAAAGTTTATTTATTGGAAGTCCTACAGTTGCATAATAATCTCCCTCAATTTTTACAATATGTTTAGAAAACAAACCTTGAATTGCATAAGCTCCAGCTTTATCATAAGGCTCATTAGTATCTAAATAATTATTTATTTCATTAGTTGATAGAACATCAATTGTAATTAACGTCTTAGAATAATCTTCTATTTTTTCCACTTTATTGTTAATAATTTTTAAAACCGTTAAAGCTGTTATTACTTCATGTGTTTTTCCACTTAAACTTTTAAGCATATTATAAGCATCTATTCGATTTTTAGGTTTACCATAAATCACATTGCCTTTTAAAACAATGGTATCTGAACTAATAATTATCCTATCACCTTCAGTTTTTTCCATTACATCAAGGGCTTTATTTAAACTTACCTTTTGACAATTTTCAAGTGGTTCTAAATTAGGACTAAATATTTCTTCTCTCCCACTTGCTACAACAAGAAAATCATAACCTAATTTTTTTAATAATTCACATCTTCTAGGTGATTTAGAGGCCAAAATTATTTTCATTTAGTTAAAACTCCTAAATATTCTTTAATAGCAGTTGCTATTTGGTCAGGACAAGATGTTCCTCGCATATGACAATCTATACCTTCAAGTTTTTCAATAATATCAGTTAATTTCATACCTTTAACTAAACTTCTAATTCCCTTTAAATTTCCTTCACAACCATTAGTAACTTCAATATCAACTAAAGTATCTCCATCAATTGTTAATTTCATATTTGTTGAACAAACTCCCTTTGGTTTATAATTAAATACTTCCATTTCTACCTCCATTTAATTTTAAATTAACATCTTAATTTTATTTTAACATAACTTATCACTTAAAGATAGGAATTTTTATACTTTTTTTCTATATAATTAATTGATAGAATATGAAAATATATGAACTTATCTTAATTAGTATTGCTCTTAGTATGGATGCATTTTCCGTTAGTATTTGTAAAGGGTTAAGTATGAAATATAAATTCAAAAGAAATAGTTTAATTATTGCTACTTCTTTTAGTTTTTTTCAAATGTTAATGCCTTTAATTGGCTATTTTTTAGTTTCCAAATTAAGTCCTATTTTAACTGATTTTAATCATCTAATTGCCTTTGCCCTACTTTTTGTAATTGGTTTTAATATGTTAAAAGATGCTTATCATAATGAAGATTTACAAGATGGTTTATCAATAAGTGAACTTTTAATTTTAAGTGTTGCAACTTCAATTGATGCAATGGCAATTGGAATAACATTTTCCATTTTAGGAGTTAATTTACCCCTAGCCATTTTTTTAATAGGACTTATGGCATTTATTTTTTCTTTAATTGGTGTAAATCTTGGAAAAGCCATTGGTAAAAAAATGGAAAAGAAAGCCCAAATTATAGGAGGAATTGTTTTAATTCTTCTAGCATTTAAAATCTTACTAGAACATTTTAATATTTTCTAGTTTTTTTTATTCACCCATGTTATAATGTTAAAGAGCCCCAACTCTCGTGGAGGTGTTTTTTTATGGCAAAATATGTCTTTGTAACTGGTGGAGTTGTATCAGGACTTGGAAAAGGAATTACGGCAGCAAGCCTTGCTCTTTTATTAAAATCTCGTGGCTATAAAGTTTTTATGCAAAAATTTGACCCTTATTTTAATATTGACCCTGGAACTATGAACCCCATCCAACATGGTGAAGTGTTTGTAACTTATGATGGTTGTGAAACTGACCTTGATTTAGGTCATTATGAAAGATTTATTGATGAAGAACTTAATTATACTTCTAATATTACAAGTGGCAAAATTTATTCTTCCGTTATTGAAAAAGAAAGACATGGTGATTACTTAGGAGCAACAGTTCAATTAGTTCCCCATATTACTAATGAAATTAAAAATAAAGTTTATGAAGCCGGGTTAACCTCTCATGCTGATATTGTTATCACTGAAATTGGAGGTACAGTTGGAGATATTGAATCTCAAGCTTTTATAGAAACTTTAAGACAAATTCAATATGAAAAAGGTAGTAAAGAAACTGCATTTGTTCATACAACTTTAATTCCTTATGTTATAGGTAGTAATGAGCTTAAAACAAAACCTACTCAAAATAGTGTTAAAGACTTACAAAATATGGGAATTAGACCAAACTTTTTAGTCTGTCGAACTCCCTTTGCAACAACAGAAGCTATTAAAGAAAAACTTAGTTTATTCTGCTCTATTCCAAAAGAAAACATAATCGATTGTGTTGATGCTAAAAATATCTACGAAGTTCCTTTGAATATTCATGCTCAAAAAATTGATGAACTGATTTTAAAACAATTTGAATTACCAACTAATAAAGCTAATCTTAAGTATTTAGAAAATTTAATTCATACAATGGAAACTTTAGATAAAGAAGTAGAAATCGCTTTAGTTGGAAAATATGTAGAATTACATGATGCTTATCTATCAGTTGCTGAAAGTTTAAGACATGCAGGATACAAATATCATACTAAAGTTAATATCAATTGGGTTGATTCCGAAAGGCTAGAAAAAGATAATATTAATTTAAAACAAATATTTAAAAACTCTAGTGGGATTTTAGTTCCTGGAGGATTTGGAAATCGTGGTATTGAAGGTAAAATAAAAGCTATTAAGTATGCAAGAGAAAACAATATTCCTTTCTTAGGAATTTGTCTTGGAATGCAATTATCGGTAATTGAATTTGCAAGAAATGTTTGTAATTTAGAAGATGCTAATTCAACAGAATTCAATACTCTTTGTAAAAATCCTATAATTGACTTAATGAGTGACCAAAAATCAGTAGTTAATATGGGAGGAACTTTAAGACTTGGAAATTATAATTGCAAGATAAAAAAAGGAACTTTAGCTAGTACAGCTTATAAAGAAGACTTAATTAAAGAACGTCATCGTCATCGTTATGAATTTAATAATAAATATAAAGAATTATTAGAAAGCTATGGAATGGTCTTTTCAGGAATCAATGAAGAAAGTAATTTAGTTGAAATAATTGAACTTCCTAAACTTAAGCATTTTATTGCTTGTCAATTTCACCCAGAATTTAAATCTCGTCCTACTCGTCCACATCCTTTATTTGATTCTTTTGTTAAAGCTAGTATTGAAAATAAATAAAAGACTTCGTTTTTTATACGAAATCTTTTTATTTTGTCTCTTGAAGTTCTTTTAAAACATCTTCTTGAAGATAAGTAGCATAACTTGCTAAACGCAAATAATTAACTTCATCATTAATAAAATATCTTGCTAAGAATAGAACTGATATATTTTGATAAACGAAATAAGCATCATCGAAATTATCATATTCTCTTGTTATTAATTCATTTAATAATTTATCAACATATAAAGTAAAGCTTTCAATATCCATTTGCATATATTTATACATGTCTTCTAAATCTTTTAAAGTTGTATCTTCTTCAGCAATTAAACTTTCAAATTGAAAATATAAATTTGGGTTAATCATTCCACGAATACTAATTTCAAGTTCTTTTTTTCTATTTGCATCTTTTAACATTATTTACCTCTTACTTTTAAATCTTCTTCTAATGTATCAAATAATTTTTGACACTTAGTATTAGTATCACATTCTTCCATATTAATTAATGTTAAAATATCATTTAAATCTTCTCTATCCATAAATTTTAAATCATAGTAATCTCTAACTATAACTTCAAAATCAAAATTAGCAAGTGCCCATATATAATAATTTAAAATTAAATTACAGTTATTTTCAGAGGCTAAATTAAGATAAGCTTCTAATAAACGTAATTCTTGTATATTTAAAGCTTTAGTTTGATTAATTAAATTATCAATATAGTCAAGAAAATTTTTAGTATTATCAATCTAGAGAAATCAATCATATGTCACACTTTTCTTAAAAAAGTTCTTTTCTGCTTATCTACCTAGTATAAAAAAGT
>CANQYO010000004.1 GCA_947628095.1 uncultured Bacilli bacterium | reverse complement strand
GGTAATTTAAACGAAATGAATATACCATTATCAGTTGATAATAAAGATACATATTATGAACATGGAGAAGAATATATACTTGTAAGTATTAGCAATTACTTGAACCCACATGAAGCAGGGTTAAGTTTAGCAAGTTTAGATACAATGAAATTACAAATAACATCAAATAATAATGATTTAATGTTTACATATTCTGATAGTGAAGAAGGTTCTTCAAGTGAAAAGAAAAAAAGTTTAGATTTAACATATAGTTTCAATGAAAATAAAGTAATAAATATAAAAGTATTTCCAACAAGTAATTCATATTCTAAAATAGATACAGATATAAATATAAAACTAACAAAAAATGATACTGAAACATTTGAGATGTTAAAGAAAATACATATAGACGAGATAACAAGCACATGTATCAAAAAAGGATATAATAATTTATCAGATTGTTTATTGATAACAGAACAAATGAATGCAAGTAATGTAAATGAAGCAAAAGAAGCAATTAAAGCTAAAGGAGAAGTAACCTTAAGTCAAACAAGTGAACAAGCCAATGAGAATGGAATGTATAAGACAGTAGACAATGATGGAGATACATACTTTTATAGAGGAGATGTTAAAAACAACAATGTTAAGTTTGCAGGTTTCTATTGGAAGATAGTAAGAATAAATGGAGATGGTTCAATAAGATTAATCTATAATGGAAACCATGCCAATGCAACCGGAATGGAAGCATCAAGTGTAACAGGACAAGGAGAACCTTATAATACAAGGATAGCTAATCCTGCCTATGTAGGTTATATGTATGGAGAAAACTTTAGTTCAACTCCAGTTACAAGTAAGGAAACAAATTATGTAGATATAGTATCTGGAACTAAGTATTATTTTGGAACTGGATATACACCAGATGCCAGTGCTAAAACATTTAAACTAACCGGAGCTGATTATTTAGGAACATTTAGTGAGTGGAATGCAGTCAACAAATTAAGTGAAAATTACAAATATACATGTAAATCAACAACAGCGGATGGAACATGTCAATTTTTAATAGAAGTAGTTAAATTTAACAGTGCAACAAGTATTCGAGCCAAATATATATCATATGGTTCAACAAGTTATGAAGGAACTAGAGAAAATACAGCAAGTAGTAATGCTAAAACAATTCTTGAAAATTGGTATAGTGAAAAATTAGCAGTTGCAACTGAATTAGGACAAACAGCAGATAAGTATATAAATGCAGGTGGAACATTCTGTAATGATAGAAGCTTATCTCCACAAGAAGGAAATGGAGATGGCTTTTCATTGGCACCATCTATATATTATGGTGCATATGACCGTAATGTAAATAAGAAATCAGCTAGCCTTGTATGTCCGGATGTAGAACATGATTTATTTAGCATGAAAGATAGTGAAGGTAAAGGAAATAAAAAACTTGAAAAGCCGATAGGTTTAATTACAGCTGACGAAGTAGCCTTAGCTGGTGGTTTGTATGAAACTGAAAATGAAAGATACTATTTATATACCGGACAATATTATTGGACTATGTCTTCACAATTTTTCTTTGCTACGAATGCTATTCCCTTTGTTTTAAGCGTTATTCCGGAAGGAACACTTTGGTATAATAGAGTTCCTAACACTGGCGTTGGTCTTCGTGCAGTCATTAATTTAAAATCAGATGTATTAGTAAAAAATGGTACAGGAACAATGGACGACCCATATACTGTTAAACTTGCTTAGGTAATGAATGAGAATAGTAAGAAAAATAAAAAATAAAAAAAGAAAATAGAAAAAAATAATAGGTATAAGTAAAATGCCTATTATTTTTTAAATTCTATTTTGTCACCAACATTAATATTCAACCCATCCAAAAAATTATTTGGAAATTCATAAGTAAAATAAACATCTTTTTTTATGATAATTTTATTTTTAGGAACACTTTTAAAAATAAATAAAATCTTGTTATTTTTATCAGTCATTAAAATATCAATATTTTCTTTCATAAAAAAAGTATGAATACTATTAGTTTTAAAACCAAGACATATATCAATATTTCGTTTGAACATAAAACCTTGTAATTTTTTTAAAAAAGTATTAGCAAATTCAATATCTATTTCTTTTTTACAAACTATAATTTTCATAATTCCTCTTTACAATTTTATAAAATTAATATATCATATAGTTAATATTTGTCAAGAAAAGGGGTGGTAATTTGCAAAAAGGCGATGATATTTGGACAGTTGAAGAATATCTTGAAACAAGACGTTTGGTTGATGCGTATTTAAGTGACCCAGATAGACTTCATGCTACATCATATGATAAACTTGACCCTCGGCATAGAAAAATAGTTGCAAGTTATGTTGATTTGATTTATAATAATTCAAAATTAATAGAACCAAGTATATCAAAAGATTTATATGACTTATTAAAAAATGAAAAAGCATATTTAGAGTCATTTGAACATAGATTAAAAACAATTGAAAGTTTAAGAAGAAAAGTAATAGCAGATAGTAAAGACTATGAAGGTTCTTATTATAGAGCTGCTCATAATATATGTGATAGTATAAGATATACAATTATTATAGAAGATTCAATTTATATAGAAAAAGTTGATGAGTATTTGCATTCATTAGAAAATATGGGTTATGAAGTACTTGAATTAAAAAATAATTGGGGAACAAATTTCTGTCAAGGAATAAATGCAAGATTTTCGGATAAAAATACTGATACAATTTTTGAAATACAGTTTCATACACCGGTTGGTTATCAAATTAAAGAACAAAATACAAGAGATTTATATCAAGTAATAAGAGATGAAAGTGCACCACCTAGTTTAATGGTTAGGGCTAATAAATTAAGAAAACTTTTACAAACAAGGGTTGAGATACCAGAAAATGCAATTGGTTATAGTTATGATTCAGATATTATAAGGAGGTAATTTGGGGAAATGGAAGTAAATAATGGTCAAACAATTAGATATTATAAAAGAGCAAGTGGAGTTATAGTAAGATTAATTGATGATGTGGCTCTTGAATATTTAACTAAAGAAGCAATTTGGGTTCCAAACCAAGAATGGTATATTTCAATGTTTATTGATGGAGAAGATGAATATCAAGAAATATCAAAAGCTGAAGTAAGTTCGGTTATTGATAATATATTAAATAATGGTGAATACCCAGATATTATTAAAAAGAAAATAAAATAAGTAAGATAAGCCGTAAAATGATAAGATAATTCTTGTCATTTTTTTTTAATTTTAGTATAATTGTAATATAGAAGGTATGGTAAAATGGCAAAGAAAAAAAATAAAAAAGAACCTAAGAAAAAATTTCAATATCAAATAGAATTGTCTGGTATTTTATATATATTAATTGGAATTTTAGGAATATGTGGTTATGGACCATGTGGTGAATTAATTTGTGCATTTTCAGCATTTTTATTTGGCTGTTTATATTTTGTTTTTTTGATTGCACTTATTGTAATAGGCTTTTATATTATTGCAAAAAAAGAGTATCCTGACCTTTGGAATACAAAACTAATAGGACTTTATTTATTGATAATAGGTTTATTAATTTTATTACATATGCCTTATGTTAAAAATGGTTTTAGTAGTTTTTCGGGAACTTTGAAAGAAACTTTTGCAAATTTAATGCATGTTTTTGATATTGTAAATGGTGCTAATCGTGATTTAACATTTAGAAATATTGGAGGAGGACTTATTGGAGGTTTCTTCTTAAGTTCATTTGCAGCTTTATTTGATGTAAACGGTACTAAAATAATCTATATTGTTTTAATTTCTTTTGGAATTATTATAATAACTGGAATAAGTATTGCTGATGTTATTAAATCATTTGCTGAAAAGAGTAAACAAATGTTACCACATAAGCGTAATAAAGAAGAAAAAGATGAGGAAGAAGTTCAAGATGTTAAAATTAATGATGCTTCAGAAGATGATGGTAAAGTTGTTATATCAAGTATTAATGATTTGAAACAAGCTAAAGTAAATACTCCAGTTAATGAAGATGAGAAAATTGAAGTAATTGGAGAAGAACCTAAATTTAATGAAAATTATCAATTACCACCACTTTCACTTTTGGATCAACCTAAAAAAACTAAAAATAATAATCAAGCTAATATAGAATCAAATATTAAGAAACTAGAAGAAGTATTAAGAGAATTTGGTATTACAGGACATGTTGTTGAAGTAACGGTTGGACCTTCTATTACTCAATATGAACTTGAACTTCGAGCTGGAACTAAATTAAGTAAATTAACAAGTATTAATAAAGAAATAAGCTTAGCTTTAGCTAAGAAAGATGTTCGTATTCAAGCTCCAATTCCTGGAAAAAGTACGGTTGGAATTGAAATATCTAATGAAACTCCAACGACAGTTTATGTTAGGGAAATAATGGAAAAGTTACGAGCTGAGAATTCAGATAATAAACTTTTAGTTGCACTTGGAAAGGATATTTTAAGTAAAGCAAAATATTGTGAAATTAATAAAACACCACATTTATTGGTTGCCGGTGCTACAGGTTCAGGTAAATCAGTATGTATTAACTGTATTTTAATAAGTATTTTAATGAATGCTAAACCAGATGAGGTAAAATTGTTATTAGTTGACCCTAAAAAAGTTGAGTTATCAATTTTTAATGGTGTTCCACATTTACTTGCACCGGTTGTAACTGACCCTAAAAAAGCTAGTGTTGCCTTATCTAAGATAGTTAAAGAAATGGAAGATAGGTATGATACATTTGAAGAAAATAAAGTAAAAAATATTGGTACCTATAATGAAATGATTGAAAGAAAAAATAAAAATTTACCACCAGAGCAAAAATTAAAAAAGATGCCATATATTGTAGTAATTGTTGACGAACTTGCTGATTTGATGTTAGTTGCTAGTAAAGAAGTTGAAGATTCAATTATGCGTATTACTCAAATGGCTCGTGCAGCTGGTATTCATTTAATTATAGCTACTCAAAGACCTTCAACTGATGTTATCACAGGTGTTATTAAAGCTAATATTCCATCTCGTATTTCCTTTGCTGTTTCAAGTGGAATTGATTCACGTACAATTTTAGATATGACCGGTGCTGAAAAATTACTTGGTAGAGGTGATATGTTATTTTTACCAATGGGAGAGTCAACGCCAACTCGTATTCAAGGAGCTTGGATTACCGAGGAAGAAGTTAAAAAAGTTGTTGATTTTACAATTAGTCAACAAAAAGCTATCTATGACGAAAAATTAATGAATTTAAATGCCCCAGTTGATTCTGGCAATGGAAAAATTGATGCTAAGACTGAGTTAAAAGAAGAATATGACGACCCTCTATATGACGAGATTGTTGAATTTGTAATTACAAGTGGAAAAGCTAGTGCTTCACTTTTACAACGAAGATTTAAATTAGGTTATAACAGAGCTGCTCGAATTGTTGATTTATTAGAAGAAAGAGGAATAATAGGACCTCAAAATGGTTCTAAACCACGAGAAGTTTTAGTGAAACTTGAAAAAGACGATACTGAAGAATTATAAAATATTTACTAATTTTTTAAGTTGTGATATATTTAATTAGAATAGGAGGAGTATATGAATAAAAGTTATTTACTAAGCATATTAGATTTATATTTATTAAAAGAAGAAAATAATAATTTAATTGTTGAAGTAGTTAATCTTAATGACCAAGTTAAAATCTATTTTTCTTATACTAATTCTCCTTTAAATAAAACTTTTGTTAAGGTTAATAAAGATGTTTTCTTAAGTTCTTTAAATGAATTTGTACCAAAAATTCAAGGAAATTTAGAGAATGTTTCAGAACTTAAAAGTGATTTAAAATATATTTATACATTTGCTGAAAGTCGTAGATTATCTTTTCAAAATTTCTTAGAAAGCGATATAAAATTAATTAAAGAGCAAATTAAAAATTTAGAAGAAAAGAAAGAGGAAGAACTAGTTATAGACCCTGTAATTGAAATACCTGAAGAAGAAATCAATTATGATACAAAATTAGTAGTTAATAAAAAATTTAAATTAGATTTTTCAATGGGTTTTGCAAATTATATAACTTTATTTACAACTTCTATTTTGTTTTTAGATATTTTATTAATTGCCCTTTGGCTTTTCAAAGCATTTATTAAATAAGTTAGTTTTCTAGCTTATTTTTATTTTTTATATTGTTTAAATAATTAAAATGATGTTATAATTAATTAAGAGGTAAAACAAGATTATGAAAGATAAATTTAATAAATTGAAAACAAAAATTAAGGAAAATAAGAAAAAAATTGCTATTGTAGGAGTGTGTTTGATAGTTATTGTAGGAGCATTTTTAATTTGGTTTTTTCTTATTAAACCAAGAAAAATAGATTATGATTTTGAGGCTTTATTTCTTGAAGCTGAGTCTTATTATGCTGGCTTTTTTGGAGCAAGAAATATTGGAATTGATACAAATCAAAAATTAGAAGATGGTTATTATTTAGTTGTAGATGAAGAATTTAATAATTTAGATAATTTAAAAAAGAAAATGAATACTTTATTTGTGCCATCTCTTACTAAAGAACTTATAAATTTACAAGTTGAAGAAGATAAACCTTTATATAAAGAAGTTGATGGTAAAGTTTATTATTTAACGGGTTATAGTGCAGGTATTTATTATACAATGCGTAAAAATGATTTTAAAATTGAAGTTGTTAACCCCGAAAAAGTAATTCTTCATGATACAATTACATATCCAGACTTGGAAGATACTTCTAAGAAAGCAACTTATGATTATGTTGTTATAAAAGAAAATGGAAAATGGGTTTTTCAAACTTTTGAATTACCAGTATCTTTATATTTTTATGCTAGTTAAATTATTTAAGGGGGATTTATGATTAAAGAAAATATTGCACCAGCTGATAAATATATGGTATATAATAAAGGTATAATTACGAGTGAAAAAATTAAAATTTTAACTAATTTATATCAACCCATTATAGGTTATACAGCTGTTTCTTTGTTTTTAACTTTTTTTAATGATTTAAAAAATAAAAGTTTAGCTAGTGAAGAATATTCACATCATCATTTAATGACATCTATGCAATTAAAACTTGATAGTATTTTTGATGCTAGACGTAAGTTAGAGGGAATTGGACTTTTAAAAACTTATTTAAAAAAAGGTGAAATTGATAGTTACATTTACATCTTATATTCTCCCATTAGTGCCTATGAATTTTTTAATCATCCAATTTTAAATGTTGTTCTTTATAATAATATTGGTCAAGTCGAATATGAAAAATTACAAGCTTATTATAAAATGCCTAGAATTTTTGTTAAAGATTATCAAGATATAACATCATCGTTTGAAGAAGTATATACATCTAATACAAATACTAATTTATTATTTGATAATAAAGATATTCAGGATGATAAGAAATTAAATTTAGAAATTAAAAGTAATTTTGATATTGAATTACTTATTAGTAGTATTCCTAAACGTTTGGTTAGTGATAAATGTTTTAATGCTGAAATTAAAGATTTAATTTTAAAATTAGCTTATCTTTATAAAATTGATAATTTAAGTATGCAAGGTTTAGTTCGAAGTTCTTTAAATGAAAGAGGTTTAGTTGATAAAAATGAATTAATGACTAGTTGCAGAAATTATTATCGTTTTGAAAATAATGGACGTTTACCAACTTTAATTTATAATAAGCAACCAGATTATTTAAAAACTCCACTTGGTTCTGATTCTAAACTTGCTAAAATGATTTATATGTTTGAAAATACAAGTCCATATGATTTTTTAAGAAAAAGTTATGGAAATGTTGAACCAACTAATCGTGATAAAAAATTGATTGAAAATTTAATGTTAGAACAAAAATTAAATCCCGGAGTAGTTAATGTTTTAATTGATTATATTTTAAAAGTAAATAATAAAAAACTAAATAAAGATTATGTTGAAACTATTGCTGGGCAGTGGAAACGTTTAAAAGTTGAAACTGTTGTTGAAGCGATGGAGATATCTAAAAAAGAGCATAAAAAATTTAAAAAGACTATTTTAAAAACAGAATATAAAGGTCAACCTAAAAAAGTAATTGAAGATTCAACTACTTTACCTTTATGGTTTGATAAACCTATTTTAAAAGAAGAAAATGATTTAGAAGAATTAAATGCTGTTTTAAAAGATTTTGAATAAAAACTTTCCACCAAAAAGTGGAAAGTTATTTAATAATTTTATCATATAGTTTATAAAGATATTGAACACTATTTTCTAAAAAGAAATAATGTTTAACATAAAAAATCAAGAATATTATAATAGCTAAACAAGGTATAAAAAATAAAGGAAATAAAATACTTAAAAAGATAAAAGCAATTAAAAATATAGCATAAAATAAAGTAACTAATAAATGAATTAATCTTTCATGTTGAAAATAAGCAATTTTATCTTTTAAAATAATAATATCTTGTTCCTTAAATTTATCTTTATTTTCTATTTTGGTTTCTATTTCTTTAATAAAATCTTCAATATATTTTTTCATATACACTCCTTTATAATGGAAATATAGCATTAAGAATTCTAGAAGTCAAGAAGTTTAAGGGTAATTTTTGGAATTTATCTTGATAACAATTTGTTGACTTTAAAGATTTAAGTGATATAATAAGAACATAAATATGTTGATTAGGACATGGTTTATTAAATTATTTTTAAGAGAGTTAGTGGTTGGTGCAAACTAATAAATGTTTAATAAATTACTACCTATGAATAGGACTTGAAAAAGATTCCCGGAACTAAAGTTTCGTTATTAAATTAAGTAAAATTGAGGATGGTACCGTGCTTTGCACTCCTTGGGACCATTCTTTTTTTGTTTTTAAGGAGGAAAAATGAAAAATATTAAAGAAAACGAAGAATTAAGTGTTTTAAATCATAGTGGGGCTCATTTGCTTGCTCAAGCAGTTAAGCATTTATATCCTGAGGCTTTATTTTGGGTTGGACCAGTTATAAATGAAGGTTTTTACTATGATATTGATTTAGGTGATACTAAAATAAGTGAAGATGATTTAGCAAAAATTGAACATGAAATGAAGAAAATTGCTAAAGATGGTAAGAAAATTATCCGAAGAGAATTATCAAGAAGTGAAGCTTTAGAGTTATTTAAAGATAACCCATACAAAATTGATTTAATAAATGAAATGCCAAATGATACTGTAATTTCTTGTTATACTCAAGGTGATTTTACAGATTTATGCCGTGGACCTCATGTTGCAAGTGTTAAAGAAATTAAATATTTCAAATTATTAAAAGTAAGTGGAGCTTATTATAAAGGTGATTCTAAAAATAAAATGCTTCAAAGAATATATGGAGTAGTATTTAATAATGCTTCTGATTTAGAAGATTATTTAAAAGAAATAGAAGAAGCTAAAGAAAGAGACCATAGAAAAATTGGAGCAGCCTTAGATATTTTTATGAATCATGATTTAGTTGGAAAGGGTATGCCATTGTGGTTACCTAATGGAGCAATTATTCGAAAACAACTTGAAAATTATA
The DNA here is from genome assembly GCA_947628095.1 of uncultured Bacilli bacterium. Taxonomy (GTDB): domain Bacteria; phylum Bacillota_I; class Bacilli_A; order RF39; family UBA660; genus RUG591. The sequence goes on along the minus strand of CANQYO010000004.1, from coordinate 35,572 downwards.
TTTATGAAAAAGAACAAAAATTAGGTTATCTTCATGTTTATACACCTTGTGTTGGTACAGTTGATTTATATAAAACATCTGGACATTGGGACCATTATAAAGAAAATATGTTTCCATCAATGAAAGTTGATGATGAAGAATTTGTTTTGCGTCCAATGAATTGTCCACATCATATGTTAATATATAAAAATAGTTTGCATTCTTATCGTGATTTACCAATTCGAATAGGTGAATTTGCAACAGATTTTAGATATGAAGCTAGTGGAGCAGTAAAGGGACTTGAAAGAGTACGTTGTATGTGTCAAAATGATGCTCATTTATTTGTAAGACCAGACCAAATAGGGGATGAATTTAAAAAAGTTGTATCTTTAATACTAGATGTCTATAAAGATTTTGGTTTAAAAGATTATAAATTCCGTTTATCATTAAGAGATAAAAACGATAAAGAAAAATATTTTGATGATGATGAAATGTGGAATATGGCTGAAGATAAACTTCGTGAAGTTTTAAATGATTTTGGTTGTGAATATCAAGAAGCAATTGGAGAAGCCGCTTTTTATGGACCAAAACTTGATGTTGAAGTAAAACCAGCTGTTGGACCAGAAGTAACTTTATCAACTTGCCAATTAGATTTTCTTTTACCAAGAAGATTTGATTTAAGTTATATTGATTCTGAAGGAAATAAACAAACTCCCGTTGTATTACATAGAGCAATTTTTGGAACCTTTGACCGTTTTACAGCTTTTCTAATTGAAGAAACAAAAGGAGCATTTCCATTTTGGTTATCACCAGTTCAAGTTAATATAATTCCAGTTAACAATGATTATCATTTAGATTATGCTAATAAAGTTAAAGATTTATTACAAAGTGTTAATATTCGTGTTAATGTTGATAGTAGAAATGAAAAATTAGGTTATAAAATGCGTGAAAGTCAAACTAAGAAAATTCCTATTACTTTAGTTTTAGGAGATAAAGAAAAAGAACAAGAAGAAATTAGTTATAGACTTTATAGTAAAAAAGATACTGAAACTATTAAATTAGAAGAATTTATAAAAATGGTTGATTTAAAAAATAAAAATCGTGAATAAAAAGTTCAAAAGTTTAAAACTTTGAACTTTTTTCTATATCTTTTAATAATTCAGATACTTGATTGTAACCTTTAATTGAAACTTTTTTGATTTTATCTTCAGGATTTCCTATAAAATAACCATTAAAAAGCTTTAACATATAATAATCATTTTCATTATCTCCAATGGTATAAATATCTTTAAATTGAAGATTTAATTTTTCTTTGATAAAATTTACTGTACTACTTTTATTTATACCTTTATTTTTAAGACAGAAAAATGTAACATCATCATGTTTATAAACTAAAAAATCATAGTTAGGATAAGAACTTTCTAATTCGTGATATTTTTTTATAAATTGTTCTGTAATATCGGTATTTTTAATTACAAAATTACAACCAATTAGAGTATTACCATGAAACCTTTTATAGTAATCACCAGGGTAAGAATATTGAATTCGTTCAATTTTAGCATATTTCTTAAGTTTTAAAAAAGAAGATAAAATATGCATATCTAAATCAAATTTAATTAAAATATTATCGTTTTTATCATATAAAATTGAACCATCACAGCAAGATAAATAATCGTATTCAATTTTGTATTTTTTAGTCATTTCCTTTAAAGATTTAAAACTTCTGCCTGATGATAGCATGAATAAGTTTCCTTTTTCTCTAAACTTTTTTATTTCTGCATTATTTTCTTTTATACTTATATCATCTATAAAATAAGTTCCATCAAAATCACTTACTAATAACTTCATAATCTCTCCTTATTTTTTTCATTATAGCAATTATTTTCTTTTTTGTCTAACTAAAAAAATCAAAGCTATTGAAAAGAAGTTTTTTTTTTGCTATAATAAAGTATATATAAAATAGAGGTGTTTATGAAAAAACTAGTTAAAGTTTTATTGATATCTATACTAGCATTTAGTATTAGTTTTAATGTATATGCAGATGAAGAAGCTAGTACAGGAGGTTCTAGTCAAAAAAGTAGTGATACTACTTTAAAAAATGTTAAAGTTAACGGAGCTAATGTTGTTTGTAGTAAGGAAACTTGTGAATATGACATTAAAGATAATAATGTTAGTGATATAGAAATAACTTATGAAACTAATGATAAAAATGCAACAGTTACTCCTAAAAAATTAGAAGGAAAGTTAAAATCTGGAGAAAATAAATTTACAGCTAAAGTTCAAGCTGAGAATGGAGAAGAAGTAACTTATACATTTATAGTAAATAAAAAGACTTTATCAACTGATAATACTTTAAAAAAATTAATTATTAATAATCAAGAAGTTACATTACAAAAAGATGTTACTAAGTATAATACAACAGTTAGTTTTGCAGCAAAAAAAATTGAAATAGAAGCTACTCCTAATGATAGTTCAGCTAAAATTGATGGAGCAAATAATAATAAAATATCTTATGATTTTTTTGATAATTCAAAAGAAGTTAAAATAAAAGTAATTGCTGAATCTGGTGATGTTAAGACTTATACAATTTCTGTTACTAAACGTGAAGAAAAAGATGCTAGTTTAAAAAGTTTATCTATAACTGGGGCAAAACTTGATTTTGAAAGTGGAGTATATGATTATGAAATTACAGTATCAAAATCTGTTGAAAAAATAGAAATTGATGCTACACCAGTTGATTCAGGTGCAACTATTAAAATCGATAACCCAACACTTTCAATAGGAGAAAATACAGTAACCATTAATGTTGATAATGATGGAAATACTAAAGTATATACAATTAAAGTTACAAAGTTAGATACTTTAGATAGTGCTCTTGCTAATTTGAAATCTTTAAAAGTTAAAGGATGCGAATTAGATTTTAAAGAAGATAAATATGTTTATGATATAAAAATAGGTGATATTAATTATTTAGATATTGATTATGAAGTTCTAACTCCAGGTTCTGAAGTAGATATAACTGGTAATATGGATTTAGAAGATGGTAGTATTGTTAAGATACGTGTTACTTATAATGACGAACTTACTAATGTTTATGAATTACATGTTATAAAAGAAGTTTCTGAAAAAAATGAAAATAATATACCTAAAATAATAATTATTGTGGCAATTATTTTAATCTTAATAGCTATTGTTGTATTATTAATATTTAAATTTAAAGGTAAAAAGAAAGATTTAAAGAAAAAAGAAAATGTTAATCAATTAGAAATCGATGCTAAAGAAGAACATAAAGTAGATATAGGAGATACTTCTAAAGAGGCAACTAATTTAACTAGTGAAACATATTCAGTTGATGATTCTGATATCGAAGAAATAATTTAATTAAGGAATGATTTTATGCTAAGAAAACTTGATAAATGGTTAGTTATATGTACTATTTTATTATTAGTAATTGGACTTGTTATGATTTTTTCAGCAAGCAATGTTACTAGTTATATGAAATTTGCTAAAAGCCCATATAACTTTTTCATAAGACAATTTATCTTTCTTTTTGGCAGTTTAATCATTTCTTTTTTTATATTAAAAATAGATACAAAATATTATCATTATTTTAGCTTTATCTTAGTAATCATTATTATGGTTTTACTTGGAGGAGTTTTAATTTATGGTAAAGTAAGTAATCAAGCACGTAGTTGGTTTAATTTATTTGGAATTATTACTCTTCAACCAAGTGAATTTGCTAAAGTTATAACTATAGTATGGTTTAGTTGTTTTTATAGTATAAAAGAAAATTGTGCTAAGTTAAATAGAGTAGTTATACCTTTATTATTTGCAGCTGGAATTGCTTTACTAATAGCTATTCAACCCGATTTAGGAACAACAATTTTATATGTTGGAATTGTTGGTTTGATGTATTTAATTGTACCGATTAATAAAAAAATAAAAAGAAATAGTATTCTTGGAATTTTAGCTATGATTGTTATATTTGTTTTATTGCTTTTAAATAATGGTGTTAAACTTCTTTTTGAAAGGCAAATAGAAAGATTTGATTTTTTAAATCCTTGTGAAAGAATTTATTCAACAGGTAATCAAGTTTGTAATGGTTATATTGCTATTAATAATGGAGGTTTGTTTGGTAAAGGGTTAGGTAATAGTACTCAAAAATACTTATATTTGCCTGAACCATATACTGATTTTATCTTTGCTATTATTGTTGAAGAATTAGGTTTAATTACATCAATTGGTATTTTAATTTTATTATTTATAATTTTATGGCGAATATTTTTAATTGCTAAACGAAGTAAAACTACTAGGGGAACATTGCTTTGTTATGGTATCTTTTGGTATATTTTATTGCATATTGTAATAAATTTAGGTGGTTTACTTGGTTTAATGCCTTTAACTGGTGTACCATTACCATTTTTATCATATGGTGGTTCTTACCTAATGTCTTTAATTGCAAGTATTGCAATCGTTTTAAGGGTTGATATTGAAACTAAATTAGCAAGATAGAGTATTAAAAAAGTCTTTAAATTTAAAGATTTTTTTTCTTTTCTTGACAAAATACTTAAAAATATGGTATCATACCTGACTAAAGGGAGTTGTAATTTTTATGTTAAAGTTTGAAAATTTAAAACTAGTATGTTTAGACAATGATGACACAATGTTTAGGTCATCACCACTTATAAGTTATCATGTTGATAAAAACTGGCCACGTTTTGCTACAAAAATTTTAAAAGTAAAAGAAAGAAATATTAGTATTGTAGAATACGAATATAATCGAATTTTAAATATTATTAATCAAGCTAAGAGAAGGGGACAAATACCTAATATTCCAAATTTCAATATTAATAGAAATGATGTAATTAAAACTAGAGAAGAACGTGATTATACAACATTTGAATATGAATATTATCAAAGACCATTAGCTGAAATAATGGAAGCACTTGAACTTGAAAAATTTGAGAAAGAAATGTTTTTGGAAGAACGTGATGCAACTCTTGAAGCTGATGGAAAATTACCAGAAGGGGTTATACCATATCATGAAATTTATCAAGAAGGAAGAGACCCTTGGACAAAAGAAGAAAGATGGTTTCCATATATTCGTGAAAATATAAATGAACTTCATAATTTATTTGGAACAAGACTAATTAGTTTAACTGCTCATAATGGAATTGACGACATGCATGGACGTGAGTTTGAAGCTAAAGGTGAAGCAATTGAAAGTATTAATCATGATTTAGCAACTAGACATTATGGACTTCGTTTTCATGCTACTGAGCATGTTCCAGGAGTTAGACGCCCAAGAAATAGTAAAGCTTCTAAAATACAAGAATTATATGGTTTAGAAGATTTAACTGGTGTTGTTGTTCTTGAAGATAGTAAAGTAGTTTTACAAGATATATTAGAACATAATGGAATTCCAATTTGGGTTAATCAAACTGGAGCACCAAACCCTGAAGGATTTGCTATGGTTAAATCTTTAAAAGCTGAAAGCGTATGTCGTGAACTAGAAAGACTTGGATGGAGTGATAATGGTATTGGAGTTAGTATGCCAAGTCAAGTTAAAAAAATAGGAAGAAGATAAAAACAGGTTAAGTCCTGTTTTTCTTTTTTTATTTAAAATTTAGAAATTATATTTTTTCGACAAATGTTGTCTTCTAAGTGTTATTTTTAAAATAATTATGTTATAATTTATATAGGTGATTATATGTATAAAATTATGGACGGAAATGAAGCATGTAGTTATGTTTCATACAAATTTACAGAATTAGCAGGAATTTATCCAATTACTCCGGCAAGTCCAATGGCTGAATATATTGATAAATCAAGTGAAACAGAAAAAAATTTCTTTGGTTCTCATGTTAAAGTTGTTGAAATGCAAAGTGAAGCTGGAGCTATTGGAATGGTTCATGGTAGTTTATTGAGTGGTGTTTTAACATCTACTTATACAGCTAGTCAAGGTTTGCTTTTAATGATACCAAATATGTATAAAATTGCAGGAGAAGGTTTACCTTTAGTTATAAATGTTGCTTCTCGTAGTTTATCAACACATGCTTTATCAATTATGGGTGACCATCAAGATATTTATGCAACAAGACAAACTGGGTTTGCAATTTTAGCTAATAGTTCTCCTCAAGATGTAATGGACTTAACAAGTGTTAGTTATTTATCAGCTATTAAAGGTCATATTCCTTTTGTTAATTTCTTTGATGGTTTTAGAACAAGTCATGAACTTAATAAAGTAGAGGTTATTGATTTAGATAAAGTTAAAAAATTAATTGATAAAAAAGAATTAATGCGTTTTCGTAATCGTGGCTTGAATATTGATAACCCAAATACTTTTGGAACTTGTCAAATGGATGATGTATATTTTCAATATGCTGAATCTAAAAATAAAAATTATGATAATTTACCTGATATTGTTAATGATTATATGCAAAATATCAATGAAATAACAGGAAGAAATTACAAACCATTTAATTATTACGGTAGTAAAAAAGCTAAAAATGTAATAATTGCAATGGGAAGTGTCTGTGAGACAATTAAAGAAACAATCGATTATTTAAATCAAAATGGAAGTGATTTAGGACTAGTCGAAGTTCATTTATATCGACCTTTTTCAAGTAAATATTTACTTAAAGCTTTACCAAAGAGTGTTGAAAAAATAGTAGTTTTAGATAGAACTAAAGAAAATGGAAGTGGTGAACCTTTATATTTAGACGTTGTAAATGTTATTAAGGAACATGATTTAAATATAAAAGTTTATGGTGGACGTTATGGTTTATCAGGTAAAGATACTAACCCAAGACATATTAAAACCATTTATGATTATATGGAACAAGACAAAATATTTAATGATTTTACAATTGGTATATTAGATGATGTAACTAAAAGAAGTTTAAAAATGAGTAAATTTGATGTACCTAGTAAAAATTATGAGATTTTGATTTATGGCTTTGGAAGTGATGGTATGGTATCAGCTTCTAAAGATATTATAAAAATTACAGGAAATGGTAGTAATGCTTTTGTTCAAGGTTATTTTGAATATGATTCTAAAAAATCTGGTGGGGTTACAATATCACATTTAAGATTTGGAAAAAAATATATTCGTTCAACTTATTATGTTGAAAAAGCTAATACTTTAATTGTAACTAAAGATAGTTATTTAGAGAAATTTGATTTATTTAGTAAAATAAAAGAAAATGGAGTATTTATATTAAATACAGACAAAACTAAAGAAGAAGTTTTAAATACTTTAACGAATAAAAGTAAAGATTTACTAAAAAAGAAAAAAATTAAATTTTATATAATTGATGCTACGAAGATATCAAATGAAGTTGGAATTCCAGGTAAGATTAGTTCAATTATGGAAGTATTAATTTTTAAATTATGTCATATTATAGATTTTGATTATGCAATGGAAGAAATTAAGAAAAGTCTAGAACATAAATTTAAAAATAAAGGAAATAGTGTTTTAGAGAAAAATTTAGAAGCAATTACTAAAGTTTTAGATAATTATCAAGAAGTAATTATTGGAGCATACGATATTGGAGAACTTGAAAATGATAAAATGGAAATGACAATTTTTGAAATTCTTGACCAAAGATTAGGAAGTAAAATTCCTGTAAGTTCATTTATTGATAATTATGATGGTATGACTCCACCTTCAACTAGTAGTTTAGAAAGAAGATATACAACGACAATTGCACCATGTTATTTAAAAGAAAATTGTATTAGTTGTAATATGTGTTCTTTTGTTTGTCCTCATGGAGTAATTAGACCATATTTATTAACTGAAGAAGAATATGAAGCTGCTCCAGAATATATTAAAGCTAAATGTATAGATACTTCAATTAAAAGTAAATTATATAAGTTTACTGTTGCTGTTAATATAGCTAATTGTACAGGATGTGGCTTATGTATGGAAGTTTGTCCAGGTAAAAAAGGTAAGAAAGCTCTTGATTTAATAAGTAGTAAAGAATTAATTGAAGAACGTGAACAAAGAAGATTTGAATATTTAGAAAAAAATATTAAAGATAAAAATGTTTTAGATAAATATACAATTAAAGGAAGTCAATTTATAACACCTAAATTTAGATACCCTGGTGCTTGTGCAGGATGTGGAGAAACAGCTTATTTAAAATTAATTAGTCAATTATTTGGAGATAATCTAATAGTTGCTAATGCGACTGGTTGTTCTTCAATTTATTCAGCATCATACCCTTCAATGGCATTTGGAGTTCCTTGGGCTAATTCATTATTTGAAGATAATGCAGAATTTGGACTTGGTATGTGTGTAGCTGATGAGACAATGAAAGAAAATATTAAAAATATACTAAAAGCTAAACTCAAAGATGCAACCGATGAAGAAATTGAAATTTATGATAATTATTTAAGTGAAGTTGTTGATAGTGATAAAGTATTATATGACTATGTAATTAAAACTAAAGATAGAGATTTATTAGCATATAAAAACTTTATTAAAAAGAAAACTTTCTTCATAGTTGGAGGAGATGGTTGGGCTTATGATATAGGTTTTTCAGGTCTTGACCATGTTCTTGCTAATAATTATAATGTTAATATTTTAGTTTTAGATACCGAAGTTTATTCAAATACTGGAGGTCAAGCAAGTAAATCAAGTCAAATTGGTTCCGTTTCTAAATTTGCTAGTCATGGAAAGAAAACTAATAAAAAAGACTTAACTAAGATTGCTTTAACTTATAAAAATGCATATGTTGCTACAGTTAGTTTAGGTGCAAGTCAAATGCATACAATAAAAACCTTCAAAGAAGCTGTAGAATATAATGGCCCAAGTATCATTATTGCTTATGCTCCTTGTATAGCTCATGGTATTTTAAAAGGAATGAATTCGGTTGCTGAAGAAAAATTAGCTGTTGAATCTGGTTATTTCCCATTATTTAGATATAGTCCTGAAAAAGGCTTTGCTTTAGATAGTGAAGCTAAATTTGAAAAATATTATGAATTTATAGCTGGTGAAGATAGATATAGAACCTTGAAAAAGATAAATCCTGAGGAATATAAAGAATTATTAGAAAATAATATGTCTAATGCTAAAGAAAGATATGAATATTTCTTAGAATTAGATAGTAAAAATGCAAAAAATGAATAAAATTCAAATTAAAAAAATCATATAATAAATAGTAAAAAAATAAATAGAATGGAGTTAAACTTCAAAATCGAGCTTGAAATCATTAAATACTTGATTTTTAAGAAGTTTTGTAGTATAATATGAAACGACAACTTAAAGAAGGGGGAATTATTATGAAATTTAAGAAGTTGGTTTTACCTATTTTGGTATTAATTACATTATTTATTGGACTTACAAATGTTAATGCTTCAACAGCACCAGATAAGATTACAATGAAACCTAAATCAAGTCTATATTATTATAATAATGGTACAGATTACATAAGTGGTTATAACTTTTATCGTAAACAATTAAATAATGGAACTTATGCATATTGTGTTAGTGATATTCATACAAAAGTTCCAGGTGGTATGACTTTAAGTAAAAAAGGAGCTATAACTGATAAAGGTTTAGACTATATAATCAGAAATGGTTATCCTACTAAATCAATGACAGGTAATGATTTAAAAGATTATTATATTACTCAATCTGCTGTTTGGGAATATTTTGACCAAACAAGAGGTCAAAATAACTGGCATTCAACATCATTTACAGCATCATCAACAGGAATGAAAAAATATGTTTATAATTTAGTAGAAGGAGCTAAAGCTGCTAATAAAATAGCAACAGCTACACCTTCTGTAAAATTAAGTGTAGCAAGTACAACTATGAGTTTATCAAGTGATAAAGCTTGGTTTGTATCAAACCCAGTTACAGTATTTGTTACAAGTACTAAAGGAAACTACAAAGTTAATTTAGTTAATGCTCCACTTGGAACAGTAATTAAAAATGAAAAAGGTGAGATTAAATCAGAATATAGTCCACTTGAAAGATTTGTAGTATATGTTCCTGTTTCTAGTGTGAATGCAGGAAAAGGTAGTGTTACTCTTAAAGTTTCAATTAATGGAGTAACATATAGAACTTATGAATATACAACTGGTAAGAGTGGTTACCAAGTTATGGCACCAGTTACAGTTTATGAAGAAATCACAAATCTAGTAACTGCTCCAATTACCTTTACATTTGATAAACAACCTACAAAAGTTGAAATTAGTAAAAAGGATGTAGCAACAGGAAATGAATTACCAGGAGCAACCTTAACTGTTAAGAATAGTAAAGGTGAGGTAGTTGACGAATGGGTTTCTACAAATACACCTCATATAATTCAAGGTTTAAAAGCCGGAGAATATACATTAACTGAAAAAATAGCACCAGATGGTTATATTTTAAGTACTGAGACAATCAAATTTACAGTACGTGATGATGGAACAACAACGAAAGTAACAATGTATAACTCTGTTAAAAAAGTAACAAAAGTTGAAATTAGTAAAAAAGATGTAGCAACTGGAAATGAATTACCAGGAGCAAAATTAGTTGTTAAAAATAGTAAAGGTGAAGTAATTGACGAATGGGTTTCAACAACTGAACCTCATTATATCAATGGTCTTCCAGCTGGAGAATATACATTAACTGAAACAATTGCACCAGATGGTTATGTTTTAAGTAATGAAACAATTAAATTTACAGTAAAAGATGATGGAACTTTAACGAGTGTTGTAATGTATAATACAAGATATACCGAAGTTCCTATCACAGATTTAAATGCAAGTAGTATGACTATAATCGCTGCAACTCTATTAATTGGTTTAGGAACAGGGTTGGTAGTTTATGGAAAGAAACACGTTAAATAATGCGAGAATTGTAATTTTTCTAGGTATAACATTAGTTACAATTGGTATTATGTTATTATCAAGTAATTATTTTAATGAAAAAGCTGACTATGCTTATTCATATATGAATAATTTATTACTTGAAGCTAAAAATGAAGAGATATATGAAATGGATGAAGAAGTAGACAACTTAGATGAATCTACTTCTTCTTTTCAAGAAGAGACACCAGAAGAAGTTAAAGAAGAACCCAAACCATATGTTGACCCATATTTAAATTATTATATTGGTTATATTGAAATACCTAAAATTAATTTAAGTAAAGGTTTTACAAAATTGGGTTCACCTTATAACACTGTTAATAAAAATGTTGAAGTTGTTAAAGGTTCAAGCTATCCAGACCAAGAAAAAGGCAATTTTATTCTTGCTGCTCATTCCGGTACTAGTTACTTAGCTTATTTTAAAAATTTATATAAGTTAAGTTTAGGTGATGTTGCTTATATTAAATATAATGGTAAACAATATACTTATAAAATAGTTAATATATATGAACAACAAAAAACTGGAAAAATTGCAATTTATCGTGATACAAATAAAACATGTTTAACACTTGTTACATGTACTAAAGATGTAAAAGATAAACAAACAATTTATATATTAGAACTTGATAATGTAGCAAATATTTAAAAATAAAAAGGGGGGGAGAATAATGATACAAGCGAGTATTTTAGAGCAAATTGGAATATTCTTTAAAATATTAACGACAAATCCTTATATAATAATATTACTTTTAGCTGCTATAATTTTATTCATTTTATTAATGAAAGCAAGTAAATCAGAAAATAAGAAAATTACTAAAATATTATATTCAATTATTTATATTGGAACATTTGGAACATTATTATATTTTTTCCACACTCAAATATTCGAATTATTTGATTATTTATTTAACAATATTTTCTTGTTTCTATTCTTTCCTAATTTAGCAGTTTATATATTAGTATTAGTTATTATAAATATAATTATAATTAAATCAACTTTGTCTGAGCATGATAGTAAAATTACTAAAAATTTAAATATTATTTTCTTTGTCGCTTTTAATATAATTTTTTACTTAATAATTGATAATATTATTAAAAATAATGTTAATGTATATGAGCAATTAAGTATTTATACAAATAATAACTTACTAGTTTTAGTTGAACTTAGTATGAAACTTTTTGTAGTATGGGCACTTGTATTAGTAATTATAAAATTATCAAATGATTTAATAAGTAAATTCTTATTAAGAAAAGCTACTAATAAAAATTTAATTTTAACTGAAAAGAATAATTCAGAAGAATTAGCTCATTTAAATACAATTGAAGTTAAAGAAAAAGATTATGAAACACCTAAAGAAGAAAATAAATTTAATGATTATATTGAAGTTGTGCCAATTAAAAAACGCGCTTTAAAATTAACTGATGATTTAGTATTTTCAAATAATGAAACAACTGATAATAATAAAGTAAGTATAGAAAAACCAAAAGTATTAGACAATATGTATAGTAATTTAGAATTCTCTGATTATAAGACATTAGAACCAAATAAAGAAATTTATAGTTATGATATGCCATATAACAGAAATGGATATAAAGGGTTTCAAAATACTTTAGTTATTAATGAAAATGTTGAACCAGCTAAAAATGAAATAGTAGAAGAAGCAAAAAAAGAAGTTAAAGAAAAACCAATAACATTAAGTTCATATGATTCAATATTTAAAGAAAATACTAAAGAAGTTGAATTAAATATCAATGAAAATATGGGAATAGTATTTGATAATTCAAATAACTATTTACATAATATTATGTTAGATATTGAAGAATTAAAGAATAATAAAAATGATGAGGACCAAGTAAAGAAAGTATATGATAATATTATGAATAATCAAAAAGAATTAACTTTAAGTGATTATAATTATTTGATTAATTCTTTACTTGAAATAAAAAAATAATAAACATATAAAACTTGGTATATGAAAAAAACATAAGTTAAAGAAAATTTGACTTATGTTTTTACATTATTTTTAACTTTTTTTTAAAAAATTTTTCTCTTAAAAGTTTTCTAAAAATTAATAATTAATAAAAAAATTAACTGAATTTTTAAATTTGAAACATTTTTTTAGTTCGATTTTAAAGGTTCAGTTAATTTTATTAAAAAATCTGTAGATTTCCTTGATTTTCAAGGAAATGTCAAGGTGTTGCATTGTTAAATAAAGTATGTTATGTTAATGTCTATGGAAGCAAATTAGAGCTAGGTGCCTGCCTTCTATTTTTCTATTTTAATCAGGGGAACTTGGTTGATAGAATGGAGGTCAAGAGTATGGCGAAAAAAGATTTTATGATTTTTTTTCAAAATATCATAATAATATTACTTGTTATTATCATAATGATTTTAGCAGTAAAAATAAAAGGCACTGTTAATTAGATTAACAATGCCAAACCATTCAAGGTAGGCATTTAGCATAAAACTAAATTGCTTCCTACAAATTAAATTATAATAAATAAAAATAAATTTGTAAATAGCTATAATAAAATTCGATTAAATTCGACACATAAAATAGCTCCATTTTATTATTAAAATGGAGCTATTTATAATGTTATTTTAATTTTTAGGATAATTTTTTTTAGTCTTCAGTTTGATTTTCTTTTTCTTCTTTTAAAAATTCTTTTTCAACATATGTTTTTAAAATAAATTCAATTTGTTTATTAATACTTCTTGAATATTTTTCAGCAAAGTATTTTATATCTTCATATAGTTGCTCATCAATTCTTATTAAAGTAGCGACTTTACTATCCATTAACACTCATTCCTTTCATATCATAATGTTATCAAAATATTATAATTAATGATATTGACAAAATGTTATCAAAATGATATCATAAATTTGAAATAAAGATATAATATGGAGGATAAAGTGAAATATAATAAAAATAAGAGAATAGGGATAATAGTAACAGTAGTGGTAATGTTATTAACAGTATTTGGAGTAACATATGCATTTGTAAATTTTACTTTAAATGGTAATGAGAATAGTGTCTTAGTAACAGGAGACATATATATGAATTATACTGAAACTAACCAAATAAATCTAACAGATGCAGTTCCAATGGATAAAGAAAGCGCATTAAAGTTAAATAACAATATCTTTAAATTTACAATAAGTGGTAAAAACCAAAGTAAGAAAGATATATACTATGGAATAAGTATAGTATATGGAGAAGAACAAGCAAATAAAATCAGATTAAAAGACGAGGATATAGATGTATATCTAACAAGTGGAGAAGATGTGTTAGTAAATGCAAATAGATATAAGACCTTAAATGATACCAGAATATGGGCAGAGAAAATAGATGCAGGAACTAATTCATATACCAAAGATTACTCACTTCGTATGTGGATAGACGAAGGAGTAACTATAGGAAATCAAAATGTAGATTATATCCAAGATGTATGGAACAATAGTTATGCTAGTTTCAAAGTAAAAGTAGATGGAAACTTAAATGAAATGAATGTACCTTTAGAAGTAGATTATCAAAATTCTTATTATGAAAATGGTAAAACTTATTTCATGGTAAGTATAAGTAATTACTTGAACCCAAGTGAAAAAGAAATAGCATTAACCTCAGCAGATACTATGAAGCTTGATATAACAACAAGTAATTCAGATGTAGTTTTCACATATCAAGATGATGCTGGAAATAAAAGTGAAGATAGGCAAAATCTATCAAGTATTAGTCAAACATATACATTTGAAGAAAACAAAAAAATAAAAATGCAGGTTTATGTAACATCTAAAAATGATATAGACTTAAAAACAGATATAAATATAAAATTAAGTAAAAATGATACAGAAAATTATGAAATATTAAAATATATGCATATAAAAGGAAGTAAAGATTATTGCAAGAATAATGGTTTCTCTAATTTTGCAGATTGTTTACTAGTTTCAGAACAATTAAGTAATAATGTAGAAGAAGCTAAAGTTGGAATAAAGGCCAAAGGAAATGCAACTTTAAGTAAAACAGCACCTGAAATAACCTATGCTTCAACTGAGGAAACATCAGGAGCAACAGTACCTCAACTTAGTGGTTATTTATGGAATTATGGTGATAGTGTAACGTTTAATACAATAACTGGTAAGTATACAATAAAAGGTAACATAAAAGAAAAACAAAATTTATCAAGTGATATGAATGGAAAATGGACATGTGGTGCAATATTTGCTGCAGAAGTGTCTGCCAATACGCTTAGCTGTAATACAGTTTATCATATAACAAGTATGGAAGGAAATACAATTAAAACAGCAAGTAGTAGAACATTTAAAGAAGCCAATGCCATAGGAAGTGAAGTTGGGTTATATAAAACAACTGATAATGATGGAGATACCTACTTTTATCGAGGAGATGTTAAAAATAATAATGTAAAATTTGCCGGCTTTTATTGGAAAATCATAAGAGTAAATGGAGATGGTTCAGTAAGACTTATTTATAATGGTCCAACAGTTAACTCTAATGGTTGGAATCAAGCTTCTGTAACTGGCAAGGGAGAAGAGTATAATAAACAATCACATGACCCAACATTTTTAGGATATATGTATGGCGAAAATTTTTCTGAGACACCAATAAAGAGTTCAGAAGCAACTTATACAGATATACCAGGAAGTGTAAAATATTATTTTGCCAAAGAATATACAAGCAATGATGATACCAAAACTTTTAAATTAAAAAATGCAGATTATAGTGCTTCCTTTGCCGATTTTAAAGCTTCTAATAAATTAAGTGAAGGATATAAATATACTTGTAAAGCAATTATTGCAAGTTTTGAATGTAAATATTTAATAGAAGTGAAATCAGTTACTAATGCAACTGAGATACAAGCATATTTTTATTCATATAGTTCAAAGTCGTATGAAGGAACAAGATTAGATACAGCAAGTAGTAATGCTAAAACTCTTCTTGAAAATTGGTATACAACTAAGTTAGCCGAAACAACAACCGAGGGTGGAGGAACAGCTAGTGAGTATATAAATACCGGAGGTACTTTTTGTAATGATAGAAGTATACTAGGAGGAGATGGATATTCTATTGGTGTTAACACGTTATATAATCCTTATAATAGAGCTTCTTCATCTAAAGGTGCCACTTTAGTTTGTTCAAATTTGGCTGATTTATTTAGCATGAAAGGAAGTAGTGGTAAAGGTAACAAAAAATTAGAAAAACCAATAGGTTTAATTACATTTGATGAAGCATGGTTTGCTGGAGCAGTATATGGCTTGGATAATAGTAAGTTTTATTTAATTTCAAACCAACCTTATTGGACAATGTCTCCTTCAACTTTTACTAATCGAAGTGTTACTGCTAATAATTTGTTATTTTCTTCAACTGGTAATGTAAAAGGAGATTGGGTAGGTTATTCTGGAGGTTTACGAGCAGTCATTAATTTAAAATCAGATGTATTATTAGCTGGTGGAAATGGCACAATGGACGACCCATATACAGTAAAGTTAGCTAGTTAATTGAGGTAATGAATGAGAATAGTAAGAATAAAATAAATGAAAATAGAGTTAATGAAATATAGCAAATAAATTTTTTCTTTGCTATATTTTTCTATACTTTTTAAAGAATTTAATATATAATTAAGTTAGAAGGTGATTAAAAATGTATGAAAATATAAAAAAAGATATTATTGAAAGTATGAAAGCTCATGATACTTTAAAATTACAAACATTAAGAGGAGTTAAAGGTAGTGTTGATTTAGAACATATTAATAAAAAAGTAGAAATAACTGACGAACTTGTCCTTGATGTTTTAACTAGAGAAATAAAAACAAGAAGAGAATCAATTTTAGAATTTGAAAAAGGTAATCGAAATGATTTAATTGAAAAAACAAATGCTGAAATTGAAATACTTACAAAATATTTACCAAAACAATTAGATAGCTCTGAACTTAACGAAATAATTTCAGAAGTATTTGAAAAAGTAAAACCAACAAGTGCTAAAGATATGGGACTTATTATGAAAGAATTAACACCACTTGTTAAAGGAAAATGTGATATGAAAGAAGTTAGTCTTATTATTAAAGATAAACTAAGTAATTTATAATGGAAGATTTATACGTATACGAAAGAGAATTAATTGATGCTCATGTTAAATTAATTGGTGGAATTGATGAGGTTGGGCGAGGACCTTTAGTAGGGCCAGTAGTTGCTGCTTGTTGTATTTTGCCTCTTAATTATAAATTAGAAGGTTTAACTGATTCTAAAAAATTAAGTGAAAAGAAACGTGAACAATTTTATGATATTTTAATACATGATGCAATATCTTATGGAATTGGTATCGTTTCATGTAAAGTGATTGATGAAATTAATATATATGAAGCTACTAAAGTTGCTATGTTAGAGGCAGTTAAAAATACAAAAATTAAACCAGAACATTTGCTAATTGATGCAATGAAATTAAAAACTGATATTCCTAGTACTTCAATTATAAAAGGTGATGCAAAAAGTTTAAGTATTGCAGCTGCAAGTGTAATTGCTAAAGTAACTAGAGATAGAATGTTAATAGAACTTGATAAAAAATACCCAATGTATGATTTTAAGCATAATAAAGGCTATCCAACTAAAAAACATTTAGAAGCAATTGAAAAATATGGAATAATTGATGAACATAGATTAAGTTATGGGCCTGTAAAAGATTATATAGAAAGGACTAAAAATGAAAGAAAAATTAAAGAAGTTATTAAATAATGCTTATGCTCCTTATTCAAATTTTAAGGTAAGTTCAATCGTAGTAACTAAAGATGGAAAAGAATTTAGTGGTGTAAATGTTGAAAATGCATCATATGGTGCAACTATTTGTGCTGAGAGAAATGCCATTTTAGGAGCAATTACTGCAGGTTATAGAAAAGGTGATTTTAAAGAAATTCATGTAATGAATTCGTCAGATAAAATTGCTTTTCCTTGTTTTGTTTGCCGTCAAGTGTTAATAGAATTTTTAACTCCTGATACAAAGGTTTATTTATATACTGATAAAAAGCAAGAAACTTATACCTTAAAAGAATTAACGCCTCATGAATTTAATGAGGAAAATTTATGAAAACAGGTTTTATTAGTATTGTTGGTCGTCCTAATGTTGGAAAAAGTACGCTTTTAAATAGCATATTAAAACGTCATGTTGCAATTACTTCAGATAAATCAGGAACAACTAGAAATATAATTGAAGGAGTTTATAATGATTCTGATTCTCAGATAGTTTTTGTTGATACTCCTGGAATTCATAAACCAAAACATAAATTAGGACAAGTTTTAAATTCAAAAGCTTATGGAATGTTAAATGATGTAGATTTAGTTCTTTTTTTAGTTGATATTAAAGAAGGTTTTGGTAAAGGCGATAAATTTATTTTAGATAAATTAAAAAATGAAAACCGTGATGTTATATTAATATTAACAAAGATAGACAAAATAAAAGATAAACAAGTTTTACTTGCTGAAATAGATAAATTAAAAGAATTATATGATTTTAAAGAGATAATTCCAGTTTCAGCAGTTAAAAATATTAATATAGATGAATTAATAAAAACAATGAAAAAATATTTAAAAGAAGATATTAAATATTTTGATGATGATTATGTAACTAATCAACCAACTTCTATGATAATAACAGAATTAGTAAGAGAAAAAATTCTTCGAAAGACAAATGACGAAGTACCACATTCAATTACTTGTTATTTAGAAGAATATGAAGAGCTAAAAGATATTATTAATTTAGGAGTATTAATAATTGTTGACCGTGATAATTTAAAGAAAATTATTATTGGAAAAAATGGAAATATGTTAAAAGAAATCGGAACTCTTGCCAGAATAGATTTAGAAAAATATTTTGATAAAAAAGTATATTTATCATTATATGTTAAAACAATTAAAAATTGGCGTGATAGAGAAAAATATTTACAAGAATTAGGTTTAAAAGATGATTTAGATTCTGAATAAGTTTTAATAATTTTAAACATTATATAATTGGTGATATTATGGAAGATATTTTATGGAGTTTATTTAAAAAGACTGGAGATATAAAATATTATCTTTTATATAATGAAATTAAGGTGAAAAATGGAGAAAATAACAGTAGAGGGAATAGTCTTAAATGAGACAAATTACAGTGAAACAAGTAAAATTTTAAATATTTTAACTAAAGAGTATGGACTTATTACCCTTCTTTCAAAAGGTTCAAGAGCAATAAAAAGTCGACTTCGTGGAGTTAGTATGAAATTAGTATATGCTAATTTTACTATGAATTATAAAGAACATGGAATGGGAACTTTAATCGAAGGAAATATTATTAATTCTTTAAAAAATATAATGAATGATTTTAAAAAAATGAGTTATGCCAATTACTTAATTGATATAACTAGAAGTGTTTTAAAAGATAATAACAATGGGTTATTGTTTGATTTTTTAAAACAATCTTTACTTAAAATAAATGAAGGGTTAGAGCCAGATTTAATAAGTAATATTTATGAAGTTAAACTTTTAGATTTTCTTGGAGTAAGACCAGATTTTACAGCTTGTATTTCTTGTGGAAATTTAGAAACTGTAACTTTTGATATTACTAGAGGAGGAATGGTTTGCAGAAATTGTTATCAAGATACATATCAATTTTTACCGAATACTATTAAATTATTAAGACTTTTTCAAAGTGTTGATATTAGAAAGATTGATAAATTAAAAATAACTTCTTCAAAGGTTAGAGAAGAACTTAATTTGTTTTTAAAAGAATATTATGAAACTTATACAGGAATATATTTAAAAAAAGTTGAAACTATACCAAAAGTTTTTTTAACTAAATAATAATTTTTAATAAAAGAGTTTAAAAAATGATGTCAAAAAATGTCATTTTTTTTTATTTGCTTGTTTTATAGTATTTAAATAATATATAATAAAAATTGGAGGATGTTATGTATAAAAAATATAAGCGAATATTTTTAGTAGTCTTAGATTCTGTTGGAATAGGATGTGCTAAAGATGAAAAAAAGTTTGGAGATAATCAAGTTAATACTCTTTTACATACTTTAGAAGCAACAGGTGGAAGTCTTCCTAATTTAGAAAAAATGGGACTTTTAAATTTAATTTATAATCGAAATACTGAAGTAGATTCTTATTATACAAGAGCTATTTGTGTTAGTAATGGAAAAGATACTTTAACAGGTCATTTAGAAATGATGGGGGTAAAAACTGAAAAGCCTCTTAAAACATTTACAGATACGGGTTTTCCTTTAGAATTAATTAAAGAACTTGAAGTAAAATGTGGTCGAAAAGTAATTGGTAATAAAAGTGCTAGTGGAACTGAAATAATTGAAGAATTAGGAGAAGAGCATATGAAAACGGGAGCAATTATAGTTTATACTAGTGCAGATTCAGTTTTACAAATAGCTGCTCATGAAGAGGTTGTTCCTCTTGAAGAATTATATAAAATTTGTAGTATAGCAAGAGAAATTACTAAAAAAGATGAATGGAAAGTAGGGAGAATAATCGCTAGACCTTTTATTGGAGAACCAGGTAATTTTACTCGTACAAGTAATCGTCATGATTATGCTTTAAATCCTCCTAAACAAACAGCTTTAGATATATTAAAAGATAATCATTATGATGTTCTTTCAATTGGAAAAATAAGTGATATTTTTAATGATTGTGGAATAACTAAAAAGACTAAAACTCAAGATAATTTAGATGGAATTAATAAAATTAAAGAAGCAATTTTAGAAGATTTTACAGGTCTTTGCTTTGCTAATTTGAATGATTTTGATTCTAAATATGGACATCGTCGTAATCCTAAAGGGTATATGGAAGCTTTAAGTTTAGTTGATAATAATATTGAAAGTATCAAAAATCTTTTAAAACCAACAGATTTATTAATAATAACAGCTGACCATGGAAATGACCCAACAGCTCCTGGAACTGACCATACTAGAGAAACAACGCCTGTTTTAATTTATAATAAAGAATTTAAAACACCAACTCGTCTTGATAATTTAGAAACATTTGCTTCAATTGGAGCAACAATTCTTGATAATTTTAATTTAAAAAGTGAAATGGGTTCATCATTTTTGGAGCAATTAAAGTGAATTTTAATATAACTTGGACTAAGGAAACTTATCAAGAATTTATAAATTATTTATATACATTACAAGATAAAAAATATCAAGAATTTCATGGAAAGATAATTGAATGTAATAATTTAATTGGTGTTAGAACATCTGAACTTAAAAAAATAGCTAAGGAAATAAGTAAGCATAATTATTTGGAATTTATAAGAGTAAATACTTCAGATTTATATGAAGCGATTATGATTGAAGGCTTTATTTATGGTTATTTAAAATTAGATTTTGAAACATTTAAAAATTATATAACAACTTATTTAAAAAAAGCTAATAATTGGGCTCATATAGATTTATTAGTAACAAACCTAAAAATATTAAAAAAATCTCCACCTGAAGGGTTTAAATTTGCTAAAACTTTAATTCATTCTAAGAATAATTGGTCAAAAAGATGTGGAATTGTAGTTTTATTAAATTATTATTTACATGATATCTATCTTGAAAAAACTTTAGAAGTAGTTACTAAAGTTAAAAGTGATGATTATTATGTAAATATGGCTATTGCTTGGCTTTTATCAATTGCTTATATTAAATATCGTGAAACAACCCTTATTTATATTGTAAATCTTAAAAATAATTTTGTTTATAATAAAACTTTAACTAAGATTATTGAATCAAGACGTATAAGTGAAGATGAGAAAAAATTTATAAAGTCTCTTAAAAGAATAGAAGATAAAGAAGAAAAAAATTGATGTTTGTTGGCATCAATTTTGTTTTTTATCTTTTTATTTCACTTCTTCAATTGCTTCAGTTGGACAACCTTCAATAGCATTTGTAACAGCTTCAACTAAATTTTCAGGTACTGTATCAACTTTAACATGGCTAACATCTTCTACTTCAAATACATCATCACAAGTTGATTGACAATAACCACATCCAATACATTTTTCTTCTACTACTTTTACTTTCATTATTTTATTCTACCTCCAATATAATTATATTAAGAATTTGATTATTTAGCAAGACAATTTGATAAATAAGAATAAGATTAATTTTTGAAAACTGCTTGTCAATTGGATATTTTTATTGTATTATTAATACATAATAGGAGTTGAGACTAGTGGACTTTAATAATTTTGTTTATGCTCTAGCAATTTGCTTTGCTTTAAGTTTTTTAATTGGAATTGAAAGACAATTTAGAAGAAGAATAATTGGACTTAGAACAACTATTTTAGTTTCAATTGGAGCTTTTTTATTTGTTAGTTTTTCGTTTTCAGTAGGAGCAACTGATATTTCACGTATTGCTTCTCAAGTTGTAACCGGAATAGGTTTTTTAGGCGCAGGGGTTATTATTAAAGATGGACGTAAGGTTCGAGGTTTAACAACAGCTGCTACTTTATGGTGTGATGCTGCTATTGGTATTTTATGTGCAGGTGGTGCAATAAAAGAGGCAATTTTAGGAACAGTTATAATTTTATTTTCAAATATAATTTTAAGATATGTAAATAGTTTTATTAATGAACTAAGTGATAAAAAGCATGTTATTTTAAATTATCAAGTAATTATTAAAGGTCAAAGTAAAGATGTAAAAAATATTAAAAATACAATATTTGAATATTTTTCAAAAAATCAAATTGAAGTTAAAGATATTAATATAAAGAAAGGTAATCTTGACACATTAACTATTAATATTTTAGTTGATAAAAATAAATATCAAGAATTTCAAAAATTACTTGATTTAAGTTATGATAAATATAAATTTCAAACATTTAATATTAAAAAAATAGGAGAAGTAAAAAATGAAGAATTAGATGATGAATTATAGTCTAATTCTTTTTAAGTTCTTTTCTAATTTTGATTTATAATGTATAATATTGTTTACTTAGAAATAAATTTAATCAAGGAGGAATAATGAGAGTAGGAGTGTTTGATTCAGGAATTGGAGGGTTAAATGTCTTAAAAGAAATTTTAAAACAATACCCATGTGCTGAATATATATATTATGGAGATACTAAAAATCTTCCTTATGGAGATAAAAATCCTAATGAACTTTTAGAATTATCTAAAAAAATTCTTAATTTTTTTTATCAAAAAAAAGTTGATTTAATAATAATAGCTTGTGGAACAGTTAGTTCAAATTGTTATCAAACTTTAAAAAAAATAAGTAAAATAAAAATTATTGATATAATATCTCCAACTATTTCATATTTAAAAGCATTGAACAAAAATAAAATAGCTATATTCGGAACAAATAGAACAATAGATAGTCACATTTTTAGTAAGAATTTAACTAAAGAAATATTAGAGATAGCAACCCCTGAATTTGTTCCTATGATTGAAAAAAAACAAATAGATTTAGAAATAATAAAAAAATATACTAATTTAGTAAAAGATTATGAAGTTTTAGTTTTAGGTTGTACTCATTATCCAATTATAAAAAATGAATTAAAAAAATATTTAAAAGAAAAGACTTTAATTGTTGATATGGGAACTTGTCTTTTAGAAAAAATACAAATAGTATCTAGTGATAATTTTAAAATTGAATTATATTTTACTAAAATTGATGAAATTTTAAAAGAAAATATTAAAATGATTCTTGATTATGATTATGAATTGTATCAAGCATAAAGAATTTAACTATTTTAGAAAAATTAAATAAATTGAATTTAGAAATTAACTTAAAAATATGGAAAAATAAAGAAAAAGTTTGCATTTTCCCATAAAATATGGTATATTCTTAGATGTGATTCGCTGCTTAGTATTATTTAAGTATAATCATGATTAGAAAGGAAGATGAATATGAACGTAATTGACAAGATTACTGCGTCACAGTTAAATCCTAACATTCCAGAATTTAGAGTAGGTGATACTGTTAGAGTTGATGTTAAAATCATCGAAGGTAAAAGAGAAAGAATTCAAGCTTTTGAAGGAATTGTAGTAAAAAGACATGGTTCAGGTGTTTCTGAAACCTTTACAGTTCGTAAAGTTTCATATGGTATTGGAGTTGAAAGAACTTTCCCAATACATTCACCTAAGATTGCTTTAATTACAGTTGTTAAAAAAGGAAAAGTTAGACGTGCTAAGTTAAATTTCTTAAAAGATTTAGTTGGTCAATACAAAATTAAGGAAAGGGGATAGGGTAAAACTAACCCTTTTTATTTATATGGAAAATGAAAAAAAAATAACCCTTTCTCTTCTTTCAGGATGGCTAAGTTATATAATTATTATCATTGCGGTTATTCTTTTAAAACAATTTATTATTGCTCCTATTCGTGTTAATGGTGATAGTATGAATGAAACTTTGCTTGATAAAGATATAATGATACTTGATAAAATTAGTTATCGTTTTACTGATATAAAAAGATTTGATATTGTTGTTATAAAAAAAGATAAAGAATATTTAATAAAAAGAGTAATTGGTCTACCAGGAGAGAATGTTGAATACCGAGATAATAAGTTATATATTAATGATAAAGAAGTTAAGGAAAATTTTAATCATGAGAAAACAGACGATTATGTTTTAGAGAAAAAAATTCCTGAGGGGTATTATTTTGTAGTAGGTGATAATCGAGATATTTCTCTTGATTCAAGAGTTATAGGTTTAATCAAAAGAGAGGAAATTTTAGGAAAAACTTCTTTAGTATTGTTTCCATTTAATAGATTTGGAATAAAAAATTAAAAAAATGTTATGATATAAAAACTATTATGATATGAAAATTTGAATTAAACTATTTTTTCATATTTATAATAGTTTTTTTATTATTACTATGACTTTAGACCTAATTAATAATTTTTATGAAACATAAAATACAATAGAATAGTAATTGGAATATTAATTTATCTAATATAAAAACCAAAAAAGGGGGTAGTATAATGAAGAAAAAAAGAAATTGGTTTATTTTGGTTTTATTAATTGCTTTATTAATAATGTCTGTCGGTTATTCCTTATTTTCAACTAATTTGAATTTAAATGGGACGGCTGAGATTGTTGGTGAATGGAATGTTAAAATTACAAATATAGAAGTAAGTAGTATAAAAGGAAATTGTAATCCTGGTAATCCTACTTATACAAATACAAGTGCTACTTTTAATCTTAAATTGTATCAGCCTGGAGATGAAGTAATTTATCTTATTACTATTGAAAATCAAGGCACAATTGATGCCAAATTAGCTAATGTTGTATTTAAAACTGATGAGAAAGGTTCTGATTCAATTCTTTATGAAACTAGTGAATTATCTAAAGAATTAAAAGCTGGCAGTAAAACTTCGTTTACAGTGAAAGTTTCTTATTCTAGTGATACAGAAGAAAATCAAGAAGTAAAAACTAATTCAATAACCGGTATTATAGAATATGTTCAAAAATAAAATTTGGTACTATTTACCTAGAAAAAAATTCAAATATGAATAATATTAAAGAAACAAAATGGTTATTTGTTTTAATTAGTTACTTATTTATAACAATAGTTTTAAATATATATAATGCAACATTATTTGTTAATATAATCAATCCATTGATATGGCTTTTGATAATATTTTATTTGATAAAGTCTAAAAAGATAAGTTATTTTAAAACTAATCTTAATAATAGAAATTTTCTTTATATAGTTATAATGTTAATTTTATTTATATTTATATATTATTATATGGGATTAAAATTTGGGTTTACAATTAGTCCTTATAGTCATGATTTTTTAGATGTTTTAAAGAATTTAATAGTCACGATTGTTCCCATAATTGGAATTGAATGGTTAAGAAATATTTTAATTGTTAAAAATAAGAATAATAGAAAAAATTTAATTGTACTTTTAATTATATTTGTTTTAATTCAAATAGATTATAATGTTTTAAATAATTCTCTTTCTAATCATGAAGAGTTATTTAAATATATTTGTTCTAATGTTTTTCCTATAATTGCTGGCAATATTCTCTATATTTATTTAATTGTAAACAATGTATATATATTACCATTGATTTTAAGAATACTTGTTAAATTGATTTTTATTTTAACTCCAATTATTCCTAGTATTAATTGGTTTTTACAAGGTTCAATAGAATTAATTACAATAGGTTTTGTATATGTATTTTTTAAATGTAAATTTATTAAAAGTCAGAAAAAGTTCCAAAGAAAAAAAGAAAAAATGTGTTTTAAAGTAAATAGTATTTTTATGCTTAGTCTTGGTGTTGCTTTAATAAGTTTTATGTTAGGTGCATTTAAATATGAACCAATTGCTATTCTTTCAAATAGTATGGTTCCAACCATGTCTCGTGGTGATGTTGTTATTTTTAAAAAATTAAGTGAAGAAGAACTTTCCAATATACCTATTGGTACAATTATTATTTATAAATCAGATGGGAAAAATATATCACATAGAGTAGTTAAAAGATATAAATCTAACAATAAAATAGTTTATATTACAAAAGGAGATAATAATATTACTTATGATATAAAGGAAGTGAACATTAAAGATATTTTAGGAGTATATGTTTTTCATATTAAATTTGTAGGTTTTCCAACCGTTTGGTTGAATGAATATTTTAATAAAATTTTGATTGGAACTAATTAAGGAGTAATGGTTAATTGAAAAAAAATAAAAAAAATTCAGATTTAAGAAGACATGAGTACTTTATTTTTTTGATAGCTATTTTAATTTTTGTATTGGGTTTAATTTTTATTATCTTGAGTTTTATAAATAAAGATTCTGATAATATATCATATGATTATCAAGTTAATAAAAATATTGATTATTCTGTAACTATAAAAAATAATCCTTTTTATAGTGAGAGAACTTTAACTAAAGAAAAGCATTACATTTCAAGCTTAGTTGATTATTATAAAATTATCTTTAAATATGATTTCATAAAAGACAATAATTTTGAGTTAGAATATAAGTATAATATTGAGGCAACTATTAGTGCTAATGTTGAAGATACAGTAGAAAAAGAAATTTGGGCAAGGAAATTTATTTTAAAAAATGATAAGAAGGGAATTATAAAAAATAAAAAGTTATATTTAGAAGAAAAAGTTGATATTGATTTTCTTTATTATAATGATTTAGTTCAAGAATTTAAAGAAACATATGATATAAATAGTGATTGTCTTCTTAAAGTTAAATTCAATATTACGTATAATATTGGTAAAGAAAATATATATGATTACCTTGAGTTAGATATTGTCTTAGGTGAAAATATAACTTCAGCAAGTGAAAATTATCTAAAAAATAATAATAAAGAATTTGAATTTTTATATTCTGAATTTAGTTATTTAAACTTTTTACTAGGAACGTTTTTAATTGTAGTATCACTTTCTCTTATATTTTTAAATAGGAAAAGAAGTTATGTAAGTCTTTATGAAAAAAAGAAAAAGAATCTTTTGAGAGAATATCAAGATATCATTATTGAAGTATTGAATATGCCAATTTTTGATAGTTCTAAAGTTTTAAATGTTTCAAGCTTTGATAATTTAGTTGACCTTGCATATGGTCATGATTCACATATTATTTTTTATGAAGCAATTAAGAATAGAGAAGGTAATTTTTATGTTATTATAGATAATTATGCATATATATTTACTTTGAAAGTTTAATTTTTTTAAAAGATTAAACTTTTTTTCTTTTTTTAATAAATTAATGTATGTTTTGGGGTTAATTTTATTTTCTATGATATAATTATTATGTTGATAATGTAATTATTCATAAATGAAAAAGACCAATTGCGTTATATAAATTTATAGAGTGTTTATATATGAGTAGAATTTTCTAAAACATTCGTGATAATATTTTTTAGATAATTAATATTTAGGAGAATTTATATATTGGAGATGAAATAATGAAAAAATTAGAAGAGCAAAACAATTTATTAATATATAAAAATAAAGATGGTAATATAGTTGTTGATGCTATAATTGCAGTTGGTTATTGAGTTAATTCTAAAAAAACAATACATTTTAGAATATGGCAACTGGTTGATTACGATTTAATTAAGAACACTTTTAGACTTTTATAAATAAAGGAGAACATTTGCTTTTTATCTTTCAAATTTTTATCAAAATGGTTTAAAAATATGGAAAATTAGCGAGATTATAGCAATTTGGTTATTATTTATAATGAGAATTATAAAGGTGATTACGACATTTAAGAACATATTCAAAGGAGATAAAAAAATGAACAAATTAGAAGAACAAAATAATTTATTAATCTATAAAGATAAAAATGGCAATATAGTTGTTGATGCAATTTATAAAGATGAAACTCTATGGCTTACTCAAAAAGGAATGTCTAAAGTTTTTGATGTTGGCGTACCAGCAATTTCAAAACATTTGAGAAATATATTTGATGAAGAAGAATTAAATGAAAGTATGGTTGTTTCCAAAATGGAAAATACCACTCAACACGGAGCAATTAAAGAAAAAACACAAACAAATGAAGTTAAGATTTATAATCTTGATGCTATAATTGCAGTAGGTTATCGAGTTAATTCTAAAAAAGCAACTGAATTTAGAATTTGGGCAACTAAAATACTAAAAGAATATATGATAAAAGGGTTTGCTTTAAATGATGAAAGATTTATAAGTGGAAATAAATTTAGTGTGCAATACTTTGATGAATTATTAGAAAGAATTAAAACTATTAGAGTAAGTGAAAGAATGTCTTATCAAAAAATTACTGATTTATTCATTGCAACAGCATCTGATTATAATCCTAAGACAGAGGAAGCCTATACATTTTTTAAAGTCGTACAAAACAAATTGCATTATGCGATAACGGGACATACTGCTGCTGAATTAATCTATACAAGAGCGAATGCTAATATGGAAAATATGGGACTTACGAATTGGAAAAATAGTCCTGATGGTTTAATATATAAATACGATGTTTCTATAGCTAAAAACTATTTAAACGAAGATGAATTAAATAAATTAAATCGTTTGACGATAGCATTTTTGGATTATGCTGAAGATATGGCTTATGAACATAAAGTGATGAATATGAAGGATTGGATAAACACAACGGATAAATTATTAAAATTTAGAGAAAAAAATATTTTGACACATTCTGGTAAAATCACTCATAAAGAAGCAGTAGATAAAGCTGAGAGTGAATATGAGAAATATAGAGTAATTCAAGATCAAAAATATATATCTTCGATGGATGAATTTTACAATAAATATCTAAAAGAAAGTAAAGATAGTGGTGATAAAAATGAATAATGAAAATAAAACAAACATTAACTGGTTTCCAGGTCATATGCAAAAGACTAAAAGAGAAATAAGTGAAAAGTTATCTTTGATTGATATTATTTATGAAGTAATTGATGCAAGAATGCCAATTTCTTCTAAAATAATAGATATTGATAATTTAATAAAAGACAAAAAAAGAATAGTAATTATTACTAAATATGATTTATGTGATAAGAAAAAAACTGACAAATATATAGAAGAATATAAAAAACAATTTCCAGTTTTAGTATATGACTTAAAAAATGGTAAACAAAATGATATTAGTTGTTTAATAGATTTAACAAATGAAATATTAAAAGATATAAATGATACAAGAAAGAAAAAAGGCTTGAAACCACGTTTATTTAGAGCAATGGTAATTGGAGCACCAAATGTTGGAAAAAGTACATTAATCAATAGAATAAGCAAAAAAAATGCTTTGAAGACTGGAAATAGAGCAGGAGTTACTAAAGGAATAAGTTGGATTCGAGTTGATAATACTATTGAACTTATGGATACTCCAGGAATTTTATATCCTAAAATTGAATCTAGAGAAGTGGGACTAAATTTAGCTAGTTTAACCTCAATTAATGAAGATATTCTTGATAAAGAAGAAGTGGCTAGTTATATAATAACTTATTTATATAAAAACTATAATAATATTTTAAAAGAAAGATATAAATTAAATACAGAAGAATTTAATTTAGAAGATATTTTCAAACAAATTGCTAACAATACTAATTCTTTAAAAAAGGGTGGCATAATTGATTATAATAAAGTTTATACTATTATCATAAATGATTTAAAAGAAGGAAGAATTAAAAATATAACATTTGATTAAATGAATAAAAAAGAAAGCTTAATTTATTATTTAAACTTTCTTTTTATTTGTTTTAATTTTTATTATTACTGTTTTAACTTTCTCTAATTGTAATTCTATTACTTACTGAATCACTGTAACCATTATAATCAACTGTATAAGTAACGGTGTAAGTTTCAGCAGCATTACTATTTATTGAACTAACAACTTCCCCACTTGAGTTAGTAATAACAATTTTTAAATACGATTTAACATTACTAATAGCTTTACCATTTTCAGTTAATTGTACTAAGCTGCCATCATATAAAGTTTTATCAATTCCTTCACCAACGTTAATATATGTTGTATTACTATTTTTTATACTTAGTTTATATGAAGCAGTATCACCTAAAGTTTTACTAACAGCCTTTGACATACTATTAGTTGTATCTTTATAACCAGTTCTAATCGAGTATGTTCCGAGATAAGAAGATAAATTATCAATTACATAGCTTGTATCAGTTGTAAAGGCAATTTGTTTATCATTAAAGTAAATATAGTAACCTAAAGTTCCATCAGCTAAATAACCTGCATCTTTAACTTTATTCCAAGTTAGAGTAACTTTATTATTGTTATAATTAATACTGAAATTAGTAGGAGCATCTAATTGAGAATAATTAGTTGATACTTCTGTAGGCTCAGTACCTTTTTTAAATAATTCGTAGACAATTTTATTACTTGGAGTATTAGCACTTGGAAGTTTTGGTGGATTAGTACCAGCTTCAACACCAACTTTTACAACACTACTTGGCATTTCAAAATCACTTCCATCATGATTAAATACCGCATTAGCAACTGCATTAAATAAATTTTCTCTTTGTTGAATTGCTGGATTCCAATGTAGGACTCTATCTAAATGTTCTGGGTCAAGTTTTTCATAACCATACCAAATGGAAACAACAGTTTTAGTTGTAAAGCCTATAATCCAAACGGAAGGAATAGCATCCCAGGCAAGACCTTTATATGTGTCCCAAGTATTACTTGGATAGTTTGTTGTACCAGTTTTTACTGAGAAATTATCAGTTATATGATATTTGAAATTACGCATTCTATTAGTAACAACACCTTTTAAAACGTCAGCTATCATGTAAGAAGTAGAATCACTTATTACTTGCTTAGTTTCAACATCAGCATTAATTTCTTCACCAGATAAACGAAGAACAATCTTTGATGCTAGATAAGGTTTAGTATATTTTCCACCATTTGAGAATATTTGATAAGCTCCAGCCATTTCAATAGGGTTAGAACCATTAAATGAACCAATTGCATGTGCTTCATGAAGTGTATTACCACTTATTTCAGGAGTTATACCAACACTTGTTACAAGTTCAATTATTTTCTTTTTATCAACTTGTCTAAAAGCTTTTAAAGCTGGAACATTTCGTGAATCTGATAGAGCATATCTTAAAGTTATAAGACCTTTATAGCTACTATCATAGTTTCTTATTGGTTGTCCACTTGCATAAGTTGTAGGACTATCATCAAATAATGTATAAGTAGACCAGTTATTATATTCAATACCAGGACCATAATCGAATAGAGGTTTTGCAGTTGAACCAATTTGAGCATTAATATCAGTTGCGTAGTTATAACCATCTATTATATTAGGAAGATTACGACCAGGAATTAAAGCTTCAACTTTACCAGTTGCTGAATCTACAACAACAATTCCAGTCTGAACATATTCATTAATCCAAGTATATGTTTTACCATTAGCAACATCATTTAAAGCATCTTGTTTTTGACGATTCATGTTAGTGTAAACAATCATTGAAGTAGTACGTGGATTTAAACCATATTTTTCTTGAATTTCTTCACATAGAGTATCTATATAACCTTGATATGCATTTTGATTAGAATTTGTTTGGGTTAACAATGATTCAACAGGAATACTATCAGCTAAATCAGCTTCTTCTCTTGTAATGTAACCATGACGAACCATTAAATTTAAAACAGTTTTACGTCTAGCTGCAGCATTTTCAGGACTTTTGTATGGGTTATAATATTCTGGAGCTTTATACATACCGGCAAGTAGAGAAGCTTCAGCTAAATTTAATTCGGAAGCAGATTTATTAAAATAATATTTAGAAGCTGCTTCAACACCCCAAGCTCCACCTAAGTTATTATTATTGATATAAAACTCAATTATTTGCTCTTTAGTATAATTTTTTTCAAGTTTAAAAACAGCAAGATAAATATCAGTAAATTTACGAATTAAACCTTTGATTCCTGTTGCAACATCGTCAGTGAAATTTATTTTAATAACTTGCATTGATAAAGTAGAACCACCACCAGCATCGTCTTTACCAAGTAATTGTCCAATAGCAGCTTTTGAGAATCTAGCAAGGTCAAGTCCATTATGTTGGAAAAATCTTGAATCTTCTGTTGCAATTAAAGCATCAACAAATACTTCAGGTAAATCTTCAAATTCAATATTTTCTCTTAATTGACTACCAAGTTTAGCAAATTCTTTTCCTTCACTATCCAAAAGAATAGTTGATGGCTTTTCCTTTAATTGCTCGGGATTAAATTTAGGAGCTGTTACAACAACATAAACTAAAAAGGCTCCAATTCCTAACATACCAATGATTGCAATTGTAAGAAAAATTATTAAAAATACTTTTGCAATTTTCCTTTGCTTTTTTTTACTTCGTTTACTATCAAGTAATCTAGCAAAAATTAGAATAATAGTAATTCCAACTGCTGTTACAATTGCAAATTCCATTCCAAATAATAAATAAACAATAAGGGACATTATAACAATAATAGCAATGCTAATTAATAATCCCTTTCGTAATTTTAATTCTTTGAAATGAGTTGTATTATTATTCACATTAGTTTTATTATTTTTGGTCTTTTTCTTAAGTTCATTTTCTTTTTTATTTTTCATGATAACCTCCATATCTTATCAACGATTTCTAAATAGTCAACTCTTTTTAACAATTTATTTTTTATTAAAAAACCATTTTCTTCAATAAATTTAAGTGGTAATGTACTTTTCTTTGTAATATCAAGATAATTTAAAAAACTGCTTGCTGTTAATAGAAAAGTTTTATTAAGACTTGTAAATCTAATAATTAAAAAACAGATACCTTTTTCTTTTTCAATATGTCTTAGATGAGTTATTTGATGTTTGTGAATATTGGCAATTGGAAAATAAGTTTTATTTTTAGTTTCCTTTGCTTCATAATCAATATAAAAACCTTTATATATACCATTATAATCAGTTGTTGATGGCTCACTATAATAAGCTTCTTTTATAACTCTATAACCTTTATTATTATATTCGGCTTTAACAACTTTAATGGGAGTAGGTTTTTTATAAATGTATGCAATATCATTTTCAATATAGTATTGATTTGTTATATTTAAGTCATTTTCTAAAGTCATTCCACGATTTTTATAGGTAATAATTTTTTCCTCTTGTTTTCTTTTAATGCCATTTGGATAATTCATTTTATCACCCATAGTAAATTATACTATATTTTTTATCATTTTTCCACTAAATTTATTTTGAATTTGCTTTTTTATGTAAATATATTTCTAAATGTTGAAAATCTAATTTTAAAATGTCAAATAAATGTCAAACTTTAAACACTTTTAAACTATATTGGTAGATAAAAAGAAATTATGTTAATAATTAATAACTAAACAAAAGGGTTGACATTAAAATAAAAAAAAATTACAATTAAGTTAGATGTTATGTTTTATATTACTTATATATAATTTTAAATAAATTAAGATAGATTTTTTAAGACATAGTATTGAGCCGAAGTATTACGGTGATTTTAAATAATACTAGAAAAGGAAGGAAAATGGATAACATAATTATTCTCGTTTTGCTTACTTTAGTTGGAATAGTTGTAGGAGCAGTACTTGTTATCATTATCAATGCTGTAAGAGGTAATGTTGTTAATAAAAAAAGTCAAGAACTTTTAGAAACTACAAAAAAAGAAGCCGATAAAATTAAACGTGATTCAATTTTAGAAACCAAAGAAGAATTACATAGGCTTAAAATGGACACTGAACATGAGATTAAAGAAAAAAAACAAGAAATAAAAGAAGCCGAAAATCGTTTAACCCAAAGAGAAAGCAACATGGATAAACGTGATTTAATGTTTCAAAAAAGAGAAGAAGCTTTGGATGAACGCGAGGCTAAACTAGCTTCTAAGCAAGCAGCTATTTTAGAAAGTCAAGCAAAAATTGATGATATTAAAAATGAACAAATTAAGATTTTACAAGAATTATCTGGAGTTTCACGTGAAGAAGCTAAAAAATTAGTAATGGAAAAAGTTAAGGAGTCTATGGACTTAGAAATTGCTAATTATATTAAAGAACGTGAAAATGAAACTAAATTAGAGTGTGATAAAAAAGCTCGTGAAATGTTAGTTTTAGCAATGCAAAGATATGCCTCAGATGTTTCTGAAGAGCAAACAGTTACAGTTGTTAGCTTGCCAAATGATGAAATGAAAGGGCGTATTATTGGAAGAGAAGGACGAAATATTCGAACGATTGAAGCAATCACCGGTGTTGATTTAATAATTGATGATACCCCAGAAGCGGTTGTTTTATCAAGCTTTGACCCTTTAAGAAGAGAAATAGCAAGAATTACGCTTGAAACTTTGATTAAAGATGGTCGAATTTACCCTACAAGAATTGAAGAATTGTATGATAAAACTAGCAAAGAAATGAATGAAAAAATAATTGAATATGGAAATAATGCTTTAATTAGATTAGGAATAACGAAAGTTGACCCTAAATTGATAGCTATTATTGGTAAGTTACATTTTAGAACTAGTTATGGTCAAAATGCTTTAACACATTCAATTGAAGTATCAGAATTATCTGGAATATTGGCTGGAGAACTTGGAGAAAATGTAATGATGGCAAAACGTGCTGGACTTTTACATGATATTGGAAAAGCAATTGACCATGAAATAGAAGGAAGCCATGTTGAAATAGGTGTTGATATTGCTAAAAAATATCATGAACCAGAAGAAGTTATTAATGCTATTGCTTCTCATCATGGAGATACTGCTCCAACAAGTGTTATATCAACTATCGTTGCAATCTGTGATTCTTTATCAGCATCTCGTCCAGGAGCTAGAAATGATTCTCTTGAAAATTACTTAAAACGTCTAGAACAACTTGAAAAAGTAACAGATGGAATTGAGGGAATTGATAAAACATTTGCTGTTCAAGCTGGTCGTGAACTTCGTGTAATTGTAAAACCAGAAGAAGTAGGCGATTTAGAAAGTTATAAAATTGCAAGAGAAGTAAAAGAAAAAATTGAAAAAGAAATGCAATACCCTGGCACTATTAAAGTAACAGTTATAAGAGAAGTAAGGGCTCAAGAAGAAGCAAGATAAATTAATTTTATTAATTCAAAAACTCGTTTTTAATTTGGTTCTTAAACATTAAGGGGTGATGAAGTAAAATTCATCACTTTTTTAGAATTTCTAAAAATATTGGTAATTATCAAAATTTTGGCTTTAAAATTATTAAAATTTTTATAGCCAAAAGCAATTCTTTTAATTAACTTACAAGTATTATTATTTCTTTCCAT
>CANQYO010000003.1 GCA_947628095.1 uncultured Bacilli bacterium | reverse complement strand
TTAAAATTTCTTAAACCCTTTATTGATAAGAGTCTAAGAGATTTTTGACTTTCAAAAGTGATAAATTTGAGAGTATAACATATTTTTAAAATTAGTTAAGTTTTTTTTCTTCATATGAGAAAATAATTAGAACAATCTAGAAAAATTTGTCATGATTAAAAAAAAGTGATACACTGATTTCGGTGGTTTTATGCTATTTGATAATAATAAACGTTATTATACCTTAGATAGTTTTTATAAACAAAAATTTAATACTAAAATTGCTAAAGTTAGTCTAAATGGCAATTTTACTTGTCCTAATCGTGATGGAACTAAAGGAGTAGGGGGATGCATATATTGTTCTAATATGCTAAGTGGTGAATATGCTGGAAATAGTAGAAATGATATAATAACTCAATTTGAAACAATAAAAAAAGTTATGCTTCATAAATGGCCTAATGCTAAGTTTATTGGTTATTTTCAAGCCGGGACTAATACTTATGCTCCGTTATCCAAACTTAAAAGTTTGTTTGAACCTATTTTAAAAATTGATAACGTAGTAGGTCTTAATATTGCAACTCGTCCTGATGCTATAAGTGAAGAATGTTTAGATTACTTAACTGATTTAAGTAAAAGAACTTATTTAACTGTTGAACTTGGTCTTCAAACCATTCATGATAAAACATCTAAATTAATTAATCGCTGTCATACTTTAGAAGAATTTGAAGTAATGGTTAAAAAACTTCGTGAAAGAAATATCAATGTTGTTGTGCATATTATAAATGGTCTTCCTTATGAAACTAAAGAAATGATGTTAGAAACTGTTAAATATTTAAATAAATTAGATATTCAAGGAATTAAAATTCATATGCTTCATATTTTAAAAAATACTAAATTGGCAGAACTTTATGAAAAAGAAAAATTTCATGTTTTAACCAAAGAAGAATATATTGATATTGTAGTAAGTGAACTTGAACTTTTAAGACCTGATATTGTTATTCACCGAATTACCGGTGACCCTAAAGTAAGTGATTTAATTGAACCAACTTGGCTTGTTAAAAAATTTGTTGTTTTAAATGATATTGATAAAGAACTAAAAAAAAGAGATACTTATCAAGGTAAAAAAGTAATAACAAACTAGTTTACAAATTTATGATTATCTATTATAATTTAATTTGTAGGAAGCAATTTAGTTTTTATGCTAAATGCCTACCTTATAATGGTTGAGCATTGTTAATTTAATTAACAGTGCCTTTTATTTTTACTGCTAAAATCATTATGATTATAACAAGTTTTCTAAAAATGTGATTTTTATGTCGAAAATTCTTTCTAAAATGTGATAAATTGCCTTGTTTTTCTTTCTAAAAATGTGATAAAATTATCTTGGAGAGTGATAAGATGGCTGAATTAAAGCGAAAAATCGATAAATATTTAGTTGAATGGAAAAATTCAAAAGACAGAAAACCTTTAATAATTAAGGGTGCAAGGCAAATTGGAAAAACGACATCAATAGAAAAATTTGGTAAAGAAAACTATACATCCTTTATTGAGATTAATTATGTTTCTATGCCACAATTTAAACAAATATTTCAAGATGGTTATACAACAGACAATATAATTAAAAATATAAGTCTATTAAATAGTAATTTTAAATTTATACCTGGAGAAACGTTAATATTTTTTGACGAAATGCAAGAATATCCAGATACAGCAACCTCTTTAAAATTTTTTCATCAAGATGGTAGATTTGATGTTATTTGTTCTGGTTCACTAATGGGAATTAACTATAATCAAATACACTCAAATAGTGTTGGCAATAAAGAAGATTATACAATGAGGTCACTAGATTTTGAAGAATTTTTATGGGCTAAAGGGTATAGTAATGAGCAAATAGAAGATTTATATATATGTATGAAAGAAGTTAAACCTTTAACAACTACACAATATGATGTTATGATGAGCAATTTTAAAGATTATCTAATAACTGGCGGAATGCCTGAAATCGTAAGTACATTTATTGATAATAAAAATTTCAGCGGTATCTTAGCACAACAACAAAAACTATTAGTAGATTATGAGGAAGATATTACAAAATATGCTGGTGGACTTGACAAATCAAAAATATTAGATGCATATAAAAAAATTAAAATATTTCTTGGTAATGACAATAAAAAATTTCAAATTACTAAACTTAAAGATGGTGCAAGAAATAGAGAATATGTAGGAATTATTGATTGGCTAGATAGAGCTGGAATAATTAATATAAGCTATTCTCTAGACCACTTAGAAATGCCTTTAAAAGTTAATTATAACCCAGATAACTATCGTCTATACTTTGGAGATACAGGGTTATTAATAGGTTCTCTTGATGAGGAAACTCAAAAAGATTTAAGAAATAATCAAAACTTTGGAACATATAAAGGTGCATTATACGAAAATATAGTTGCCGAAATGCTCACTAAGGCTGGTTTTGATTTATTCTTTTATAGAGACAATAAAAATAAAATTGAAATGGACTTTATAATAAGAGACGATAAAAATATAATTCCAGTTGAAGTTAAAGCATCTGATAATGCAACATATTCATTAAATAAATTAATAGAAAAAAAGCAATATAAAAACATTAAATATGGAATTAAATTATGTAATAAAAATATAGCTTTTAATGATAAATTCTATACATTCCCTTATTTTATGACTTTTCTCTTAAAAAGATTTTTAAATGAAAAAGATAAATAATAATTAATAAGTATGAAAAAAACATAAACTATTTTTTCTAATTTATGTTTTTTTCTTTCTATTTTCTTTTTTTATTTTATTCTTATTTATTCTCTATTACCACTTTATAATTAACTAGCTAACTTTACTGTATATGGGTCGTCCATTGTGCCATTTCCTCCAGCTAATAATACTTCTTTCTTTAAATTGATTACTGCACGTAGACCAGAAGTAGTAAAAGGAACCCAATCGTCTTTGAACTTGCCATCTTGGTCAATATCAAACTCACGAGCTTGAGAGGCAATCGAACTAAAGTTAACAGGAGACATTGTCCAATAAGCAGCTCCGGTTTTTAGATAGTATCTTTCATTTTTAGTATTATATAAACCACCGGCTAATGCGACTTCGTCAGCTGTTATTAACCCAATTGGTTTCTCTAGCTTTTTATTTCCTTTACCACTACTTCCTTTAGCACTAAATAAATCTAATGCATTTGGACATATTAAGCTTGCAGCCTTTTTATTTACATTTCTGTCATATGCTCCATAATAGGTAGTTGGTACGATTGAAAAACCATCACCATTTCCACCTTGTGAAGATAGACTTCTATCATTGCAGAATGTTCCACCAAGATTTATATATTTATCTGCTGTTTCTCCTGCTTCTTTTGCTTTTGCTAATGTATTAGTATACCAATTTTCGAGTTCTATTTTAGCATTACTACTGGCTGTATCTTCTCTAATTGCTTCATAACTGGTTGAACCATATGTCCAATAATATGCTTGTATGCTTGTTGCATCATTAAATGTTTTTATTTCTATTAAAAATTGACATGTTCCATCGGCTATTGTCGACATACATGTATATTTGTAACCTTCTGCTAACTTTCCAGCTGAGTTCCACTCTGTAAATGTACCTAAGTAATCAGCTCCAGTTATTTTGAAAGTTCCAGCATTATCATTAGGTGTATATCCAGTACCAAAGTAATACTTAGTATTTGCAGTTATACCATTATAATATACTTCTTTACTTTTAATTGGGGCAGTCGAAAAATTATCTCCATACATATAACCTACATATGCTGGGTCGGAATATTTTTTGTTATAGGCAACACCTATTCCAGTTACAGAAGATGCATTCATTTCATTTGAATTTGGTTTTGTTCCATTATAAATAAGTCTTATCGAACCATCTCCATTTACTCTTATTATTTTCCAGTAAAAACCTGCAAATTTTACATTATTGTTCTTAATATCTCCTCGATAAAAATATGTATCTCCATCATTGTCGGTTGTTTGATATAAACCAACTTCTGAACCTATAACATTTGCTATTTGATAGGTACTACTACTTGCTGCTTTTATTGTATTTCCTTCCATTAATGTTATATGATATATAGTATTACAATTTGTTATATTATCTGAAGTAGCTCCACATGTCCACTTTCCTTGTATGGCATCACTTAAACTTTGATTTGTTTTCACATTTCCTGATAATGTAAATGTCCCGTTATTTATATCAAAAGTATAACTATCACCATACGCCCAAGCATAACCACCTCTTTGAGTCACTTCTGCTCCTGTGGTTTCAGCTGTTGCTATATAAGTTATTTCAGGTGCTGTTTTACTTAAAGTTGGAGCACCTTTCTTTTTGATAGCTAATTTTGCACTTTCTACATCTTTACTATATTGTTCAGATACTAATAAACAATCTGCTAATTTTGTAAAACCATTATTTTGACAATAATATTCATTCGCTCCTCTTAAACTCATATTTTTCAAAACTTCGTATGTTTCATTATCATTTTTTGTTACTTTAATATTAATATCTGCATTTATTGGTTCTACATTTTTAGATGTTACATAAACCTGTATTTTTATTACTTTGTTTGTATCAAAGGTGTAAGTCTGACTTAATGTTGAACTTTCTTCATCTACTTTATTTCCTGTATCGTCTTGATATGTGAATACTACATCTTTATTTGTACTTGTTATATCTAATTTCATAATATCTGCCGTTGCTATTGTTTTAGTCGCAACTTGTGGGTTTAAGTAATTGCTTATATTTACTATAAAATATGATTTTCCATTTTCAAAATAACTATCTTTGGCATCTATCTCTAACGGAATGTTCATTTTATTTAAATTTCCATCTACTTTTACTTTATAACTAGCATAACTATTATTCCATACTTCTTGAGTATAATCTTTATTTGCATCTGTATCTGATATTATTACACTCTCGTCTACCCATAATCGTAATGAATATTCTTTTGTATAAGAATTAGTCCCTGCATCTATTTTCTCTGCCCATATTCTTGTATCATTTAAGCTCTTATATCTATTTGCATTTACAAGTACATCTTCTCCACTTGTTAAGTAGACATCTATATCCTCATCTTTTAATCTAGTTTTACTTGCTTGTTCTTCTCCATAGACTATACTTATTCCATAATAGATATCTTTCTTACTTTGATTTTTGCCACTTATTGTAAAATTAAATACATTGTCAGATAATTTTAATGCACTTTCTTTATCCATTGGAACTGCATCTGTTAAATTAATTTGATTAGTTTCAGTATAATTCATGTAGATGTCTCCTGTTACAAGAATAGAATTTTCATTACCATTTAAAGTAAAGTTTACAAAGGCATATGTTACTCCAAATACTGTTAATAACATTACTACTACTGTTACTATTATTCCTATGCTTTTTTTACTATTATTCATAATATTTGTCCCTCTTTTTGAGTACTATCTATACTCAAAAAGAGTATAACACAAAAAATGAGTACAATCAATACTCAATTGTGATTTTTTTTGAGTATTAATGATAATCTTTTATTAGGTGATGATATGAAATTTATTGCTAATAAATATAAAGCAACTGAAATTATTAAAATTATAAGAGAATGGACTGAATTAAATCAAACTGAATTTGGTAAAACAATTAATAGAAGTAGAGATAGTATAAATAATATAGAAAATGGAAGAAATAGAATGTTTTTAAATGATTTTTTAGATATGTGTAATAAACATAATATTAAAATAACTATTGAAAAAACTAAAAATTAATGTTTATAATAAATTGAAATAGGGGGAATTCAATATGTTAGGAGAAAGATTAAAATCTTTAAGATTACTTAATGATTTAACTCAAAAAGAGGTTAGTATTAATTTAAATTTATCTGAAGTTAGATATGGACAATATGAAAGTAATAAAAGAAAGCCAGATTATGATGTTTTAAAAGACATAGCAAAATTTTATAATGTTTCAACTGATTATTTATTAGGAAATGAAAGTAAAATTAATACATCTGAAACGGAAATTAAAGAAAAAGAAGCTTTAAAAAAACTTCTTATTGAAAACGGTTATTTAAAAGAAAATGAAGAACTAACAAATGAAGAAATTAAAAATATAATAGAGTTCATTAAAATTAATAAAAAATATATTAAAGGTATTAAATGAAAAAAAACTTGTAAATCTACAAGCTTTTATTTTTTACTTTTTAAATCTATTCCTCGTTTTATTAAGGTATCAACAAAATCAACTAAACCATACATAATTAAGAAAATTAATAATACATTTATATTTCCTATTGTACCTAAAGGGTTACAGAAGATAGAAATAATTATTATTCCTAACATATAAACACCAAACCCAATTACTAAGTAACGTTTTATCTTATCAATAATTTCTAAGTTGTCATTTACAAATGGGTTTTGAGAATTCTTAACTCGAAGTAAACGTCTTGTCATAACACAAACAAGTACAAAAGATATTAGATATACTTCAATTGTTATAATTTTAACCCATGTAAATGCAATTACCTTGTCACTTGAAACTGCTTCATTTTGAATTAAATCTCTTTCATAGTCTGATGTTATAAAATACAAGTAATTAAAGTTTTCCTCGTCACTTTCACCAGTAAAATCAGGGTTATAAAAATTACTTATATAATCTGGAAATTTCTCATTATCAAAAATATGCAAAACAGTATTTGTTCCATATAAAATTATTTGCAAACTATTAATTAATAAAGCAAATGCTAAAATTACTTCAATTATAATTGTTACAAACCAAAGTAAAGTCTTTTCTTTTTTATCATTCTTTTTATTCTTTTTCATATCATCACCTATTATAAGAATAGTATAAATTAAGATAATTGGGAAGTCAAGAAAGAAGAACCTATTTTCTAAAAATTCAAAAAAAACATCAAAATTTGATGTTTATTTGATTGCTTTTCCGCATTCACCACAAAATTTAGAATTTGGTTTAAGTTTAGCACCACAATGAATACAAAAATTATGTTCAATAGTAGGTTTTGTTTCAGTTTGTTTTTCTTCAGAAGATAAATCTTCATTAACTTCTTCAGAAATTTCTAATGGAGCAATTTCTCTCTTTTCAGCTTTATCACGATTTAAATATAAGAATATTCCACCAAGATTATTATATATAGCTGTTACCACTGTATAAATAACACAGTTCTTTTCATTAATAACTTTAAAAATATTATAAAAGGCAACTGTTTGGAAAACAGTTAAAGCTATAGTTAACATATTTCCTAAAAGATAATTATTAATATCAAAAACTAAAGCTCCTATTCCAAGACCTAAAGTTACCCAAGTTAAAGTTTGATTTCGCTTACTTGGTTCAACATAAATTTCATAACCAAGTTTTCCTATTAAATAACTTCTTCCTCCTGGAATAAAAGCAAGCCAAGGTGCTGGTAAATCATTTTTCTTAGCAAGCCCCATAATTCCTAAACTTGAAAAAACATATGCTGCTATTAGAACTGCTATTAAAACAACAAAAAGAAAAATAGCAAAAACTCCTAAACTAGTAATTATACCTAATAAATTATTAACTGACATCTATATCACCTATTAAATCGAAAATGGCAAATATCACCATCTTGCATTATATATTCCTTTCCCTCTATTCTTAATTTTCCAAGCTCACGAACTTTAAGTTCACTTCCAGCTTCAATTAAATCATTATAACTAATAACTTCAGCTTTAATAAACCCTTCACGAAAGTCAGTATGAATAATTCCTGCACAATCTCTTGCATTCATACCATCTTTGAAAGTCCAAGCTCGAACTTCATCTGGTCCAACCGTAAAATACGTTTTTAAACCTAATATTTCATATGTTGCATTTATTAAATCGTCTAGTCCACTTGTTTTAATTCCTAACATAGCAAGCATTTCTTCTTTTTCTTCAATTGAAAGTTCAGCAAGTTCACTTTCTACTTTAGCACACATCTTAATAACTTTACTTGAATTCTTTTTAGCATAATCTTCTAAAACTTTTACATAATCATTATTTGGTTTAGCTAAATCGTCTTCTTTTATATTAGCAACATAGATAATTGGTTTCATTGTTAGAAATTGATAACCAAGTATCTTAGCTTGTTCTTCTTCTGTAAAAGTAATATCACGTAAAGCTCCACCTTTTTCTAAAACTTCTTTGGCTTTAGTCAAGGCACTTACTTCAATTAAAGAATCACTATCTTTAGTTGTCATTGCTTTTTTATATATTTTATCTAAACGATTATTAACAATTTCTAAATCACTTATTGATAACTCTAAGTTAATAATATCAACATCTCTTAAAGGGTCGGTGTTTCCTTCAACATGAATAATATTAGAATCATCGAAACAACGAACAACTTCAACAATTGCATCTACTTCTCTAATATGTGATAAAAATTTATTACCTAAACCCTCACCACTGGAAGCACCTTTTACAAGTCCAGCAATATCTGTAAACTCATAACTTGCCATAATTAAGCGTTCAGGCATATACATATCATTTAAAACATTCATTCTTTTATCTGGTACATTTACAACTCCGACATTTGGTTCGATAGTCGCAAAAGGGTAGTTGGCAGCTAAAATATTTTGCTTAGTAATAGCATTGAAAAGAGTTGATTTACCAACATTAGGAAGTCCCACAATTCCAGCTTTTAAACTCATACATCCTCCTTACACAGTTGGCCCTACTCCTGGTCCAATTGGTAAACCTATTATATACCAACCGATTAAAAGTAGCAACCATGTAGCTGAAATAATTAAACAATATGGCATGATTATTTTAATTGCTTTAAAAATTCCAATTGGGTTATCTTTATCTTTATTATAAATATTCATATAAGCAATAAAGATTACAAAGAATGTTGATAAAGGGGTTATTCCCTTGGTCATGGAATCAGCAGCTCGTAATACAAATTGTAAAAATTGAGGTGATATATTAAATTGCATTAAAGGTGGAACTATTACAGGTGCTAGAATTTGCCATTTAGAACCAGCCATTGGTAAGAATAAATTGGCAAAAGCTATCAATAAAATAGCTAAAATAAGTAAAGGAATACCACCAAAAGTAATACTATCTATTACATTCGCAACAATTCCAGTAAT
The DNA here is from genome assembly GCA_947628095.1 of uncultured Bacilli bacterium. Lineage (GTDB taxonomy): Bacteria > Bacillota_I > Bacilli_A > RF39 > UBA660 > RUG591. The sequence continues at coordinate 41,729 of CANQYO010000003.1, read as the reverse complement.
AATTGTTCCTATATTAGTCTTTCGAAATACAAAGATAAATTGAGATGCAAAGAAAATTAAAATTAATATTCCACCTAAATCTCTTAAATTATCATGACTTCCTTCAAATACATCACGGTCGTTTTTAAATTTTTTAGAACCAATTCCATAAGCAAGACCAGTTACAATAAACAAAAGAGACATCATATAGGTGAAACCATCTTGGAAATAAGAATTATCACCAAATATTTGTTTAGAATACGTTGTTTCATTCATATCCAATAACATTCCTGATAAAGGTAAATTAGGAATAACTGAATAAATAAAGATAATTATCATGATAATACCAGCAATAAGGGCATATTTAGCACCACGATGTTCCTTATACTCACGATTTAATCTATCTTCTTCTGATTCAATATCATCAATTACTTCAATATCATTTTCAGCTTGTAAATCTCTTTTTTCTTTTTGTTTTCCAAACTTAGGAACGATAAATTTTTCAATAACAATTGTTCCAACAATTGATAAAATAATTGTTGCTGCTATCATTATAAATAAATTTGATAAAATACTAACATGAAAATTCTCATCAACTAAACGAGCAGCACTGGTTGTATAAGGTATTAAAGTTGCTTCACTAGAACCAGCAAATATAGAAGTTCCACTTCCAAAAGCAACACCACAGAAAGCAGCAATAATTCCCGCTAAAGGACTTCGACCTTTAAGTTCATAGATACTAGCAGCTATTGGTATTAATATCAAATAACCAATATCATTTATCATTGTAGAAACAATACCAATAAATATTATTAAAAACGTTAAAATTTTATTATCAATTTTGGAGAATATTTTTTTAGATAAATATTCTAAAAAACCACTTGCCATCATAACTGACATACCAATTGCAGTTAAAATAAACATACTAAGTGGTGCAAAACTAATAAAATTGGCAGATGCACTACTAATTATATATTTAAGACCATCATAGTTTAAAAGATTTTCAACAATTACAGTATTTTGAACAATAGATAAATCTGCTGGGTTAATTGTACTATATGTTGTTTGAAAATTAAAACTACTTAAAATGCCACTAACAATAACCGTTAACAAAGTTAATATAATATAAACTGTAACTGGATGGGTTTTTAATCTTTTTAATCGCATTTTTTTTCTTTTATTCATTTTTATCACCACTAAAAGAAATAATTTTCTTTATTTTTTTATTAAATTCTACTCTAGGTAACATTACTACATGTCCACAATTAAGACATTTAATCTTAATATCTGCACCAAGTCTTACTACACACCAATTATTAGCACCACAAGGGTGAGGCTTTTTCATAGTAAGAATTGTCCCTACATCATATTTTTTTTCTTCCATATTTAATACTCACTTACACTTTTATTCTTTTATTTAATTTTTATTTTATAATCTTTCCTCGTCAATATTTAATATTTCTATAATTCGATTAAAATCGTCTAAATCAGCAAAACTAATTTCAATTTTACTACCTCTAATACGAACTTTCGTTTCAAGTTTTTCACATAATAACTCTTGAATATATTTATAAGTTTTACTTTCTTCTGTTTCATGACGTTCCATTTTATTACGTTTTTCAAAAGATTTATCTTGAGCAAGTTCTTCAACTGATGCTGAAGTTAGCCCTTCATTTATTATTCTATCAGCTAAAGCCTCTACTTTAGCAACATCTTTTATTTTACTTAAAGTTCTTGCATGAGTTGCTGGAATTTTTTTAGCAATAACTAACTCTTTAACACTATCTGGTAAGTTAATAAGCCCAACCATATTAGTAACATAACTACGACTTTTTCCAATTCTTTTAGCTAATTCTTCATGTGAAAGACCTCTTGCTTCCATTAAACTTTGATAAGCTAAAGCTTCTTCGATAGGGTTTAAATCTTCTCTTTGTAAATTTTCAAGTAGGGCAATTTCCATCATTTCTTGGTCATTAAAATCACGAATAATTGCTGGAATTGTTGATTTTCCAGCAAGATTTGATGCCTTAACTCGTCTTTCTCCAGCTACAATTTCATAACCCTTAATACTTTTTTTAACAATAATTGGTTGAAAAACTCCATGTTCCTTAATGGAATCTGCTAATTCTAATAAAGCTTTTTCGTCAAATACTTTTCTTGGTTGATAAGGATTACTACGAAGTTCATTTATATTAATTTCAATTATTTCTTCTTTAGGTGTATCAGCAACAATTTGTTCTTCTAAAGTTTCAATATCTAAAACTTCAGCTCCAAATAATTCTTCTAAGCCTTTTCCTAAAGCTCTTCTTCTATTTGTTTCCATTTCTCATTATCACTTCCTTTGCTAAATTTATATAAGCTTCTGAGCCTTTACTTTTTGGGTCATAAGATACAATTGGTTTACCATGACTAGGTGCTTCAGCTAATCTAATTAATCTTGGAATTATTGTATCGTATACTTTATCTTTAAAATAACTTCTGATTTCTTCAATTACATCAAGTCCTAAATTAGATTTTGATAACATTGTAAGTAAAACTCCCTCTAAATCAAGATTAGGGTTCAAATTCTTCTGTGCTAACATAACTGTATTTAACAATTGAGTTATTCCTTCCAATGCATAAAATTCACATTGAACAGGAATTAAAACGGAATTACTAGCTGTTAAAGCATTAGTTGTTATCATACCTAAACTTGGAGGACAATCTATAATAATGTAATCGTATTTATCTTTAATATCTGCTATTTTTTCTTTTAATTGATATTGTTTTTTAAAACTTGTATCAACTCGACTTTTTTCCATTAATTCAATATCAATACCAGCTAATTGAATTGTAGCAGGAATTATATCTAATTTTGGAAAATCAGTTTTAACAATAACATCTAAGGCATTACAATTACCTCTTAGTAAATCGTAAATGCTTTTATCTATATCGCCTTTATTAATTCCCACTCCTGTTGTTGCATTTCCTTGAGGGTCAAGGTCAATCAATAAAACATTCTTTCCTAAAAGAGCAAGACTTGCTGATAAATTAATGCTAGTAGTTGTTTTACCAACACCGCCTTTTTGATTTACTAATGATATTATTTTTCCCATATTGTACCACCTTCTATATCGTTGTCATTTCTATTCTATCAAATAATACGAAAATTAGCAAAGGTATTTAAGCAGAATATTTGTTTTTTTTATCTTAAAAGCCTTGATTTTATTGAATTTAGAAAAAATAAAAAAGTTATCAATTTTTTAAACATAAATTATTTAATAATTAATAACTTCTTTTTTTATTTTTATTTTTTAATTTTAATTGTTATTTGATAATAATCGTCAAATTCTATTTCTTCAGTATCAATACTTATATTATTTTGTTTTATTGCATCTGTTGTTTTCTTTAATTCTAATACAGCTCCTCTAGTATCAAAGATAGTCTTAACTGGTTCAAGAGATATATATTGATTATTGTTTTTATTATCTTCCTTTACTTCTTCTGGTGTTTCAGGTGCTGTATTTATTGTTACTGTTTCTAAAGTTTGATTAGTTTCTCCTTCATTGGTAGTTTCAGCAACATTTGAAGTTTCTTCTTTAGTCTCATTTCCTATAGTATCAATAACTTCTACTTCTTCAATATCAGAAGATTCAGAAGTATTTTCTTCTTGTCCATTATTTTCAGTTTCTTTTTCTTCTTGATTATTATCTTTATTATCTTCGTCTTTTGCTTCTTCTCCAGACACTTCAGGCTCATTTTCTTTATTTTCAGTAGGTTCTGAAGGTTCTACTGGTACAGCTGGAATATTGAATAAATCAGAAAATTCCGATTTAGAAACATCAGGTGCTTCTTCAGACTTATCTGTTTCATTATTTTCTTCTTTGTTATTTTCCCCAGTTGGTTTAGTATCTTCATTAAAGCTCATTGAAGTATCATTAGGTCCTGAACTACCTGGAACATCAACTATATTTAATGGTTGATTGAATAAGCCACCTTGAGGAACTGAATAATTAGATTGAGGGTTATTACTAGGAAATGCAAAATCTTCAATTGGTTTTTGATAATTATTTATACCATCTAAACCACCATTATTTTGATTAATACCAAAATTAGATTGTCCAAAGTTTTGATTTAAATCTCCAAAACCTGAATTAAATTCATTCATTCCATTATTAGGTGCAAAATTCATATAATTAGTATTTTGATTGTTAACTTGAAAATCATTTGGCATAGAATTAGACATTCCCATCATGTTATTAGAAGGCATAAATTCATTATTTCCCATATTATTTGGCATTGTATCAAAATTTGGTAAAAATTGATTTTCAGATGGTCTGGTATCATTTTCTCTAATTTGACTTACAAATAAATTTTGATTATTGGCATTATTATCAGAATTTAAAGAAAAATCTGATTGAACATTAGAATTAGTATTATTTCCATCAAACATTGAACCTAAAGAACTATAATTTCCTGGAGTAGAGTTGTTGTTTGGAATATCAAAATAGTTATTATTTTCTTCAGTTGGCATTTTGAAATCTTTACTACTATCAAATGAACTATAATCATAATTATTGTTATTAGAATTAGAATTTTCAACTGATGCCATACTTCCAATATTTGTCTGAGGCATTGTATTTTCTGTATTATTAAAATTTGGAATATTATTAAACATACCATTATTGATTGTACTTTGATAATCATTTAAACCCATATTTCCAAAATTACGACTATAACCTTGTTGCATACCATATTGATTTTGTGAACTTTGTGTAGAATTATAATTTGGCATTCCGTTATTCATACTAGCTCCTCCTTGAACTATAGCATTATTTTCTGTATTATTTTCTTTCATTTCTTTTATTACTTTATCTAATTCTCGAACTGTTAAACGCTCATCACGAATTCTATCTAATAATTTTAATTGTTCTTGTTTATTTTTTATATTTAATAAACTTCTTGCATGTCTTTCAGAAATTTGATTTTTAATTAAAGCATCTTGAACTTCCTCTGGAAGAGCTAAAAGACGAAGTTTATTAGCAACCATTGGTTGACTTTTTCCCATTGTCTTAGCAAGTTCTTCCTGAGTCATATTAGCTAAATCTAATATTCTTTTATAAGTTCTTGCTTCTTCAATAGCACTTAAATTTTTTCGTTGTAAATTTTCAAGAAGAGATACTTTAGCACTTTCTGTATCATCCATATCACGAACAATAGCTGGAATTGTTGTTAAACCCGCTAGAGCACTAGCTTTTGTTCTTCTTTCACCGGCAATAAGTTCATATTTATCTCCAATAGGACGAACAACAATAGGCTGAATAATTCCATGTTCTTTAATTGAATCTGATAGTTCTTCTAAACCCGTTTCATCAAATATTTCCCGAGGTTGAAAACGATTAGGAATAATGTCATCTATTCTTAGATAAACTACTTCATTATCTAATTTATCTTTATTCATACAATCCCTTCTTTCTTCTTTTCTAGTATTTCCCTATGATAATATATTATATCAAAATTGTATTTTTGACAATGTTTTTTTCCATTTTTGTAGAAATTTTGTAAAAGAAAATCACAGTATTTCCCACTGTGATATAATATAGTTTTAGTTTAATATCTAATATGTAAACATCTATATTTTAGTTTTTAGTTAAACTAAGGATAATCTTGTTTTTAACTTCTTTTAAAGAAACCTTAATCTATTTAAAAGATTTAGTTAAAATCTTGCGCACGCCAATGGAAGCAACAACACTATCCCAGGGACTTAACTCACCAGAAGGTGGAATACTCCAATTACTAGCATTTGCATAGCTCGTATTAAAACGAGAAGGCGACATGTCTTTTTAACAGATTAACCTTTTATTTATTTTTTAAATAATCTTTTTTTATCTTATCAAAACGTCTTGGAAATTCAAGTGGAGTTTCAGTCATTTTTTGTATTTTAACCAAAGTCCTTAAACTATCTTCTTTAGGAAGTACAAATTCTTCACATTGAATTATTCTAGCTCCTATTTGATTTAAAATTTTATTACTTTCAGCTATTTCATTCAAAACATTTGCTTTCATAGCTATAAAATACCCATTTACCTTAACTGTTGGCATAATTGTTTCTATTAATATTCCTAAATGGGCAACAGCTCTTGCTACTACAACATCATATTTATCTTTATTAATTCTTGAATAGTCTTCAATTCTTGTGCATTCCGTTTCTATTTCCTTTAAATCAAGCTCTTTAATAATTTCATTTAAATAATTTATACGTTTACTTGTAGCATCCAAAAGTGTTATTTTTAAATTGGGAAATACTATTTTTAAAACAATTCCTGGAAACCCAGCTCCTGTTCCAACATCTAATAATTTTAAATCTTTAGTCAAATCAATAGCTTTAATTAAAGTTAAACTATCATAAAAATGTTTTAAATAAACTTCTTCTTTATCAGTAATAGTTGTTAAATTAATCTTTTCATTCCAAGTAATTAAAAGTTCATAAAATTTTTCTAATTTAGCTAATTTTTCTTGAGATAAATTTATATTTAATTTTAAAAGTTCTGACTTAAATTCTTCAATGTTCATTCTTATACCTCTTTAAATAAACACTTAAAACTGCTATATCACTTGGGTTAACTCCACTTATTCGACTAGCTTGTCCTAAAGTTCTAGGTTTTACTTGGTCTAACTTTTGACGTCCTTCACTAGCAATATTTAGTATTTTATTATAATCAATATCAGTTGGTATTTTTATATCTTCAAGCTCTGAAAGTTTTGAAGCTTCTTTCATTTCTTTAGCAATATAACCTTGATATTTTATTGCAATTGAAACTTGTTCAAGAACAGCATCAGAATATTTTTCTTCAATTTTTCCAAGTTCCATTAATTTATCTATACTAATTTCTGGTCTTTTTAATAAATCATATAAAGTAATACCATCTAGAATAGGGGAGGTATGAAGTTTTTCAATTAAATCTTTTTCAGTTGGTAATATTTTGATTTCTTTTAATTTATTAGTTAATTCTTCTATTTGTTTTAATTTATCTTTAAATTTAGCATATCTGATATCGTCTATTAAACCAACTTGATGTCCATATTCTCTTAATCTTATATCGGCATTGTCATTACGAAGTAAAAGTCGATATTCAGCACGAGATGTTAACATACGATAAGGTTCTTTTGTTCCTTTAGTTACTAAATCGTCTATTAAAACTCCAATATATGCTTCATTTCTTTTTAAAATAAGTGGTTCTAAACCTCGCATTTTTAAACTAGCATTAATTCCTGCCATCAAACCTTGAGCTGCTGCTTCTTCATAACCACTAGTTCCATTAATTTGTCCAGCTGTAAATAAATTCTCAATTTTTTTATTTTCTAAACTAGCTTGCATTTCTAATGGGTCAATTGCATCATATTCAATTGCATAAGCATATTTTAATATTTTAGCATGTTCAAGGCCTTTTAAACTATGAACCATTTTTTCTTGAATATCATGAGGCATACTAGTTGAAAAACCTTGAAGATAGATATCATCATAATATTTACTTTCAGGTTCTAAAAATAATTGATGTCTTTCTTTATCTTTAAATCTTACAACTTTATCTTCAATGGAAGGACAATATCTTGGACCAATTCCTCTTACATAACCACCATACATACTTGATTTTTCAAGATTTTCCATAATTATTTTATGAGTTTCTAAATTGGTATAAGTTAAATAACATGGCACTTGGTCTTCTATTTTATAAAGCGGTTCTATATCAAAAGAAAATGTTCTTAAAATCTTATCTCCATCTTCACGTTCTAAAACACTATAATCAATGGAATTTTTTGCTATTCTTTGAGGAGTACCAGTCTTAAGTCTTTGAATAGTAAGTCCGAATTTTCTTAAATTATCTGATAAATTTTTAGCTTCTTTTTCACCGTGTGGTCCTCCAGGAGTTCTACTAGCTCCTACTAAAATATCAGCTTTTAAATAAGTTCCGGTTGTAAGTATTACAACTTTTGATTTAATTTCTTCACCACTTTCAAGCTTAACTCCTATAACTTTTTGATTTGAAACAATTAAATCGTCAACTATAGCTTCTTTAATTTCTAGATTTTTCGTACTTCTTAATGTTTTTAACATTTCTTTAGGGTAGGTTATTTTATCAGCTTGAGCTCTTAATGCCCAAACAGCTGGTCCTTTTTTAGTATTTAACATTTTAAGTTGCAAATGACTTTTGTCAGTATTAACTCCCATTTCACCACCTAAAGCGTCAATTTCTCTAACTAAAATTCCTTTAGCTGGACCTCCAACACTAGGATTACATGGCATATCGGCAATATTTTTAATATTTCCCGTAACTAACAATGTCTTATGGTTTAATCTAGCAAGAGCTAAACTTGCTTCACAACCAGCATGTCCACCACCTACAACTATGGCTTCAAATTCCATCTAATCACTTCCCATATCAATACTTAGAGATTATACAACAAAACTTATTTCTTGTAAATAATAAATATATTTTTATATAAGTGTCTTCACCTATAGCATTTGTAAAAGTTATACTTCTTATAAACTTTTTAAAAAAAAGAACTAGAAGAAAAAACACCTTTCATTACTGAATGGTGCATTCTTCTTCAAATCAATTAATTGAACAGAGATAGTACTTAACGGCAAAAAATTAAATCATATCTCTTTTTTATTTTATCATTACTACTAATATTTCTTCAATAGTATTAATAAAATAACTCCATATCTTACATATAATATTTTACATCTCTAATCCATCTTTTAACTTTAACATCTTTTCTTGTAATTCATGTAATTCTAAATCTGTATAATTTTTTGCTTCTAAATCTTCTTTATAACACTCTAAAATTAACTTACTCAAATTAATAATATCAGTTTCAACTAATATTTCTTTTAATAATAATTGTTCTCTTTTATCAATTTTTGAAACAAAAATAGTTTCAATTATAACTAAAATTGTCTTTAAAAATAATTCTTTATTAAAACTTACATTACTTTTAGTAAGTAATAACATTGTAAATATTACAATCAAACTTTTCTTAACAATATTCAAAATTTTTTGATTTATTTTATTTACTCTTATAAAATCTTGATTAGTAGCAATTATTCTTTTTTCTATTTTAATTATTTCTTCTAACGTAGCATTTTTTAAATTTTTTTCTAACTCTTTATCTTGTAATTCAATTTTCATATTTCCCCCAACTGTTTTTTATTTTCCTACACAAAATTTACTAAACAAATTATCTAACAATTCATTATCATAGGTAACACCTAGAATAGTACCTAATGTATTCCAAATTGTTTTTAAATCAACTTCTATAATATCTAAAGGTAAGGTATCAAGATTATTTTTAACATCTAAACTTAAATCTAAACATTCTCTTAATTTAGAAAGTTGTCTTTCATTAGTTATATAATTAAATTCATTTGTATCTAATTTTCCTAAATTAAACATTGAATTTATCTTATTTTTTAAAGCTTCTATTCCTTTATAAGTTAAAGTATTTATATAAACTATATTTTCTAAATCTAAAGAACTAATATCTATTTTTTCTTCTAAATCATTTTTATTAATAACAATGATAGTATTTTTATCTTTAGTTTTAGCAATTAACTCTTTATCTTCAGAAGTTAATTCTTGATTGTTATTTAAAAGTAAAAGAACTAAATCAGCTTCTTCCATGATATCTAAACTTTTATTAACTCCAATTTGTTCAACAATATCTTTAGTTTCTCTAATTCCAGCTGTATCTATTATATTAAGTTTAATTCCATTTATTAAAATATTACCTTCTACAATATCTCTTGTTGTACCCGGAATATCTGTAACAATTGCTTTTTCATTACCAAGCAATCTATTTAAAAGACTACTTTTTCCAACATTAGGACGACCAATTATAGCTGTTTTTATACCATTTTTAATTAACTTTCCATTCTCACTTTCAGCTACAATTTTTTTAATCTTTTCATGAATAATATCTATATTTTTTCTTATATCTTCTTTAGTTACTTCATATATATCTTCATATTCTGGGTAATCTATATTTACTTCTATATTACTAATTAAATTAATTAAGATTTCTCTTAAATCTTTAATCATTTTACTAGAATTTCCGTTTAACCCTTGAATAGCTACTTTTCTTTCTTTTTCAGTTTCACTATTGATTAAATCTAGTATTGCTTCAGCTTGCATTAAATCTATATGCCCATTTAAAAATCTTTTTTTAGTAAATTCACCACGACTTGCTAAACGACATCCTTTTTTGATTAAAATTTCTAATATTTTATTAGTTGCTCCAATTCCACCATGACAATTAATTTCAACGGTATCTTCACCTGTATAAGTTTTAGGTCCTCTCATAACACTTACTAAAACCTCGTCTATAATTTCACCATCTAATACAATATGACCATAGTTAATAGTATGACTTTTAACTTTTTCTAAATCTTTTTCTTTAAATAAATCATTTACTATTTTAATACTTTCTTGTCCACTTATTCTAATAATTGATATGGCTGCAACTCCTAAATTGGTTGCTAAAGATACTATTGTATCATTCATAATATCACCCCAACTGCCCATATTGTATCACAAAAAGAAAACTATGTCATTTGTTTAACATAGTTTTTATCTATATTCTTTAACCTCTTTTTATTTGTTATGCATGAAAACTAATTTTTTACTTCTTTTAGGAAATATTTCATTCACAATTTGAATTTTATTAGAAAGTCGCATTAAAAAAATAAAAAGTTCATATCGAGGAGAAGGGAACACTTCTTCTAAAATCTTAATTTCATTTGTTAAAATACCGTGAAATAAAAGTAAATCAGAAGGTGACTTAGTATCTAAAAATCTAATTAAAAAAATTATTTTATTCTCTGGAATATCATATTTTTCTTCTTTTAATTCAATCAGCAAATTATCTAAAATGTGTGAAACTTTAATTAAGGCTACATCTTCCGTTAATTTTTCAATCATTCCTTGTAATTCTTCTATACTTTCTAAAATACTTTCCATTTTTATCACCTTTATCTGTTTTATCAAATTAATTTGTCGTATTTTGAAGTATTTTGTCGTTTAGTTTTTGAAATAAAAAAATTGCCTTTTAAAAAGCAATTATTTTTCTAATATTTCTTCTTTTGGTTTAATAACAACATAACGATTTGGTTCTTCACCAGTACTTTCAGTATAAACCTTTTTATTATTAGTCAAAGTATTATGAATTATTCTTCGTTCATATGAATTCATTGGGTCTAATTTAGCTTCAACTTTGGTTTTAGCAACTTCTCTAGCTATTTGCTTTGCCATACGTTCTAAATTCCATTCACGCTTTTGTTTATATTCACTTACATCTAAAACAAATTTATAACTTTCTCCAATTTCTTTATAAATACTTTGTCTTATAATGGTATTTAATGCATCTAACGTTTTAGCATTTTTACCAATTAAAATGGCATTATTATCTGCATAAATTGAAATAGTTAAACTATCTTCTCTTTTTTTAACTTCCATATTGATAGTTAAACCCATATCATTACAAATATCTTTTATTAATTTTTTTATATGTTCAACAACATCTTCCTTTTTGATTACTTCAATTACACTTTTTTTAGTAAATAATTTGTTGGTATTAGCAATTTCTTTTATATAAAGATTACTTTCTTGCTCCATTAATTCAGCCATAGCTAAATTTTTAGCTTCCTCAAATGTCTTAGCTTGATATGTATATTTTTTCATTTTGTTGTCCTCCTAACGATTATATTTTGGAAAATAGTAAATAAGTTTGTCGTTGCCCAATAAATATTTAAGGCGGTTGTCATGAAGAAAGACATAACAATAATCATAATTGTGAACATATTAGTCATCATTTTTTGTTGCTTCTCCATTTCTTTACTTGTTGATATTTGGTCCTTAGTTGTTGCTCTAAATGAGAAATAAGTTGTTAAAGCAACGATTATCGTGATTATAATATATAGATAATTACCAGAGAATAAACCAACTTGAGGAGTAGTTCCTAAATGAAGTCCTAAGAATTTCTCTTCAAAAATAGCTGGAACTCGATTGATGGCTTCTAAGAAAGCTATTAAAAGAGGTAATTGAAGAAAGGCTAACAAACATCCTGAAATAGGATTAATATTATATTTTTTATAAACCATTAGCATTTCTTGGCTTTTTTGCATCATTACTTCTTTGTCTTCTTGATTTTTATTGGCATATTTCTTTTCAATTCTCTCCATTTCAGGTTGAGCTTTTTTCATATATTCAGATTGCATTGCTGTTTTTCTTGTTATAGGGTAAAGCAACAATCTAATTACTAAACTCGTAATAATAAGTCCTAAACCAAAACTATTAACTAAATTACCAAAGAACAAAATTACAAATGCTAAAGGTTTTATAAGAATTGTTGCCCATAAACCATCATATTTACCAGATGTAATTTTAAAGCTTTCACATTTTTCTTCTACTTCTTCGGTTATGACCTTACCATCTTCATCTTTTAAAACATTACCTTCATCATCTTTTTTCTCAACTGTCTTCTTTATTTTATCTTCTTTACATACACAACTTGGTAAAGAATCTATATCAACATTATTTTTTTCATATAATTCTATTGTTTCTTTATCAGTTGGTCGACATAAAATATTTTCCGTTAAGTTTTGACCCGTTACTTCATTAATAACAGCTTTATTATCTTTTCCTTTTAGAGGTTTAGTACAACCGGTTATTAATAACAACAGTAAAACTACAATTAATATTTTTTTCTTTTTCATATTTTTTTCCTTTTCTTTTATTTTATAAGTATTACTTTGAAAATGTATATTTTAATAAATCTACTAAATTGTCTTCTAAAACTTTAAATGGCTCCATAAGACAACTCTTTCTTATTATTATAATATAATCTTTGTTTTTTGAATAGAGATTTCGGTGATTATCTAAAATATTTCTTACTTTTCTTTTTAGTTTATTTCGATTTACTGCATTAGTAACTTTTTTAGGAACAGATATTCCAAAACGATATCTATCAAGATTATTATTTTTTATATAAAGAACAAAGTATTGATTCTTATAACATTTTCCTGCTTTTATAACATCATTAAATTCCAAATTACTTTTAACAACATTAATTTTCTTCATATTTCACCTTAAAAAAACCACAATTAAAATGTGGCTTATTTTTTTATAATTTCCTTACGACCTTTTCTTCTTCTTGAATTTAATACAGATGTTTCTTTTCTTGCAAAAAATCCATGTTTTTTTGCTCTTCTTCTATTATTTGGTTGATAAGTTCTTTTCATTTCACACCTCCAAAACTAAAATCTACACTATTATAATAGGAAAATAGGGTGCTTGTCAATTAATTTTTTAGATACTTTTTTGGTTTTTAATCTTTTCTTTAGCTTTTTTTTCGTTTTCAGGACTAAGTCCTATTAAAATCTTAGAATTTTGTTTTTCTATTTTTTTCAACACTTCGTTAAGAACTTCTTCTTTATCATTTTTTATTAAATTTGTATTACAAATAGTATAATACTTATTATCTTTAGTTAATACTTTAATATTTTTATTAACAGTTACACCACTGTATCGATATTCATATTTATATGCCCAAACGATATCTTCATAACTTATTATTATAATATTATTACTAGAGTCTACAACATAATTTGATGTTAAATAAAGTCTCATTTTATCATATGGAGTATTTTTTAAATTTTTTACTTCATTATCAATCTTAATTAAATCAGCCATACTATATTTCTTTAATATTTTTCTTGTTTTTAAAGCCCTTACCAAATAAATTGTTATCATTGGTATGAATAGTCCAAATAATAAAGCTGCTATTATATAAAGATAATCAAGATTATATGGTGACAATTCCATATCTAATAAAACAGTTCCTACAAAATCTTCAAAGTTCTCTTCAGTTAATCGTTTTTCACCAATTACTTTATTGTATTCTTCAATTGCAAGCTTTTTGATATCATTAGGAATAATTCTCGTTGTTCCTTTAATTTCAATTGGGAAATCTTGTTCAGTCTTATTTTTTAATTTATTAAACTCATTAGAACTCATATAAACAATATATAAAATATTTTGTCTATCCATGGCTAAATAATATTTACTATCTTCTTCAATACCATAATTTTGATAGGTAGCAAACAAAACCGGAACATTAGTTATCTCAATTGATGCATAAACATTGTTAATTTCACTAGTATCTCCAACAAGTGTTGCCATATCTTTGGTTTTAGGCAAAGGTTTGTGTTCATATTTATACGTAAATATAAATAACGATATTGATAAAATTAAAAAAATAACTCCTGTAATAAGTAAATACCTATTACGCTTTTTTGCATTTCTGAATAATTCAGAATTTAAATTTTTCATAAAGTCTTACTAAATATAAAAATTTAGTTTTACCTCCTCAGTGAATTTTAAAAATAAAAAACACATTAAAGATATTATCATATTTTGAGAATAAAGTAAAATTTTAGAGTGAAAGAGCAAATTACTCCGTTCTTAGTAATCAAGAAAATAAAAGCAGAAAAAGATAAAAATAATTGGCAAGTTTAAGAATAAATGAAACTTTGGTTTACTTAATTTTACTTAAAAAATTTATCAACATGTCAAGTGGAAAACTAATTTTTTCAAGGGTTTAAGAAACTTTTTTTGAATATTTTTCCACACAATGGTGGAATATAATCTTAACACTGTGGAAATGCCTTTTTAATATTTAGTGGAAAACTAATCATCTCCTTGCTATAAAAGCAAAAGATATGTTGAAAACTAAGTGGAAAACTTGTTGAAAGTTTTTGTGGGAAATATTTATCCACAAGGTTTTTAACAGTTATTTCCCAAATATTCGACATCATCTTTTTATTAACTAAAATTCCTTTAACTTGACACTTATTACTTGTTATTCTAAAAAAATTAATTTAAAATATTTAGACAAGATGAGGGTATTCACGAACAAAGAAAAAAGTACAAAATTATAAAGAAAATACCTTAATTTCTAAAGATTAAAACATATCAACTGAACTTTACTTTTATATTATAAATAAGGTAAAATATAGATAGAGAAGTCTTAAAATAGGGAGGTGGAATATGAATTATGAATAACGAACTTTTATGGAAACATTTTCTCGATAAAGTCAAAGAAAATGTTAATGCTATGGTTTTTTCCACATGGTTTAGTAAATCTTATCTTTATAGTATTGATAATAAAAAAGCCGTCATTGTAGTACCTCATGAAATTCATAGAAGAAGATTATCAGAAAGTTATCAAGATTTAATTACTAATATTCTTACTAATCTAACAGGAAATGTATATGATTTAGAATTTATTTTAGAAGAAGAAATTAAAAATTCTGAAGAAAAAGTCCAAGTAGAAACCAAAGAAGCATCCCAAACTAGTAAATTTAACCATCAATCTAATCTAAAACCTGAATATACCTTTGATACATTTATTGTTGGTGATAGTAATCGATTAGCTCATGCTGCGGCTTTTGCCGTTGCGGAAAGTCCTGGTTCAACCTATAACCCTTTATTTATATATGGAAAAAGTGGACTAGGTAAAACACATTTAATGCATGCAATTGGTAATTATATTCAACAAACATCAAATAAAAAAGTTTTATACGTTACAAGTGAACAATTTATTGACGATTTTTCAGGAATTAGTAGAAAAGATAAGAAAAATGAAAATTACAGTTATGCTGATTTCTTTAAAGATAAATATCGAAATATTGATATTTTAATAATCGACGATATTCAATTCTTAGCAGGAGCTACGCAAACTCAACAAGAATTCTTCCACACTTTTACAGCATTACATGATAATAAAAAGCAAATCATTATTTCTTCTGATAGGTCACCAAATGACTTAAAATTATTAGAAGATAGACTTAGAACCCGTTTTTCTTGGGGATTAACCGTTAATATTTATCCACCTAATACGGCACTTCGTATCAATATATTAAAGAAAAAGATTGAAGGGTCAAAACTTGCTAAAGATTTTCCAGAAGAAGTTTTAAAATATATTGCTGAAAATATGCCGGATGATGTAAGAAATTTGGAAGGAGCTATAAATAGATTAATGGCTTGCTCAATGATGATGGGTGGAGCCGATATCACTTTATCATTTGCAATTGATGCTCTAAAAGATGAAATAACTAAAGGAACGAGTGAAAAAAATGATATTTCCAAAATTCAAACCGTAGTTGCTGATTTCTTTCAAATATCTGTTGACGATTTAAAAGGAAAAAAACGAAGTGCATCGATTGCTTTTCCAAGACAAATAGCTATGTTTTTAGCAAGAGATGTCTTAAATGAATCTTTCCAAAGAATTGGTTCAGAATTTGGAGGACGTGACCATTCAACAGTAATGTATTCTTGTGAAAAACTTGAAAGTGATATCAAAACCAATAAAAGTATCAAAGATACAGTTGAAAAAATTAAAAGTAATTTAAATTAAATTAAAGTTTTCAACAATCATTTGTGGAAAAGATTGATTTAATTAAAAAAATGTGAAAAGAAAATAAAAGCCAAAAATTTCAAATGTTAATAATTCAGAAATTTTTAACACATTTTCCACCTATAAATTTTTAAGCTTTTTGTTTATTTATAAACGTTCTTGAAGTTATTCACACTTTTCCACACTATTATTATTATTAATATTATATAAAAAAGAAATAAAGAAGAAATTTTAAAGGAGATTAAATATGAAAATAAAAATAAAAAAAGATTTATTATTAGAAAATTTAAATAAAGTATCTAAAGCTATCTCAACTAAAAATTTAGTACCTGCTTTAGCTGGAATAAAATTTGATTTACAAAAAGAAGGTTTAACTTTAACAGCATCAGATAATGATATAACTATTCGTACCTTTATACCATATCAAGATGAAGATATGACAATTGAAGAAGAAGGAAGTATTATTATTCAAGGAAGATATATTTTAGATATTGTTCGTAAACTTCCAGATAAAATGATAAATTTAGAAGTATTTGACGAATTAAAAGTAATTATTTCCACAGAAAATAGTGAATATAATTTAAATGGTATTAATAAAAATGAATATCCAAATATCAATTTAGAATTAAATAAAACACCTATCTTAATAAATAGCAAAGTATTTAAAGATTTAGTTAACCAAACTGCTTTTGCTGCTTCAACTGACGAGGCTCGTCCAGCTTTAACTGGAGTAAATTTAAAAATTGTGGGAAATATATTAGAATGTAATTGCACAGATTCCTATCGTTTAGCAAGAAAGGTATTAACATTAAAAGATAGTGTTGAAAATGATTATAATCTTGTTATTCCAAGTAAAAATATCATAGAAGTATCTAAATTATTAACTGATGATGAGTTAGATGTTGAATTACATATATTTAATAATAAAATATTATTTAAATATGATAATGTTTTATTCCAAAGTCGTTTAATTAATGGAACTTTCCCAAATACAGCTAATTTATTACCAAAAGATAGTATGTTAAAAATATCTGTTCGAGTTGAAGACCTTTATAATGTTATTGATAGAGTAAGTATTTTAACAAGTGATAAAGAAAAAAATGTTGTAACACTTGAAACAAATGGCAATATTTTAACTATGAAATCTTCAAGTGCTGAAATCGGTCGTGTTGAAGAAAAAATGCCAATTGAAAAAGATAACAATGAGGATATTACTATTTCCTTTAGTGCTCGTTATGTAATGGAAGCATTAAAAGTAATTGATAGTGAGCAATGTGAAATATCTTTCGTGGGAGAAGTTAACCCAATTATCTTTAAAGGCAATGAATCTGAAGATTTATTACAATTAGTATTACCAATTCGTACATATTAATAAAGAAAATAAGATTTTAAATAAGATAATTTGTTAAAAAATGTCTTATTTCTTTTTTTATCGACAAAAAAGAACAAATATCGACATAGTAGTTGATTATTATATGCCTCAGAAATTGGAATTATTCACAATTTTGTGGATAAAATAAATTTCTAGTAGGGGGTGAAACATGGAATTAGATTCATATGAAATCAATAAAGAAACTTGTGCTGTTCTCAATGTAAATAATGAATCTTCTCAAATTATTGAACAAGACCAAGATTATTTATTGTCTAAAAGAACATATGAAGTTATGGAAGAGAGTTGTGCTTACTATGGAAGCACTTTAGAAGGACGAGTAAAAGGAACAAAGATGATGTTAGGTTCTAATTATAAATTACCTATTATAATAGAAGAAGTTAATGATATAATTTTCTTTCCAACTAATGGTGCTGAAAATGAAAAATGTTCTTGGATTTCTTTAAACAATGTATTAAAATACGAGCCATATAAAGGTTATACGAAAATAACTTTTACAGAAGGAAAGACTTTGATTTTAAAAATGTCTTATCGTTCTTTTGAATTGCAATTATTAAGAGCCACAAGACTTCAAAATTTATTAAAACATCGTGTATCTGTAAATTAAGCTAAAATAATATATTAATAAGACTATTAGGCTAAAATTAATTTTTATAAAAAATAAAAATTCTACTATTTATCTATGCTTAAGAGTCTTTTTTTGCATTAAAAAAATTATTCACATAAAAAGTGGAAAAAAATTACCTAAAAATGGATAAAAATGTCCAAAAAAGGTTAAATTAGGTTGTTTTAAACCAAATTTATGGTATAATAAATAAGCAAGTATAGGTATATTATCTAATTCAAATATTTGTTTTGTAGGGTTTTTGTGATGTTTTATGAGATTAAAGAGTTTAAAATTAGTAAATTTTCGAAATTATGAAGAAGCAACTATTGAGTTTTCTGATGGTATAAATATATTCATTGGAGAAAACGGAGCTGGAAAAACAAATATCTTAGAAGGAATATATGTACTTTCACTTACTAAATCAAGTCGATTTGGTGATTACATGAATCTTATTAAATTTGATGCTTTAAATGCTTCATTAATTGGAGAAGTTGCTTATACTGATTACACTAAATGGTATCAAATATCAATAGATAAAACAGGAAAGAAAGTTTATATAAACAAAAATCAAATCAAGAGAATTTCTGATTATATTTCTAATTTTTGTGTTACAACTTTTTTACCAAATGATATTGAAATAATTAAAGGTTCACCTAGCATTCGAAGAAATGTTTTAAATATTCAAATAGGCGAGTTATATAACAATTATTTAAAAAATTTAAATGAATATAATAGTCTTTTAAAAATGCGTAATGAATATTTAAAAAGATTAAACATTAATAGTATGGCTGATTATAAATATTTAGATATTATTAATGAAAAAATGCTAGAAAGTAGTGTTAAAATATATTATTTTCGTTTTTTCTATATTGAAGAAATTAATAAAATAATTCCTGGAATATTTAAAAAATTATCGGGAATAAGTGGTTTAAAAGTAGAATATATAAATAATTTAGGAATTGATTTTTATGATGAAGATAAAATTCGGAAAATATTACTTTTAAAATGGAAACGAAACTTAAATAAAGAATTAATGCAAGGTATGACTATTTTTGGTCTACATCGAGACGATTTATTATTTTCGTTAGCAAACCATGATGCTAAAATTTATGCTTCTGAAGGACAACAAAGAATGATTGTTATTGCTTATAAAATAGCTGAACTTTTAGTATTTAAAAAGATAAAAGGAGAATACCCAGTTTTACTTCTTGACGATGTATTTTCTGAAATTGATATAAAAAAGCGTAATAATATAATAAAATATTTTAATGACGAGATGCAAGTTGTAATAACAACTACCGACATTGAAGAAATAGATGAGAATTTAGTAAAAAATGCAAGAATTTATAAAATAAAAAATGGCATGATTAAAGGAGGACATAAAAATGGAAGAAGAAAAGGTACAAGGTAATTATGATTCTTCGTCAATTCAAGTATTGGAAGGGTTAGAAGCTGTAAGAAAAAGACCTGGTATGTATATAGGTACAACCGATGTTAAAGGCTTACATCATTTAGTTTGGGAAATAGTGGATAATTCAATTGATGAAGCACTTGCTGGTTATTGCCATAATATAGAAATAGTAATAAATAAAGATAATTCAGTTACAGTTAAGGATGATGGTCGTGGTATACCAACAGATATTCACCCTAAAACAGGTATTTCAACTGTTGAAACAGTATATACTGTTTTGCATGCTGGTGGAAAATTTGGAGGTGGCGGATACAAAGTATCTGGTGGCTTACATGGTGTTGGAGCCAGTGTTGTAAATGCTTTAAGTAAATGGGTAGAAGTAACGGTTTATAAAGATGGTAAAGTTAATAGTATTCGTTTTGAAAATGGGGGTCATACAGTAGAACCATTACATGAAACGGGAACTTGCGATAAAAATCGTACTGGAACAACGGTAACTTTTAAACCAGACCCTGAAATATTTGATACAGATATTTATGATTATGAAACATTAAAAACTCGTGTTCGTGAATTAGCATTCTTAAATCGTGGTTTATCACTTAACATAAGAGATGACCGTGACCTTGAAGATACAACTGGAGAAACTTTCATGTATGAAGGTGGAATAAGCGAGTACGTACGTTTTATCAATCAAGAAAAAACACCACTTCATAATGATATAATTCACTTAAATGGTGAAAAAGATGGAGTATTTTTTGAAGTAGCTATGCAATATAATACTTCATATAACTCTAATATTTATTCATTTGTTAATAACATTAATACTCATGATGGAGGAACTCACGAAGATGGAGTTAAACGTGCTCTAACAAGAGTTATTAATAGTTATGCAAGAAAAAATAATATTTTAAAAGAAAAAGACGAGAGTTTAAAAGACGACGATGTTAAAGAAGGACTTACTATGATTATTTCTTGTAAGCATCCTAACCCTCAATTTGAAGGACAAACTAAAGGTCGTTTAGGAAATAGTGAAGTTAAAAACTTAGCTGATAGTGTCTTTGCTGAAGGTTTTGAGAGATTTTTACTTGAAAACCCAACTGAAGCTAGAACAATTATAAGTAAGGCAGTTTTAGCAAGAGATGCTAGAATGGCAGCTAAAAAAGCTCGTGAAGCAACGAGAAAAACAGATTTAACAACTACTAATTTCTTTGGTAAATTAAGTGATTGTAAAAGTAAAGACCCAACTATCAGTGAAATCTTTATAGTCGAGGGAGATTCAGCTGGAGGAAGTGCTAAAAAAGGAAGAGATGCCATGACTCAAGCTATTTTGCCTTTACGTGGAAAGATTTTAAATGTTGAAAAAGCAAGACTTGATAAAGCGCTTGGAAATGAAGAAATTAAGACAATTATAACTGCATTTGGAACGGGAATTGGTGAATATTTTGATTTAAATAAACTTCGTTATGATAAGATAATTATCATGACCGATGCCGATGTTGATGGTTCTCATATTCGTGTTTTATTATTAACTTTATTCTATCGTTTCTTTAAACCAATTGTACAAGCAGGACATGTTTATGCAGCTCAACCACCTTTATTTAGAATTATGCATGGTAAAACAAGAAAATATGTTTTAAATGAAGCTGAACTTAATGCTTATTTAAATTCTTTACCAGAAAATGTTCGAAATAAAGCAGAGATTGCTCGTATGAAAGGTTTAGGAGAAATGGATGCTGAAGAATTAAATGAAACAACAATGGACATTACCAAAAGAACTCTTAGAAAAATCACAGTTGGAGATTGTTTAGCAGCAGATAAGATTTTTGAGAAACTTATGGGAGACGAAGTTGAACCAAGAAGACAATATATTGAAGAAAATGCTCATAAGGTTGAGAATCTTGATATTTAGGAGGGTAACATGGAAGAAGATAATGAATTAAATGAATTATTAAAAAGAGCAGAAGAAGATAAAAATGAACCTGATGCGGAAATTGTATCTGAAACTGAAGAAGATGAATCTATAAATACTGATTTTGGAGGAGAATTTCATGAACATGATAAATTAACAGAAGAAAATATAGTTAATGAAGTTTCTAATTCTTTCTTGGAATACTCTTTAAGTGTTATTATTTCCCGTGCAATTCCTGATTTAAGAGATGGTTTAAAACCAGTTCATAGACGTATTTTATGGTCAATGTATGAATCTGGTTATACGCCTGATAAACCTCACCGTAAAAGTGCTAAAACTGTTGGTGAAGTTATGGGTAATTATCATCCACATGGAGATTCTTCAATCTATGAAGCAATGGTAAGACTTGCTCAAGATTTTAATCAAAGATATACTTTAATTGATGGTCATGGAAACTTTGGTAATATTGAAGGTGATGGAGCAGCAGCTATGCGTTACACTGAATCACGTTTATCAAAGTTATCACTTGAACTTCTTCGTGATATCAATAAAGATACTGTTGATATGATGAAAAACTTTGACGAGACTTTAGACGAGCCTGTTGTTTTACCATCAAGATTTCCAAATATTTTAGTAAATGGTTCAATGGGAATTGCTGTTGGTATGGCAACCAATATTCCACCACATAATTTAGGAGAAGTAATTGATGGTTGTATTGCTTATATAGATAACCCAGATATTGATACAAATGGTTTAATGCAATATATAAAAGGACCAGATTTCCCAACTGGTGGTATTATTCTAGGAAATTCTGGAATTAAAAAAGCTTATGAAACTGGTCGAGGTAGCATTACTATAAGAAGTCGTGCAACCATTGAAGAAGGAAAAAATCATAGTAATATTGTGATAACTGAAGTACCATATGGTGTTAATACAATGGAACTTAAGAATAAAGTTGCTGAACTTGTTCATAATAAAGTCATTGATGGAATATCAGATTATCATACAGATTTAAAAGATGGCGTAAAGATTACTATTACTTTAAAACGTGATGCTAACCCTCAAGTTGTTTTAAATAACTTATATAAGCATACTAATTTTCAAGTTAATTACGGAATTATTTTCTTAATGATAGATGGAAAAACTCCTAAAACTTTAGGTTTAAAAGATATTATATCTAAATATATTGACCATCAAAAAGAGGTTATCATTAGAAGAACTCAATATGATTTAAAGAAAGCCGAAGAAAGAGTACATATTTTAGAAGGTTTAAAGATTGCTCTTGATAACATTGATGAAATAGTTAAAATTATTCGTGGAGCTGAAAGTGATGAAGAAGCTCGTCAAAAGTTAATGGGACGCTTTAATCTTGACGAAATTCAAGCTAATAGTATTCTTGAAATGCGTCTACGTCGTTTAACTGGCTTAGAACGTGGTAAAGTTGAAAGTGAACTTGCTGACTTATTGATTAAAATAACAGATTATAAAGAAATTTTAGCATCTAATGAAAGAGTATTAAATATTATTAAAGAAGAAATGTTAGAAATTAAAAAGAAATACTCTGATGATAGAAGAACAACTATCGATATGACAGCAATTGATTATATAGAAGACGAATCTTTAATTCCAGTTGAAAATACTTTAATTGCCTTAACTAAAAAAGGTTATATCAAGAGAATGTTAGTATCTGAATATAGAACTCAAAATCGTGGCGGTGTAGGAATTAAAGGAATGACAACCAATGAAGAAGATTTTGCTTATAAAATGATAAATGCTGAGACACATGATTATATTTTATTCTTTAGTAATAAAGGTAAAGTATATCGTATGAAAGGTTATGAAATACCAGAATTCAATCGTCAAAGTAAGGGCTTGCCAATTATCAATTTATTAGCACTTGAAAAAGATGAAAAAATTAGTTCTGTAATCTCTTTAAAACCTAATGAAGATGTATATAAATACTTATTCTTTATTACGAAAAAAGGTATCGTAAAACGTACTAACTTAGAAGAATTTGATAATATTAGAAATAATGGAAAGATTGCTATATCTTTAAAAGAAGATGATGAGTTAATTTCTGTTCAAAAGACAACTGGTGAAAATGAAATAATTATTGGCTCTTCAAATGGTCGTATGGTACGTTTCATTGAAAACGAAGTACGTATTATGGGAAGAACAGCTTCTGGTGTAAGAGGAATAGATTTAGGTGATTCTATAGTAGTAGGTGGCGAGGTAATTAATTCTAATCAAGAAGTTTTAATTGTAACGGAAAATGGTTATGGTAAGAAAACTCCAATTGAAGAATATCGTCTAACCCATCGTGGTAGTAAAGGTGTTAAAGCCTTGAATGTAACTGATAAGAACGGAAGTTTAGTCACTCTTAATGCTGTTTTAGGCAATGAAGACTTAATCATGATTACTGATGCTGGTATTATAATTCGTATTTCACTAGAACAAGTATCTACTTTAAGAAGAGCAACTCAAGGAGTACGTTTAATCAACTTAAAAGATAATCATAAAGTTGCAACTGTTGTTGTTTTAGATAAAGAAGAAGAGGAAGAAAATAGTGAAAATATAACTTCAGAAGCTAATCAATCTGAAGAAAAAGAAACTGTCGTTGAAGAAAATAAAGAAGGTGCTGAATAGCATCTTCTTTTTCTTTAAATTTAAAAGTACCGAAGTAAAAATATATATAAAAACTCTTTATCTATAAAGGGTTTTCGTGATTATTCTTAATACAAATGTAACTTATTCCGTTTTTCAAGAAACCGGGCTTTTTAACCAAGCCACCTGCAATAATACTTAGTTATATTATAAGGTTAGTATAATTCAAAATTTAAAACTCTGTCAACAGTATTGACAAAAATATGACATATTTTTTAACTTTATGGTATAATAAAGAACTAGTGGTGATAGTCTGAATATAAAAATAAATTTTATTCAAAATTCATGACTATGTGCACCTTGAAGGAATTGAAAGGAATGATAGTTATTATGAAAGAAAAAAAGAAAGAAAATAATAAAGATAAAAATTCTCGAATTTGGTGGAGAAAAAAGCCAGATGGTGAAGTGGTCCTAACTCCAGCAGGTAAATTTGAATTATTAATGTCCTTAGTATCGTTTCAAATGCGAGACGATTATGATAAAGAGTTTTTAAAGCTATTAAGATTTATACGTTATAACTTTAATCTATCTTTAAGAGAATGTTTAATTTATGGAATTAATATGGAAAATAAGGATAATGCTTTAGATATTATTATGACTAATCGCCATTATATAGAATTATTCTTTGATACAATATTATCTCAATCAGGAGCAGACCAATTTGGCAAATTCCGACCTAATATTTTACCAAGCAGTTTATTAGATTATTTTTTAAGTGATACATATCAAGAAGAAGCAGAAAGTTTAAATTTACCCAATACTTTAAAAGATATTAATAATTTTATACGTAAGAAATTAGCTTATCATGATGTAGAGTTTTTTGAGAAAGCTAAATCATGTAGTACAAATTTTCTTGAAAAAGATAAGATACTAACTAAAACAACAGAATAAGAAAAATTAAAGTATTCTTGATAATCTTTTGAAACAATAATACTTTAAATTCAATTTAAATCTCTTATAAAATTTACGAAAATACTTGTATTAATTACAATTATAGTATAAAATATAGTCGTGCAATAAAAGAAATGGAACCAGGTCAGGGGCGGAAGCCAGCAGCCTTAACATAACTCTTTTATGTGCACTTTTTGTTTAGAAAGAATAGTTTTATGAATGATGAGTATTATATGAATATAGCTCTAAAAGAAGCTGAAAAGGCCTTTAAAAAGGACGAAGTACCTGTTGGAGCTATTATTGTATTAAATGATAAAATAATTGGTATAGGGCATAATAAAAGAGAATTTACAGGTTTAATAACCAATCATGCTGAATTGATAGCTATAAAAAAAGCTAGTAAAAAGATAAAGGATTGGCGATTAAATGATGCAACTTTATACGTGACATTGTTTCCTTGTTCAATGTGTGCTAGTGCTATTGTTCAATCACGTATTAAAAAAATAGTAATTGGAGCTCCAAGTCTTGATATGAAAAATCAAAAAATTGTTGATATGCTCTTTCATGACGAGAAAGGTAATCTATTACTAGAAATGAAAGATAATGTTTTAAAAGAAGAATGTAGTGAAATTCTCTCAATGTTTTTCAAAAAACAGAGAAAAAATGGTAAAATTAAGTAAATTATTTCGCAAGAAATAATTTTTTATTGTATAATAAAATTAGTATGAAAGGGCGGTGAAATTATGGAATACCAAGCATTATATCGTAAATATAGACCTAGTAAATTCAGTGATGTGGTTGACCAAGAAAGTACTTTAAAGATTATAACTAATTCTATTAAAGAAAATAAAATTTCACATGCCTATCTTTTTTCAGGACCAAGAGGAACAGGTAAAACAACAATTGCTAAATTGCTTGCTAAAACTGTGAATTGCTTAGATATACAAAAAGATTTTTCTACTTGTGGCAAATGTGAGAATTGTTTAGATATTGAAAATAACAGTTCTGATATTATTGAGATTGATGCTGCTAGTAATAATGGTGTCGACGAAATTCGAGAATTAAAAAGTAAAATAAATTTAGTACCCAATAAATTAAAATATAAAGTATATATAATTGACGAAGTTCATATGTTATCAATAAGTGCTTTTAATGCTCTTTTAAAAACATTAGAAGAACCACCTAGTCATGTAATTTTTATTTTAGCAACCACTGAATTTTATAAAGTACCAACAACTATTGTATCAAGATGTCAATGTTTGAATTTTACAAGAATTAAAACTGAGAATATCGAAAAAAGATTGAAAGAAATTTCTAAACTCGAAAAAATAAAAATTCAAGATGAGGCAATTCATGAAATAGCTGTTTATTCAGAAGGTGGAATGCGTGATGCTTTAGGTATGCTTGATAAGTTAGCATCATATTCCTTAAAAGAAATAACCAAAGAAGATTTCTTAAGTATCAATGGCTTAATTTCTAAAAGTGATATTGATAAATTTATAGATGAGATATTGAATTATAAAATGACAGATGTAATCAATACGTTAAATGAATTTGATAATCTTGGTTATGATTTTTCTAAATTAATTGAAAAGATTATGCAAGAGTTAAGAGATTTATTGGTTGATTGCTATATAAATCAAACTAATAAATATAAACCAACAGATTTATATAATTTAATTATTTGTTTAAATGAAAGTTATAATCTTTTAAAAGAAGCAGCTAATCGAAAGATAATTTTAGAAGTTGAATTATTAACTTTCATGAATAGAGATAAAAACGAAACAGAAATTAAAATAGAAAATCAAGAAAATATTCATTTAAGTAATTCTAAAAAAATGGCTGAAAAGGTTTTAGAACAAGTGAAACCAATAGAAAAAAAAGGTATAGACCAAGTAAAATCAATGGAACAAACGGTAGAAAAATCAGTAGAAAAAACTTTCGAAAGTTCTGAAACAGCAATTTCCCAGGAAATACCCGAAGCTAAAGATACTAAAAATGATTTGGAAACTCAAAAAGATGTGGGAAATGAACATAAAATACCTTTAATAAAATATCAATTAAATGAAAAAATCAAGAGAAAGAGAATTGATAATACCTTTGCTCTTGCTAGTAAAATGCTAAAAAATATGGCAATTGATAAATGGCAAAATCTAGTTGATTACATAAATAATCAAGAAACTGGTGAAATAGCTGGACTTTTAAAAGATTGTGAAATTGGTGTTGTAAGTAATACTAACATTATATTTGTTACTAAATATGATTCAGTTATTAATAAATTGTATGAGAATTTCAATAAGTCTTTGGAATTAATTACTAAGATTTTTGAAAAAGAATATAAAATAGTTTTACTAACAGATGTTGAGTTTAAAGAAGAAGTACAAAACTATAAAGAACATATGAATGATAAAGAATATTATAATTATCAAGAAGAAGAAGAACCAATGATAAAAATTCTTGAATCTGAAGTTGAAAATAAGAGTAAAGTATGTTACTCTAGTTTAGTAGCCAAAGCAATTGATACCTTTGGAGAAGATTATGTAGAAATTGAATAGGAGATGATATTATGAATATGCAAGCACTTATGAAACAAGCTCAAGCTTTACAAAGAGATATGATTAAAGCTAAGGAGGAAATCGATAAAACAGAATTTACTGCTACTAGTTCTTTTGTTACTGTAACAGCAAATGGTAAAAAAGAAATTTTAAAAGTTACTATAAAACCAGATGCTGATTTTTCTATAGATGATATTGAACTTTTAGAAAGTATGATTCAAGTTGCTGTAAATGATGTTAATAAACAAATAGATAAAATGACAGAAGCCAAAATGGGAAAATATACGAATAGTATGCCAGGTTTATTTTAGATTATGTATCCTAAAAGTATAAGTAATTTAATTGAAGCTTTTAAATATTTCCCAGGTATTGGAGAAAAAACAGCGGAACGAATGGCCTTTCATGTTTTAGGAATGGATAAAATTCAAACTGATTTTTTAGCTGAAAGTATCAATAATGTAAAAGCTAAAATCAAAAGATGTCAGATATGTAATAATTTTACTGAAAATGATTGTTGTTCTATCTGTGAAGATAAACTTAGAAATGGCGATTATCTATGTATTGTTGAAGACCCTAAAACAGTTATATCAATTGAGAAACTTGGAATATTTCATGGTTATTATCATGTACTAAATGGTTTAATTACAAGTACCAATGGTATTAATCCGGAAGATATTAGATTAGATAAATTAATTAAACGAATAGAAAACAGTAATTTTAAAGAAATTATAATAGCTGTAAAACCTTGTTTAGAGGGAGAAATGACAGCACTTTATATAAGTAATATATTATCAGGTATGAATATAACAGTATCAAGACTTGCATCAGGAATTCCAATGGGAGCTGATATGGAATATATAGACCCAATGACTTTAGAAAAAGCTTTCGATAATCGTAAAAAAATATCATATAATGAAACCACCAACTCATAAATTTTTATAGGTGGTTTTATGCATATATTTTTGAAATATTTAAAAAAGATTGTTCTAGGGGGCTTTTTGCTTTATGCTTACAATTTAATAGCTGTTTCGTTTAATATTACAATTCCCATAAATTTTTATACAATTTTAACAGTTGGACTTTTTGATATTCCTGGTATATCAGGACTTCTAGCTTTAAAATTAATAGGACTGTAGGTGTATTATGTTAGATGATTTTAAAGATAATAAATTTTATGATTATGCAGTTAATTTAGAAAAATATTATCATGCGTATTTATTTGAAGTTGACGATATAGAAGCTAGTTTTAAAATTATTCTAGCGTTTGCTAAAATGATAATATGTTCTAAACATTATACTAATAACTCAAAATGTGAAGATTGCAATATCTGTCATTTAATTGACGAGAATTATTATGAAGACTTAAAAATTATAGAACCTGATGGAGCATATATTAAAAAAGAACAAATTTTAGAAATTAAGAAAAATTTAAGTTTAAAATCGTCTAATAGTTTAAATCAAGTTTATATTATAAAAGAAGCTGATAAATTAAATACTCATGCTGCCAATTCTTTACTTAAATTTATTGAAGAACCCGAAGAAGGAATTTATGCTATTTTAATAACTACTAATAAAAAACAAATCTTACCAACTATTTATTCCAGATGTTCTTTAATAACATTAAAATCAAATCAAGAAATAACTTATGATTTAGAAGAAATAACTTATTTAGTTTCTTTTTTAGAATTAGTTTATAGAAAAAAAGAAGATGCTATTCCTTATCTAAAAGAATACTTTAAGGATAGATATAATAGTAATACTGAGATAATTCGAGCTTTAAATATATTAGAGATTATTTTAGATACTAGAATTAGTCAAGAATTTCAAGTAAATACTATAACTAAATTAAATTTTTATGATATAATAAAGTCGTCTTTAAAAGGCATTTTAAAAGAAGAATTAATATACTATTTAAAGATAATTGTTGAATTTAAAAATAAATTAACAATGTTTCCAAATTTAAATATTAACTTATTTTTAGATAGTTTAGTAATAGAAATGTCAAAGTTTGAGGTGATGTAAGTGATTAGCGTAGCAGGAATTAAATTTTCACCTAAAGGGAGAAAATATTATTTTAATAGAAAGAATTTTGAGATAAAAGATGGAGACGAGGTTATTGTTGAAACTGAAAGAGGTCTTCAATATGGCTTTGTTCAAGAAGCATTTAAAGAAATAGAAGAAACTAAATTAGTAAGTCCTTTAAAAGATATTATTCGTATAGCTTCAAAGGACGATAAACAAATTTATGAAAAGAATTTAAAAGATAGTTCTTATGCTTTAAAAAAAGCTAAAAAGATAGTAACAGAATTAGAACTTCCTATGAATTTAATAGATGCTAATTATACTTTTGATAGACGCCAATTATTATTTAATTTTACTGCTGAAGATAGAATTGATTTCCGTGAATTAGCTAAAAAACTTGCAGGAATTTATAAAACAAGAATTGAATTAAGACAAATTGGTATTCGTGATAAAGCAAGAGAAATAGGAGGACTTGGTCCTTGTGGAAGATTTTTATGCTGTAATTCTTTTCTAACTGATTTAAACAGTGTTACTATTAATATGGCTAAAAATCAATTACTTGCTTTAAACCCAACTAAAATAAATGGAGTATGTGGCAGGTTACTATGTTGCTTATCATATGAAGACGATACCTATACAGAACTTAAAAGAGGTTTACCTAATATAGGTGAAGATTATACCTATAACGGTAGTATTTATAAAGTAATAGATGTTGATGTATTAAAACGAAAAATAAAAATAGAGAATGAACAACATATTCAAGAAGAGGTTTTATTATAAATATGGAAGTCGTTAATGAAATCGTTGGGAAAAATCTAAAAATTTATCAAAATGACGAGTATTTTAAATTTTCTCTTGAAGCTATTTTATTACCTAGTTTTGTTAATGTTAAATTGCGTGATAAAAAGATTTTAGATTTATGTACGGGAAATGCTCCAATTCCTTTGATTTTATCAGAAAAAACTAAAGCAGAGATTTATGGAGTAGAATTACAAAAAGAAATATATGATTTAGCAGTTAAAAGTGTTAAAATTAATAATAAAGAACAACAAATTAAGATTATAAATTATGATGTTAAAAAGTTAAAAGACTTGTTTAAAGGTGAAAACTTTGATATAATTACTGTCAATCCGCCATATTTTAAAACATTTAAAGAAACTTTAATTAACCAAAATGATATAAAGGCGAAAGCTCGACATGAAAGTACATTGAACTTGGAGGAATTATTAAGTATATCTTCGTATTTACTTAAAACCAATGCCTCTTTTTATATGGTTCATAGAACTGAAAGGTTGATTGAAATATTAGATGTATTAAGAAAATATAGATTAATGCCCAAACGAATAAAATTTATTCATGCTTATTCTAAAAAAGAAGCTAAATTATTCTTAATTGAAGCAGTTAAAAATGGACATAATGGATTGAAAGTTGAAGATAGTTTTTATATTTATAATCAAGATTTAAGTTACAATCAAGAAATACAAGAACTATTCAAATAGGAGGTTTATATGGAAGAAATGGAAAAATATTATCAAATATGTGTTAGAAATAAATGGAGTAATAGAGCAATTTTAAAGTATATTCAAAAACACAATTTAAAAGAAAAAGAATTTAAACAAGCAGTTTTTATGTATTTAACTAAAAATTTAGAACAAAAGTTTTATGAAATGCCAACTTTAATTATGCGTTTTCTTGTTGGAAGTGATGCTATGCGTTATATAACTCAATATGAAAAAGTAATTAAGGCAATGGGAAATCAAGAAACAAAAAGTGTTGAAGATATAATTGGTGGTATATATACCAATGAAAGTTTAATATATAATATTATGTCATTTATTCAAAGTAATATGGCAAATCTTAACTATGATTTACTTGCAATTGAAAATTTATTAAAAAACTGGAATTTAGATTTTCATGATACTTGTGTTCGAGTAGCTAGATTTGAACTTGCTAGAAAAGTTTCTGTTTCAGAAGTTGAAGAACATTATAAATACTTATTAAAAGAAAAAATTACAACTATAACAGAAACTTTAACTGATATTCGTAATGCAGCAAATCTTCAAGAAGTGATTAATATATTTGACAATAGTATTTTAAATGTAACAACTCTTATTAATAAAGTAAATGACTATGCTAAAGAATTTTCTTTAACTGAAGAAGAAAAAGAAGAGTTACTTGAAAAATTAAAATATTATAATGAATATCAAATTAAAAAATTAGAATATGATAGAAAATATGGAAATGTTGATATGCTAGTAGTTGAATTTAAAGAAGGTAAAAAGCTTTTAGAAGAATATATAGAACAAGAAGAAAATGTAGAAAGTCAAATATCTTTTGAAGAATTTCTAAAAGCTCATAATTTAACTAATAAACAATGGGAATACTATTTAAATTTAATAAAACTAAAAGATAAAAAATTATATAAAAAATATCAATCACTTACAAAACCCAATTCAATTGCAGATACAATTTTATATTATTTACAATCAGGAATTGAAGATAATGGAACAGTTCGTCCATTCAATATCTTAGATTATTATATGATAACTAATTTATCTTTTAATGAATTATATGAACAAGAATTAAAAGGTAAATGTAATAAACAACAATTATATTTATTTAGATGTTTCTTTTCAAGAAATAAAGATTTAATACCTTTAAACGAGAGAAGTATTCGTTATTTCTATGAAGATAAATTAACTGTTAATGTTGAATTTGATGCAGAAAATATGCCAATTATTGGTTCAGGACATGTTGTAACTAAAGAAGAAAAAGACGAGATAATTAATTTCTTAAAAGAGCATAATTGTTTGTATGATAAAACTTTAGCTCTTGCAACTAAAAGATTTTTTAGTAAAAAGCAAGAAGAAAAACAAGAAGAGAAAGTAAAAAAATTAGTTAATGAATAAAAATAAAAAATAAAGGAGGAATTATGAAATTAATTGTAGGACTTGGAAACCCTGGTTTAGAATATCAAAATACAAGACATAATGTTGGTTTTAAATTCCTTGATTTATTTATTAAAGAAAAGAATTTAGGGGAATTTAAAGAGAAATTTAATGGGTTATATTTAAAAACTAAGTATCGTAATCAAGATGTAATCTTTTTAAAACCTTTATCATTTATGAATTTATCGGGTGAAGTTGTTGTTAAATTTAAAAATTATTATAAAATAGAGAATTCTGATATTTTGGTAATTCATGACGATTTAGATATTCCTTTAGGTTCACTTAAATTAAAAAGCCAAGGTTCAAGTGGGGGACATAATGGTATAAAAAATATAATTAACTATATAGGTGAAGATTTTAAAAGATTAAAGATAGGAATTTCTAATAATAAAGAGATAGATACTAAAGATTATGTATTAGGTAATTTTAATAGAGAAGAAATGTTGGTTTTTACTCAACTCGAACCCTTAATTATGAATATTTTAGACGACTATTTTACTATGTCGTTTGATAGATTAATGGCAGAATATAATAGGAGAATATAATGCATAATTTATTTGATATATTTAATATAAAACAAGAAGAAAATGTTGGCTTATCAGGAATGACTGATGAGTCTTTTTGCCTTTGGTTAGTAAAAAAACTTAAAACTTCAAATAAAGGTATTTTAGTTTTAACTAGTAATATCACAGAGGCTAGTAATTTATTAAATATTTTAAGTAATATAACTAAAGATGTCTTATTTTTTCCAATGGACGATTTTTTAACTAGTGTTGCTATTAGTTCCAGTCCTGATTTAATGGTTACCAGATTAGAAACTTTAAATGAATTAATTTTAGAATCTAAAAAAATAGTTATTACTCATTTAATGGGATATTTAAGATATTTACCAAGTAAAAAAACTTATCTTTCAAATATTCTTACTTTAAAAATAGGTGAAGAAATAAACCCTAAAGACTTAGTTTTAAAACTATTTAATATGGGTTATAAACGTGAAACAATAGTAACGACTACTGGAGAATTAGGAGTTAGAGGTTTTATAATCGATATCTTTCCTGTTTCTAATAACCATCCAATTCGTTTAGAATTTTTTGGTGATGAAATAGATTCCATTCGTATATTTGACGAAGAAACTCAAAAATCTTTGAAAGAAATAAAAGAAATAACTATTTACCCTTATACAGAGTTTTTATTAGATGATAATAGTCAAGAAGTATCTAAAGAGCAAAAGAATTTACCTTTTTATAATAAAGAAATTACTAATATAGAAGGCTATTTAGATAAACATTTAACAGTTGTTAAAGACTATACAAGAATATCTACTGCATATCAGAAAATACAAGAAGAAATAAAAAGTTATCATGAAGGAGATAAAGATTATCATGGTAATTATATGTTTAATTTAGATATTTTAGATAGTAATAAAGTTATTCATTACTTAAGTCTTGATAATTTAGTTGTTAATCATAAATTTATTGAAGAACATGATTTTAAAGTCACTGAAGCACCTAAATTTCATGAAAATATTGAAGCAATTAATAATTATTTAAAACAAGCTTTAGCTTCTAAAAAACAGGTAATTATTTGTTTAAAAGAGTATCAAATTAAAAATTTTATTAAGTATCTTGAAGTTCCATACATACTAACAACTACTGATAATTTAAATTTTGATATTGTTAATATCATTACTTTAGATTTACAAAAAGGGTTTATATATGATAATCGTATTATTTTAACAAGTGCTGATTTATTTAATATGCAAACTAAAAAGCATAAGTATAAAACTAAGTTTAAATATGCTACTAAAATAAATAATATAAATAAATTAGAAGTAGGAGATTATATCGTTCATAGTATTAATGGAATAGGTATTTATAATGGAATTAAAACTTTAACAGTTAATTCTTTAAAAAAAGATTATTTAGAGATTTTATATAAAGGTGACGATAAACTATATATTCCAGTTGAAAAAATAGATTTAATTAGTAAATATTCTGGTAAAGAAGGGATGGTTCCTAAAGTTAATGGCTTAGGAAGTTTGGAATGGAAAAAGAATAAACAAAGAATTATTAATAAAGTACATGATATAGCAGCTAAATTAATTCATATTTATGCTGAAAGAGAAATGCAACAAGGTTTTGCTTTTTCTAAAGATACTAGTTATCATGAAGAGTTTTATAATGAATTTATTTATACTCCAACGAAAGACCAAATTAAAGCTTTTTTAGAAATAAAAAAAGATATGGAAGATAGCCATCCAATGGATAGACTTCTATGTGGAGATGTAGGGTTTGGTAAAACGGAAGTTGCTTTTCGAGCTATATTTAAAGCAGTATATGATGCTAAACAAGTTCTTTATTTATGCCCAACAACTATTTTATCTAACCAGCAATATCAAAGTGCAGTTGAGAGATTTAAAAATTTTCCAATCAAAATAGGACTTTTAAATCGATTTACAACTCCTAAACAAGCAAAAGAAATAACAGAAGGTTTAAAAAATGGAACTTATGATTTAGTAATTGGAACACATCGTTTATTAAGTAATGATATAAAACCTAAAAATTTAGGGTTATTGATAATTGACGAAGAACAAAGATTTGGAGTAGCTCATAAAGAAAAATTACGTGAATATAAAGCATCAGTTGATGTTTTGACTTTAACAGCTACTCCTATTCCAAGAACTTTACAAATGTCTATTGTTGGAATTAGGTCTATTTCAGTAATTGAAACTCCACCAGTTAATAGATTTCCTGTTCAAACCTATGTTGTTTATGAGCAAGAAGAAATTATTAAAGATGCCATTGTTAAAGAAATTAGTCGAGATGGGCAAGTATTTATTCTTTATAATCGGGTTGAAACAATAGAAGCTAAAAAAGAAGAAATTCAAAAATTAGTTCCTAGTGCTAGAATTATTGTGGCTCATGGAAAATTAAGTAAAATTGAACTTGAAGATAGAATGTTAAAATTTATTAATCATGAATATGATATTTTACTTTGTACAACTATAATTGAAACAGGAATTGATATAGCTAATGCTAATACGTTAATTGTTTTAGATGCTAATTGCTTTGGACTTGCTCAATTATATCAAATTAGAGGACGAGTAGGTAGAAGTGATAAAATTGCTTATGCTTATTTAATGTATCCTGAACGTAAAATGTTAACTGAAGCAGCTATTAAACGTTTAAATGTTTTAAAAGAATTTACAGAACTTGGAAGTGGTTATTCAATTGCTAGTCGTGATTTATCAATTCGTGGAGCTGGTGATATATTAGGAAGTGAACAAGCTGGTTTTATTGATACAGTAGGAATAGATTTATATTTAAAAATCTTAAATGACGAAGTAAAACGTTTAAAAGGTGAAGAAATAGTTGAAGAAGTTGTTAAAGAAGAAAAACCTTTAATTAATGTTTCAACTCATATTGACGAGAATTATGTTTCAGATAATGATTTAAAGATTGAAATTCATAAATTAATCAATACAATTAATTCTTATGATAAATTAAAAGATATTAAAGCTGAACTTGAAGATAGATTTGGTAAGATAAATGAAGATATGTTAATTTATATGCAAGAAGAATGGTTTGAAAAATTAGCTAAACAAGCTGGAATTGAAGAAGTACATGAAGAGAAAAATAAAATAGAATTAATATTTAGTATTGAAAAAACTAAAGAAATAAATGGAGACGAATTATTCATGAAAGCTTATGAAATAAGTCGTAATTTTAAATTTAGTTATCAACATTTTAGACTTTTTGTAACTCTTATAACAACTAATTTAGAAAAACATCCAATTTATTATTTAATAGATTTATTAAAATCTTAAAAAATAGTTTCTATTTAAGTTAAAAAATAATATAATTAAGAAGAGATAAATAAAGGAGTATTATGAAAAAAAATATAATGTTAATTATTAAAGGAATGTTTATAGGACTTGCTAATGTAATTCCAGGTGTAAGTGGGGGAACATTAATGATTACGCTTGGAATATACGAAGAATTAATTGAAACAATCAGTCATTTCTTTCAAAATTTCAAGAAAAATCTAAAATTTTTATTACCAATTGCCATAGGACTTGTATTAGCTATTTTATTGTTTAGTAAGATTATCGGAATAAGTTTAGATAAATTTCCCTTTGCAACAACTTTGTTTTTCATAGGTTTAATTTTAGGGGGAATACCTGTTTTATGGAAGAAAGTAAATACTAAAAAGAAAAGTATTAGTAATTGGTTAATTTTTGCTTTAACATTTGTTTTAATTACAGTTTTAACCTTTTTAAAATCAGGAGATTTGGTTGTTAGTTTTAATAATTTAACTTTTGGTGGTTATGTAATTTTATTTTTAGTTGGAATGCTTGCATCTTCTACAATGATTATTCCTGGTATAAGTGGTTCTTTTGTTTTAATGTTTTTAGGTTATTATAAACCTCTTATTGATACAATTCGTAGTTTAACTAATTTTAGTTTATTAGGACATAACTTTTTAATCTTAGCACCATTTGGTCTTGGAGTAATAATTGGTATAATCTTAGTGGCTAAATTAATTGAATTTTTATTGAAGAAATATGAAACTAAAACCTATTATGGCGTTCTTGGTTTTGTCTTAGCTTCTATTATTGCTATTATTTACCCTCTTTTAGCAACTAGCTTTTCTATAATTGAAGCTTTAGTAGCGGCCGTTTTGTTTATAGTTGGCTTCCTTCTTGCTTATAAAATGGGTGAACTTGAAAATTAAGATTTAAAAAGTCTTAATTTTTTTTAAATTTGACTTTTTTATTAAAAATTGCTATGCTATTCTTGTAAATTGAATAATAGAAAGGGTTAATATGGAAAAAGAAGAAGATGTTAAGAAGCAGTTAGAAGTAAAAAATAAAGAAATATACTTAAATAAACTAAATCTTGATATTGACAATAATATGGAAGTTCTAATTTTAGCAATTGATAATCTCTTGAATTCTATTCCCGATACTGTAAATTTAAAAATTCTTGAAATAAATGAAAGTTTTACTAATAAAGAAGAAATAACTAAACAAATTCAAATATTTGTTAATTCCTATCAGGAAAAATTAATGAATTTAATTAATTCTAAAAGTAAATATTTAAAATCTAACTTAGATTTAATAGCTAATATTGATGTATTTAAAATAAAATTGAATGAAAATCTAAATTCATTTAAAGAAGAGTTAAGTGAATATTCAAAAGAATTAATTGAACTTTTAGAAAATTCAATTAAAAAATACATTAAGGAAGAATTTAAAAATAAACGCTTAAATTCTTATTTAAATGAAATATTTATTACTAACTTAAATGAAAAAGTTTTAGATATTGTTAAAACTCGTGATACAATTTTAATTAATACTTTTAAAGAAACTTATTCTAAATATTTAGAACTTAATAAAAATACTGTTGGAGAAATATAAAATTCTTATATTTCTTCATTTTTTTGTATAATTATTAAATTTTAATCAATACTAAAATTGGGTGATTAATTTGGCAACAGGTATGGTAAGAAGAGTTGATAGTTTAGGAAGAATAGTTATACCAAAAGAAATTAGAAAAGTTTTAAAAATAAAAGAAAATGAACAAGTTGAAATAAATGTTTCAAACGATAGTATTATTTTAAATCGTTATTCAAATATAGATAAATATGATATTGCCCTTGCTAATTTAATTTCAGTAATTGAAAATGTTAAAGAAAAATATATATTTTTTACAGATTTAAGTTCTATTGTTTTAACACCATATAAATATCAGGAATTAAAAGGAAAATTTATTAGTCCTTATCTTAGTCATTTAATAGATACGAGAAGTGATGTTTTAGAAACAGAACCAATTTCTTTAACTTTAATAAATGATAAAGAGGCAATTACTGTTGCTTATAATATAAAAACAATTATTAAAAATGGAGATACAGTAGGACTTTTAATTATGTTATCAGAGAATAATATTACTAAAGAAGATTTAGAAATATTTAAAATCATGGAATTATTTTTAGATAAATATCTTGAATAGTTTATTTTTTTATGATAGAATACATGCATAAAGCAAAGAAGAAATGAGTAAATTTTAGATTTTTTAAGAGATGTTTTGGTTGGTGAGAAAAACAAAAATTTAAAATTGAAGATGGTTTTGGAGCTTGGAAACACGTTACTTGCGTTAAAAAGTTTGAGGCATAGAAATATGTAAATTAAGGTGGTACCACGAGTTTTTCGTCCTTTAGGAAGAACTCGTTTTTTTATGAGGTGAATATG
Organism: uncultured Bacilli bacterium; assembly: GCA_947628095.1. Lineage (GTDB taxonomy): Bacteria > Bacillota_I > Bacilli_A > RF39 > UBA660 > RUG591. Next base: position 2,648 of record CANQYO010000003.1, on the reverse strand, counting down.
AAACGGATGTGTAACTTTTAATAAATTTAAAAATAAAATTAGAAGAAAGGTATTTTATGTAAAGGGTGAATTATGGAAAAAAAATATTATATAACAACTCCAATATATTATCCTTCTGCAAATTTTCATATTGGACATTGTTATACGACAGTAGTAGCAGATAGTATAGCTCGTTTTAAAAAACAAGAAGGATATGATGTTTATTTCTTAACTGGAAGTGATGAACATGGTTTAAAAATTCAAAAAAAAGCTATAGAAAGTGGGGTAACACCTCAAGAATATGTAGATAAGGTTATTGAAAATGCTAAAGATTTATGGAAATGTTTAGATATTTCTTATGATAAATTTATAAGAACAACGGACGAAGAACATGTCCGTGCAGTTCAAAAAATCTTTAAGAAATTATATGATAAAGGAGATATTTATAAAGGAGAATATAAAGGACTTTATTGTACACCATGTGAATCTTTTTGGACTGAAACTCAATTAGTTGATGGTAAATGTCCAGATTGTGGAAGAGAAGTTAATTTAGTTCGTGAAGAAGCATATTTCTTTAAATTAAGTAAATATCAAGATAGATTATTAGAATATATAGAAACACATCCTGAGTTTATTCAACCAGTTTCTAGAAAGAATGAAATGATTAATAATTTTATAAAACCAGGTCTTGAAGATTTATGTGTTTCTCGTACTTCATTTGATTGGGGAATACCTGTTACATTTGACGAAAAACATGTTGTTTATGTTTGGTTAGATGCTCTTTCAAATTATATAAGTGCATTAGGTTATTTAAGTTCTGACGATACGTTGTTTAAAAAATATTGGCCAGCTGATTTACATATTGTAGGAAAGGAAATAGTTCGTTTTCATACAATTATTTGGCCAGCTATTTTAATGGCTTTAGATTTACCATTACCACATCAAGTATTTGGACATGGTTGGTTAGTTATCAATGGTGGTAAAATATCTAAGAGTTTGGGAAATTATGAAGACCCAAGAGAATATATTAAAGCTTATGGTGTCGATGCTATAAGATATTATTTACTTCGTGAAGTTCCATTTGGAAGTGATGGTAATTTTAGTTTAGATTTGTTAATTACAAGATATAATACTGATTTAGCTAATACTGTTGGAAATTTAGTAAATAGAACGTTATCTATGTTAACTAAATATTTTGATGGTGAAATTAAAAAAGGAGAAGAAACAACATCTTTTGATAATGATTTAATTGATTTAGTAATAAATACTCATGATAAAGTAGTTGAAGCTATGGATAAATTAGAAGTTCCTGAAGCTTTAGATTATATATTTGAAATATTTAGAAGATGTAATAAATATATAGACGAGACAATGCCTTGGGTACTTGCTAAAGAAGGTAAGACTGAACTTTTAAAAACTGTTTTATATAACTTACTAGAAGCAATTAGAATTGGAGCAATTTTATTAAAACCTTATTTACCAAGGACAGCCAATGAAATCCTACGTCAATTGAATACTAAGAATGAAGATATTTCAAGTATTACAACTTTTGGTAATCTTGAACTTGGTATTCATATAAATGATTTTAAGCCAATTTTCATGAGAGTTGATAATAAAAATGAATAAGAATGGTTTAACTGATACACATTTTCATTTAGAATTAACTGATAATATTGAAAGTATTTTAGAAGAAGCAAATAAATGTGGAGTTTCTAACTTTATTATTTCTGGTTGTGATTTAAAAGGAATTAATGAAGGTTTAGAAATTATTAAAAAGTATGCAAATATTTATCTAACAATAGGTATCCATCCTGACGAGATTAAAGATTTTAATGCTCAAACAATTAGTTATTTAGAAGATTTAATAAAAAATAATCAAAAAATAATTGGTATTGGAGAAATTGGTTTAGATTATTATCATAATAAAGAAAATAAGGAAGAACAACAAAGAATATTTCGTTTACAACTTGATTTAGCTAGAAAGTTAAAATTACCAGTTGTTATTCATTCAAGAGCTGCTTTTAATGATACGTATAATATTTTAAAAGAATATCAAGATTTAAGTATTACAATTCATTGTTTTACAGAAGCTTTAGAAAATGCTAAACGTTATATTGAACTTGGTTGTTTACTAGGAATAGGTGGAGTATCTACTTTTAAAAATACTAAGTTAAGGGAAACTTTGAAAGAAATTCCTCTTGATAATATTGTACTTGAAACAGATAGTCCTTATTTAACACCTGAACCTATTCGAAAAGAAAGAAATGCTCCTAAAAATATAAGCATTATATGTGATAATTTATGTCAGATTAAGGGAATTTCCAGGGAAGAAATAATTAAGGTAACTAATCAAAATATATTAAGAACTTACAATAGAATAAGTTAATTATTTGTTTTTTATAAATAAAAACTCTATCATACTAACTAAAAATTTACATATAAATATAAATTTAAAGTTTGATAGAGTTTTATTATAGAAACAACTATGTGTTTCTGGTGAATAATAATTAATATCACTCACCAAGAATATTATATGTAGGTATTAGTTGTTTATACATATTTATTTAAATTATTTTAGTTTTTTAATTTTTTTCGTGAAATGAAAAAGTAAATTCCAGTTTCAGAAAGTGAAAAGAGAATGTAAGAGAAACGTCCAAAATAAGGGCGTT
>CANQYO010000002.1 GCA_947628095.1 uncultured Bacilli bacterium | reverse complement strand
ATAGACATAAGCAACTCCCTTTTATTTTTTCCAAATATAATTGTAACAGGACATGTTGTTTATGTCTATTTTTTTGTCTAAAAAAGAAGTGATGAATTTTACTTCATCACCCCTTAATGTTTAAGAACCTAGTTTTATTATGGTTTTATTTATTAATTTTGAACACTCTCTTCAGGAATAACATCATAACTTTCACCACTTACTTTAATTCTTGCACTGAAAGTTTTTCCTGATTCGTCATAGTAATAATCTACCCAAAAAACAACTTTTAAATTTAATGTTTGATTAGGAGAAAATTGAGAAGCAAGATATAAAGTATTATCTTTTATATTTGCTAAACTATCTTTTTCAATTAATTCGTCGTTTACATAAAGTGCATATCTAACAGCACCTACTGGAAGAGTACTTTTAGAATCAACATCAAGTATAACTCTAGCATTAATAGGAACTTTGCTAGTATTTGTAATTGTAAAAACATAAGGGTCATTTTCTAATCCAACAGGGTCAGACATTGGCAAAGTATTTTGCAAATTAATATTTTCATTTCCTTCTTCAAAAGCTAAAGATACAAGACCTGTTTTTAATTTATTATCTCTAGAATCATTAAAATTATATATGAAATTTACAGATGCAAAAGAAATACCTAAAAACATAACAAGTATCAAAGCTACAATTAACACTCTTTTTTTCCCACTACTTTTTTTACGTAATTCAGCTTCCATATAACATCTCCTATTATCTATACTCTCATAATATCAAATTTTATTATGTTTTTCAAGTTAATAAGTTATAATTTCTTGAATATTTTTTTATACTCTACATCATTTGTCATTAAATCTTTATGTAAACCACTTGCTAAAATTTTATTTTTATTAAGCATAATTACTTTATCAACCGCTATATCTTCAATAATTTTTTTATTTTTAGTAATTATTAAAATTGTATTATCATTTTTCATACTTTTTATAACTTCTAATATTATAGAGCTTATATCATTACTTAAATAATCAAAAGTTTCATCAAATAACATAATTTTAGTTCTTTTTAACAAAACTCTAATAATAGCTAAAACAAATTTAACATCACTATTAATATTTGAAGCATCTGTTTCTAAAACAGTATCATAACCATCACTAAGAGCCATAATGTAATCATGAATTTTAAACTCTTTACAAATTGCTACGATATTTTCAAAATTGGCATCAAATATACTTAAATTATCTCTAATACTTATGTTGAAAAAAGTTGGGTTCTTTCGAACAAAACTAACTAAAGAGCCAAGTTGTTTAGCATCATAATTAGAAACTTTTATATCATCAATTAAAACTTCTCCTTCATGCTCCCTATTATATCTTAAAAGTAAATCAAATATTCCCGTTTTTCCACTTCCAGTTAAACCGGTTATAACATTAAATGTATTTGGTTCAATAGAAAATGAAACATTATTTAAAATTGGGTCATGACGATTTCCATATAAAACATTCTTAAATTCAATTTTACCTTTTACATTATTATCTTTAATTTCTCCATAATTATTAGTTGCATATTGAAATAATTTATGAATTCGAAGTCTAGCAACTCGAACATTTATATTACTTTCAAAAAGTAAAATAATAGAATTAAATAAAGAATTTAATTTAGTATAATAATTATAAATTATTGTTAAAACTCCGATTGTTACTTCTCCTTCTATAATCAAACTTATACCAAGTATAAGTGATAAGCAACCAAAGACATCAATTAGTCCTAAAGAAATTTGTTTTAAATTATATTTATCTATATTTAATTTATCATTCCATTTTAAATAATCAGAAACATTTGTCATTGTTCTTTCTTTAACAACATTAAAGATATTAAATCCTTTAATTTCTTTCATTGAAAGTAAAAGTTCTTGAAACAAACTTATTCTTTTATCATGACGGAGCTTTCTTGAATTATTAGTTTTAGCAATAATTCCATTATAGAAAATCAAGAAAAACAAAACTACTAGGCAAACAAACAAAGTTAAATAACCTAAAATACTATTAATTGTAAAGAAATAAATTACAATATAAATTGCTTCTAATATTTCAACTATTCGAATAACCATAGTTGCATAGTAATCACTCAATGTTTCAAAATCTTCACTCATAATATTGCCATATTCTGACAAACTAAAGCGAGATAAACTATAAACAGAATTATTACAAGTTTTCTTAAGTCCAAGTTCTAAATAAGTTTTATATAAATTAGAATATAGTTTGTAATATGTTATTTGATTAATAACTTCTGAAATTCGGTACAAAACAGTAAAGACAAAAAACATAATAATCATATGATAAGCAGCATTATAATTTCCTCTTGTTAAAGCATCAATTGAATAACTATAATAAATTGGAATAATCAAAAGAAAAGCTCGTATAAATAAACTACTTATAAATTTTATAATAAAAGACTTTTTATTTTTTAATAATACCTCTTTATTCTCAGTCTTAGTCAAATTAACACCTGTCCTTAATTATTAACAGTCCAAGTTTTAAGAACATCACAGTTAGCACTAGCAGGAACAGGATTTGGTAAACTAACTTTCAAAATAAGTGGAACTTTAAAAGCAGCTCCAAAGCATAAACAATAACCTGGTTGTAAAGCTTTTTGCTTTTCAACTATTTCCTCAGTGATATTTGGTACCATCTTACCAATATATTCTATATCTCTTGGATGGGTCGTTTTAAATATTAAGAAATTTGCACATTGAGACATAACAGTTTCTGATAGTTCAACTGGTCTTTGAGAAATTAAAGTCAATAAAATTCCATACTTACGTCCCTCTTTAGCAATTCTATCAAATATATTATAACCAATTAAATCAATATCTTCCCCACTTTTTATATAACGATGTGCCTCTTCAACTACTAAATTAAATGGAATACTAGCTCTATTTTGTAAAGCCTTAGTATATTCAAATATAATACGAGAAAATATTTTAACAATTACTTTAGCAATACTATCATCAATATCTTCTAAGTTAACATTTAAAAGTTGATATTTTTGACCATTTTGAATTACTAAACTTGATAAATATTCTTCTACTCCAATAAAATTAGGATAATCAAAGAATTTTTTATTTTCACTTATGATTAAAGAATGCAATTTTACCTTAACTGCTATACTATCCCCATAAGTATTTTCATTATTTAACCAGTTTTCACTTATTAAAGTGAAGTTTAAAGCTTTCTCTAAATCTTCTAATGTATATTTATTGAATGTTGTTGGTTCATAATTATCAAGAGCTGGGTCAACAAAAGAAGCAATATATTGAGAAACTAAAATACTTTCTGTAAAGTTTCCTTGGCTATCAACATTAAAACATTCTCTAAATTTTCTTGTATAACCAGCACCTTTAACTTCTGCTTCCATATTGAATTCATTTGTTGTACATGTATTAAAAATATCAAAAATATCATTACGTTTTGTACCAGGCATTTTATTAGAATAGAATATAGATAACATTGCTTTAGCAATAATATGATTCTTATAACGATAACTAGTCTCATCACTTAAAGAGAAAATTTTAGCTAATTTAATCATTCTTTCAAGAAGAGTTAATTGACTAACTTTTTCAAGTCTTAAAAGAAGTGCCAAATCATCTATATTTAAAAGCCATACTGGAATACATAATTTTTCATAATTATTATAAGAGCTTGTAGTAATAACTTTAAAATGATAATTAGGATTTAAACTATTTAAATTATTAAAAGCATTTATATATTCACCATTATTATCAAAAATTATCATTGTCGCTTTATATGGATAAAAATTAGGAGTTGTAAAAACTGATTGTAAAAGTTTAGTTGTACCATAACTTTTTCCACTACCAGAATTACCTAATATTGTTAAATGATTACTAAATAAACTATTAATACTCATGTAAACAGGTTTATTATCATAAAATGGACTATTTCCAATTGTCATAAATCCTGGTTGATTATTACCAGTTATCATTAAAATTTCATTTTCCTCTAAAAATCTAATTTTAGATGTTAAACTTGGTTTACTAATAATACCACCTTGAAATTGATTATTAATAATTTCTCCAATAAATCTTGTTTCAATAATATCATCATGTACGTATTCAACTTCACTTACTACTTGTCTTCCTGCTTCATCAACAAAAACTAAATGTTGATTAATTAGATTTGTTTGAAGGGTTCCATTAACCTTAACATGAGCTCCATGGTCACTAATATAAACTATTCTATCAAACATATTTTCCTCCTAATATTCTTTTTAAATTAAATCTTCAAGTTCTTTTTTTATTTTACTATCGTCTATATTGTTTATTATATCATTAATTTTTTCTTTTTTATAGTATAATTTTAACTTTTTTTCATAATCTAATAATTTATTTTCAATTATTTTAAGTTGATGAAATATAGCATTTCTACTTATTCCATATTTTTCACTTATTTCTCCATAAGATAAATTATTAAAATAATACTCTTCAAAGTACTTTTGTTGTTTTTCTGTTAATAATATTCCATATAAATCATATAAATTGTTTAAATAAATTAATTTTTCCATTATATCATATCCTTAAATAACCCATAAATATATTTTTCTATATCAAAAGACTCTAAATCATCAACTTTTTCTCCTAAACCAATATATTTAACTGGTATATCTAATTCCTCTTTTATAGCTAAAACTATTCCACCCTTAGCTGTACCATCAAGTTTCGTTAAAACTATCCCCGTAATATTAGTTATTTCTTTAAAACTTTTAGCTTGACTAATTCCATTTTGCCCAGTTGTAGCATCAATTACAAGTAAAGTTTCTTGAGGTGAACCTTCAACTATACTTCCAATTACTTTATTCATTTTTTCAAGTTCTTTCATTAAATTAACTTTATTTTGTAAACGTCCAGCTGTATCAATCAATACTACATCTATATTTTCTTCTTTAGCTTTTAAAAGTCCATCATAAATAACACTTGAAGGGTCACTTCCTTCTTTTCCTTTTACAAAACTTGTACCAACTTTTTTACTCCATTCTTCAAGTTGTTCTATTGCTCCAGCTCTAAAGGTATCTCCAGCTATCATTAAAACACTTTTACCTTCTTTTTTTAACTTGTTAGCAATTTTTCCAATCGTTGTTGTTTTACCAACTCCATTAACTCCAACAAAAAGAAGTACAGTTGGTCCATTATCATTGTATTTAATTTTATTACTTAAAATAGAATTATCAACATAAATAATAAATAATTCGTCTATTATTACTTCTTGCAAATAATTTAAATCTGTTATATTTTCATGTTTTACTCTTTCTTTTAAACGACTAATAAAGTTTAAAACTGTATTAACTCCAATATCAGCCATGATTAAAATATCTTCTAATTCGTCAAAATATTCTTCTGTTATTTTCTTTGTTTTATTATTTAAACTAATTAATTTATTAACAAAATTATTTCTTGTTTTACTCAACCCTTCAGTATATAAATCGATTTCTTTCTTTACTTCTTCTTTATTTTCTTCTAATTCTTCTTTTTTAAAAGCTTTTTTTATTTTACTAAAAATCCCCATATTGCCTCCAATCTACTTAAAAAGTATATCATTTTAAAAATAATAAGTAAATGAAAATTGTTTTAAAGTAAAAAAAAGATGAATTTAATTCACCTTTTAACCATTTATTTGATTCATTACTTCTTCAGCAAAATTTTCTTGGCGCTTTTCAATTCCTTCTCCAACTTCATATCTTGTCATAGAAATTAATTTAGCTCCATTATTCTCTAAATATTTACCAACAGTTTCCTTATTTTCAGATTTTACAAAAATTTGATTTTCTAAGCAAACTTCTTCATAATATTTACGAACTTTTCCAACTAAAATGTTATCTATTCTATCAGCTGGTTTTCCTTCATTTAATAATTCTTGACGCATAATTTCTTTTTCACGTTCTAAAACTTCACTTGGAACACTAGCTTCATTTAAATATAATGGTCTCATAGCTGCTGCATGCATTGCAACATCCTTAGCAACACTTTCATTTCCACCAGAAATTTTTACTAATGAGGCAATTTTTCCACCCATATGTAAATATGAGCCAAAATTCTCTTCACTCTTTTTTTCTACAACTTCAAATCTTCTAAAACTAATTTTTTCTCCAATTTTAGCTGTAATTTGAGTTATTAATTCAGAAACTTTACCTTCAGCAGTTTGAAGTTCTAAAGCTTCTTCCATTGTTTTAACATCATTATTTAGTAATACTTCTCCTAAAGTATTAACAAAGTTTTTAAATTCTTCATTTCGAGATACAAAATCAGTTTCACTATTAACTTCTAAGATAACAGCTTTATCTTGATTTATAAAAATTTGGCTTAAACCTTCAGCAGCTATACGGTCACTTTTCTTAGTAGCTTTAGCAATTCCTTTTTCACGTAACCAATCGATTGCTGCATCAATATCACCTTTAGTTTCATCAAGTGCTTTTTTACAATCGAGCATTCCAGCTCCTGTTTTTTCTCTTAATGCTTTAACATCACTTGCACTAAACATATTTCCTCCTTATTTTAAAGCTTCTATTAATTCATCTTTTTTCATTTTAGAATAACCTTTAACTCCTCTTTCACGAGCCATTTCTTTTAATTCTGTTAAAGTTAATTCTTTAATGTTTGTATCACTCTTTTTTGTTTCTTTTACTTCTTTTTCTTCTTTTAATTCTTTATTAACTTTTTCAACTTTGGTTTTAGTATTTTTATCTTCAGATTTTTTTTCTTCTTTTTTAATTTCTTTTTTTACTTCTTTAGTTGCATCTTCTTCAGTTTCATTTTTAGCATCGTCACTACCACAATCAACAACTTCATTTCCATTAGCTTCAGCAATAGCATTAGTTAAAGCATTTAAAACAACTTTAACAGCACGAACTGCATCATCATTTCCTGGAATTGGATAATCTAAAACATCTGGGTCACAATTAGTATCAACAATACCAAAAGTTTTAATACCTAATTTATTTGCTTCACGAATAGCAATTTCTTCTTGTTTTGGGTCAACAACAATCATTGCTTGAGGAAGTTCATGCATATCACGAATTCCTTTTAAATATCTATTTAATTTTTCATATTCTTTATTTAAAAGAGCAACTTCTTTTTTAGGTAATAAATCAAATGTTCCATCTTCTTGCATTTTTTCTAATTCTTCTAATCTTTTAACACGAGAACGAATTGTTTTGAAGTTAGTTAAAGTTCCTCCTAACCAACGTTCTGTTACATAATACATTTCAGTACGAGTTGCACATTCTAAACATGCTTCATTAGCTTGTTTTTTAGTACCTACAAAAATTACTTTACCACCATTTTTAGCTATTTCTAGTAAAGCATTATAAGCTTCTTCTAATTTCTTAACTGTTTTTTGTAAATCGATAATATAAATATCATCTCTGGCTTCAAAGATGTATTCTTTCATCTTTGGATTCCATCTTCTTTTTTGATGTCCAAAATGAACACCTGCTTCTAATAAATAATTCATTGAAACTACTGTCATATTCTTATAATTCTCCTTTTCTCTTCAATTAACTTCTTATATTCTACCAAATTGGCAGGATGAATATAAATTCATTAATTTGTTTATTTTAAAGCCTCTAATAATTCAGCTTTTTTCATTGTGCTATAACCTTCAATTTTCTTAGATTTAGCAAGTTCACGAAGTTCAGCAACTGTCATTGAGCTTAAACTTTTCTTTTCTTCTTTTTTAGTTTCAGGTTTTGTATCTTTTGAAATCTTAGTTGTCTCTTTAACTACCTTAACTTCTTTTACTTCTCCCTTTTTAGAAATTTCAACTAATTCTTTAAATGCATCCATATCATTAATAGCTATTTCAGATAACATTTTACGATTAATTTCAACTCCAGCTTTATTAAGTCCATTTATAAATTTAGAATAACTAATATCATTCATTCTACAAGCAGCATTAATTCTTGTAATCCAAAGTTTTCTAAATTCTCTTTTATTTTGTCTTCTATCACGATAAGCATATACACGTGAATGCATTAATTGCTCTTTAGCTGATTTATATAATCTATGCTTACTACCAAAGTAACCACGAGCATCTTTTAATACTTTCTTATGTCTTTGTTTTGTTTGTACTCCACTTTTAACTCTTGTCATAATAACCTCCTTACTAGATTATATCTCTTAATCTATTCTTGTCTGCTTTTGATAAAGCACTACCCTTTCTATTTTTTCTATTAATATCGGCATTTTTCTTACCAGTATTATGTCTACTTCCTGGACGTCCAATCTTAATTGAACCGCCTTTTCTTATTTTAAGTACTTTTTTTGTACCTTTATGTGTTTTTAATTTTGGCATATTCATAATCTCCTTTTCTTATTTTTTAGGTGCAAGCATCATTGTCATAGTTCTTCCATCAAGTTTTGGTGCATCAGTAATCATAGCAATATCATTTAATCTATCAGCAAATTTAATTAAAACATCTTGCCCAAGTTCGGTATGAGACATTTGACGACCTTTGAATCTAATTGTAAGTTTAATCTTAGCACCTTTTTCAAGATACTTCGCAACTTGTCTTAACTTAGTTTCAAAATCTCCAACATCAATAACACTACTAAGACGGAATTCTTTTGTTTCAGTCATATTAGCTTTTTGACGTTTCATGTTTTCCTTTTCTTTTTTGTTTTTTAGATAACGATATTTGTTATAATCCATAATCTTACAAACTGGTGGATTACCATTTGGATTCATTAAGACTAAATCTAGTCCAGCATAATTAGCAAGAATTAAAGCATCTTTAAGTGGCTTTACTCCTACTTGTTCACCATTTGGTCCTATAACTAAAACGGAATTTGCTTTGATTTGCTCATTAATTAACAAACCATTTTTGTTGTTTGCGATACAAAACACCTCCAATTAAATTTAAAAAAAGTAGATAAAATTATCCACTTTAAATACACTAAAAAACAATATAAATTCATATTATTTAGGCATTTAACCCATTACTTATAAGCAATCAGGTGGAATAATCTCTTTCCTTTTTCAATTTACGTATGTAATCATACTTGATTTTTCCTTATTTGTCAAGCTTTTTTTAGATAATCACTTTAATTTTTACAAAATAAATAATTAATATTTTAATTATTAACTTTCGAAAAATATTTTTTTAATACCTCTTTCTCATTTTGAAAATTAATATAATGGTTTCTATCTTTAGATAGTTTATAAATATTCTTGCAAACTTTTGTTTTTTTAAAATCAAAATCATATAAATATCTTTCAAGTAAAAACTTATGATATAAAAATTTTAAATCTTTAAAACTTTTAATAATTTTAAATATTAGAAAAATACTCATTAAGAATAAATTTAAATTATAATAATAAAATAAACAAAAATAAATTAAAAAAATAATGGTTATAATTGAAATAAAAAAAGTTATATAAAAACTATTTAAATAATTAAATACCTTATTTAAAAACAAATTTAAAAGTCGTCCTCCATCAAGTGATAAAATAGGAAGCATATTAAAAATTAAAATAGTTAAATGATAATTCCTGATATATGGGTATTCAAAAAAATGATTTAAAACTAAAAAGGTTAATATTTGCATTATAGGACCAGCTAGTAAAACTAGAATTTCAAGATTAAGATTAGTATTTTCATAAGTTTCAAATAAGGTTTTTCCTCCATAAGGATAAAAAGTTATACTTATAAGTTTCCATTTTAAAAATAAACCCATTAAAACGTGTCCTAATTCATGAAAAAATAGTAGAATGAAAATAAAAGTAAATTCCTTAAACATTCCTGTTATTATTATAAATAACAATAAAATATAAAAAGAATTATCAAATTTAAGCCATGTAGTCTTCAAATTTCAAATACTTTTCTTCTTTTTCAAAAACTAAATATAAATAATTATCTACTGTTTCTCCCAAATAAGCCCCTTTTTTTACATAATCATATAAACTAACACTTAAATTTAAAATATTTCCATACCAAATATCTACTCCATCAACTCCTTCAATAATTACTACATTACCATAATTTTCAATTTCACCAGTAAATACTACTACTCCATCATTGATAATTGGAACTAAATAATTATTAGAAACTTCAAGTTTATACCCATCATGATAAATATTATAATTTTTATATTCTAATTTCTCATTAAAAACTGGTTCTAAATCTTCACTATGAATACTAGGTAAAATATGTCCAAAATATTTTTCATATATATTATTTAAATAAGCAAAAGAAATATTATTTTCAAATACTTTTTCTTTAATAAATGCTTTAAATTCTGAATTTTTTTCCATAGCAATCAAACAAATTATTACTAATATAAAACAAACTAATAATTTATTTAAAAGTCCAAGCCAAAAATTCTTTTTCACTTTTTCTGTCTTTTTTTTCTTCGAATTCTTATTTAAAAATTTACTATCAGTTGATTCCATAGTATCACCACTATAGTATATTAAATGCTCTTAAAATTTATTAGTTAAATTTCTAAATTAACTATACTTAGAATTATTAAAAACTAATTTCATATTTTTAATTTCAGCACTTGTCATATTAGTTTCTAAATTAGAATTAAACAAAAAATCATATCTAAATAAAGTAAACCCTTCATATTTATTTAAAGTTTTTATAAAATTAATTTGTCTATTAATTACATTATTATTATTTAACCATTCATATTTTCCACTTCCAGCTAAATTATCTAATTGTCCTACTTTATAAAAAGCTAATACTGGTACTAATTTTGTATTATTTTTTATTAAATCATTCCATTCATTAATGGTTTTATCAAAGGGTTTATATTGATTTTCAAAACCATAATACACTTGAGGCATAATAATATCAACATAATCATTCTCTTTAAGCCATGTTTTAATATCAGCAAAATGATATTTATAATTATTATCAATGTTTCCATCAGGTGCAATACTAAAAATAATATTTTGATTATAACTTTTAATGGTTTTATAGACATTTTTTATCATAGTATTAACCATTTGTAATCTATAATCTTCTAAAGTAACATTAGGATTTTTTAATGAATATTTTTTATAATTTTCTAAATCTATATCTTGATTAACATAAAAATAATCGTCAAAATGAATACCATCTATATCATAATTAGTAATTAACTCAGAGACTTGTTTAATAATTAAATCAATGACTTTAGAACTAGCTGGATTATAATAAATTCCATCTTCACTTACCTGAACCTCACTAGTATTTAGTAAAGAATAAGCAGGATTTTGTTTAGAAATTTTAGATACATCATTACTAGAACTTACACGATAAGGATTAATCCAAGCATGAACTTTTAGATTTCTTTTATGCGATTCTTTTAAAAAATAATCTAAATAATCCATTCCGGGATTATTTCCTTCCACCCCCGATAAAGTACTAGAATAAGGAAAAATATTAGATTTATAAATACTATCTGAAAAAGGTGAAACATGTAAAAATATAGTATTTAAACCAAGTGATTTTATATTATCTAACATTTTATTGATATAAGCTTTATTAATATTTAAAGCATTTCCTTGAAAATAAGTTAAATATTCTAAATAACTAATATAAATACCTTGTATTTGTTGATTATTATCTACATTTTTTACATATTTCTTACTTGAAACTACAACATTGGAAAATAAAAACAAAAGAAAAATTAAAAAAAAGACAAATATTTTTTTCATATAATCACTATTAAATTATATGAATTTTATTTGTCGTTATTTGTCAGTTTAAAAACTTACATTCTCTCTACTTCATCAATTGCTAAAACATCAAGCAATTCATGCATAACAATATATACTAATTTTACCATTCCAAGATATGAATTTTTAATTTCATCCTCTTCAGTTAATATATGATGATTATTATAAAATTTATTAAATAAACTTGCTAAATCAAATAAAAAATCTGTAATATAATTTAAACTTTTATCTAAATAAGAACGATTTAATATTTGAGGTAGTTCAATAATTTTTAATAAAATATCTAAAACTTCTGTATTAGGTATAGAAGTTAATTTAAAGTTTTCTAAACCACTTTTTTTAATTAAAGATTTAAGTCTTACAACGGTATATAAAATATATGGTCCTGTTTTACCATCAAAAGATGAAAATTTCTCAGGTTCAAAAATATAATCGGTATTTCTAAAAGACATTAAATCAGCAAATTTTAAAGTTGCAATGGTAAGTTTTTCACATACTTCATCTTTATTTTCAATATCTTCTTTTATTTTAGGTCTAATCATTTCAGAAATTTGGTCTATTAAAGAACCTAATTCCATAACGCCACCATCTCTAGTTTTAAATGGTTTACCATCACTTCCATTAATTGTTCCAAAGCCAAAATGTAAAAGTTTACAATTATAAGGAACTAATAAAGCTTTATACGAAGCTCTAAATACTTGTTCAAAATAAAGTGATTGACGATTATCAGTAAAATACCATATTTCATCAGGTTTAAATCTTTTAGCTCGACTATAAATAGTTGCTAAATCACGAGTAGCATAAATAGTTGCACCATCTTTTTTGATAACAATTAAAGGAGGCATTTCTTTAGTATCGGTCTCAACCTTTACATCCATTACCATAGCACCATTAGATTCATGTAAATAAGGTTTTAATATTTCAAGAATTTTAGGAACATCTTTAAATGAATCTAATTCCCCTTCCCATAAATCAAAATGGCAATTTAATTTATCATAAATCTCTTTTATAGAAATCTTAGAAATAGCAACCAATTGCTTCCATAATTCTAAATATCTTTTATTTCCTTTATCAATCTCTGCAGTTATTTCTCGAACTTCTTCCATTCTTTCTTCATTTTCATTTGCTTTAATATTAGCTGTAACATATAATTCTCCTAAATCAGATGGCGTATAAGTTACTTTAGGATATTCACCCTTAAAATTTTCATCAAAAAAAGGTAAATCAGGTTCTCTTAATTTTATTTCTGAAATCAACATTCCAGCTTGTCTTCCTAAATCACCTAAATGAACATCCGAAATAGTTTTATCTCCAAGTAAATTAGCAAGTCGTCTCATGGCCTCACCAATATTAGGAGACCTCATATGCCCAACATGTAAAGCTTTAGCAGCATTAGCTCCACCATAATCTAAAAATATTGTTTTAGTTTCATGTTTATCAACTAATTTATTAAAATCTTCTAAAACTTCATTCAAATAATCTAAAAGAATTTCTTTTTTAAAAGAAAAGTTAATAAACCCTGGATTAGCAATATTAACATTAATAAATCTATCATCTAATTTATTTACTATTTCAGAAGCAATATAAGAAGGATTTTTATGATATTTTTTAGCTAAACTCATGGCTATATTTAATTGATAATCACCAAGTTCACGTCTGTTGGATGGTAAAATAGCAACATTTGGAAGCTCATAATTTAATTCTTTTAAAATTTCATTTATATATTTTTCTTGTTCTTTTATAAAACTCATATTAAATTTCCTTTCTTATTAACTTTTCTTTTTATAAAAATATTTATTTTTAAGATTTATAGATAACCAACTCCTGCGAATAGTATATCATATATAAAAAGAAAACTCTATCAAAGAGATAAAGTTTTTCGAATATTTTTTATTTAATATGCTTATAAAATTTAATTAAAATTATTCAACGGTTACACTTTTAGCTAAATTTCTAGGTTTATCAATATCATAACCAAGCATATTAGCAACTTCAAAAGCAATCATTTGTAAAGGAACTATTGCTAAAATTGCTAAAGCTAAATCTTTTAAATCTGATATTTCAATAATATCATTATAAATTTCTTTATCTAATTTAAGATTTTTATTTTTTAAAACTAAAGTATAAGCTCCTCTAGCTTTAACTTCTTTTATATTACTTACCGTCTTATCAGCAATATTTTTATCCGTTACAACTGCAATTACAGGCGTATTTTCTTCAATTAAAGAAATTGTACCATGTTTAAGTTCACCAGCTGGATAAGTCTCTGAATGAATATAAGATATTTCTTTTAACTTTAAAGAACCTTCTTCACAAATACAATAATCAATTAATCTTCCAATAAAGAATACACTTTTATGCTTATATATTTTTTTAGCATATTCTTTATAATTAACTTTTAATACTTTTTCAATTTCTAAAGGTAACTTTTGATATTCTTTTATAATATTACTTTGTTCTTCTTGAGAAATATTTTTCTTAACAATTCCTAATTTAAAAGCAAATAAACTTAAGGCAAGAACTTGTAACGTATAAGCTTTAGTTGTTGCAACAGCTATTTCACAACCAGCATTTATATAAATTACTTCGGAAGCCTCTCTTGCAATTGTTGAACCTACAACATTTACAATTCCAATTGTATGAGCATTAAATTCTTTTGCTAATCTTAAAGATGCAATTGTATCAGCAGTTTCTCCTGATTGAGAAATTAAAATTACTACTGTATCAGAATTAATAAAATTCTTTTTATAACGATATTCACTAGCAACAAATGTTGAAACTTCCATATCACCATATTTTTCAATTAAGAAAGTAGCAATTAAACCAGCATGATAAGCACTACCACAAGCCACAATATGAATTTTTTTATAATGTGATAAATCTGGTATTAAATTCATGTTATTTAAATAATAATCTAAAAAATTCTTAATAACTACCGGTTGCTCATGAATTTCTTTAAGCATAAAATGTGAATAACCATCTTTTTTAGCACTTTTTATATCATGTTCAAAAGTTAATAACTCTTTAGTAATTTCTTTTCCATCTTTATAAAAAACTATATTATCACTTTTAATAACTGCAAATTCATCTTCTTCAAGTAAATAATATTTTTTGGTATAGTCTAAAATAGCTGGAATATCAGAAGCAACAAAATTGCCTGTTTCACTTTCAGCAACAATTAATGGACTACCTTTTCTAATAGCATATAATGTATCTATATCGTCATCAAAAAGAATAAGTAATGCATAACTTCCTTTTAAATAATTCTTAAGTTCATTTAAAGTTTGTAATTTATCTTTAGTTTTAGTATATAAATAATCAATTAAAGCACAAGCAACTTCAGTATCAGTTTCACTTTTAAATTCATAACCTTTTTTAATTAAATCTTCTTTTAATATATTGTAATTTTCAATTATTCCATTATGAACAATGGTAATATGATTAACATGATGCGGATGAGAATTAATCTTACTAGGTTTTCCATGAGTTGCCCATCTTGTATGTCCAATACAAAGATTAGAAATATCATTTGTTAAATTTTCTTCAAGGTTTTTAATTCTACCTTTTTCTTTAATAATTTTAATTTTTTTATTTATAAAATAAGCAATACCACTTGAATCATAACCTCTATATTCTAGGTTTTTTAACCCACTAATAACAATAGGTATAGCGTTTTCTTTACCATTATACCCAATTATTCCACACATAAATACCTCCAAGTTGATATATCTTTTATTATAATTTTAATTTTATTTTTTGTAATATATCTTACGAGTACTACCCGTTAATGCATCCGCCGAATTTTCGATAACATTAAACCTCGTCTTCCATTTAAGGAACTGGCGCTAGTTATAATTATTTCCTCCTGATAATTTATAACTTTATATTAATATTATATACTATATTATTAGTTAGAGTAAACAAGATTTTAAAAATGTGTAAACTAAAAGATTACCAGTTATGGTAATCTTAAAACTAATTAATTAGAACCAAAATTATATTCCGAATCTATATTTTGAAGTTGTCTTGCACATTGAGAAACCTCACTGCCACCTATTAAACTACTAGCAAAGATTATTATAGTTGGCACTAAATATATACATACAGCTGCTACTATTCTTTTTCCAAATTTTTTAAATGCACTTTGTATTCCATCAGAATCACTATTAAATACAGCCTTCGCAAAATCAAATGATGTTAATAATATTAAAATTATTGGAACTGCTATATAAACTACTCTAAATATATTATTATTTAAAAAAGTTGAAAACCCAGATTCACTATCTCCAAATAAAGCTCGGCAAGTATTTTCATAATCTTTTCCCTTTTCCAAATACAGCTGATTTATTTTATCAAGTAGAATATAATTGTCTGCCCCAAAGCTTGTTTTGTTTTGAAATGTATAACTATCTTCATTTTTATCAAAAACTAAATATGTTGGTGCTCCACTATTGTCTCCTCCAAATGAAGTACTCAAGCCATCTGGGTTTTTCACTTTACTTGTTATATCTGAAGTAGAATTAGATTTATAGTCATATAAAGTATAACTATAACCACCACCAGCCGAATTAACAACAATTTTAATATTTGAGGTAGTAGATTTTACATAAATTGCTATTCCATCGGCTTCAGAAGGGTCAAGAATTTGACCAGTATATTTATAGTAAAAGTCAGTTGTTACCTCACTTGCTGTAGCAGGTTTAAAGGTAGTTCTATCAAGATATTTATCAACTAAATACTCAGGACAAGCTGAAATAGGCTGACTATCTTTATCAAATTTCCAATTCATATTCCAATTCACATTACCAGTACCTGGAGTAAATGTTTCATTACCAACTGTACCATCTTCATAAATTACAAAACTTACTTTAGTATTTTTATACGCTACATCATTATAAGCATTAGACCATTCATAATTACAAGTTTCTTTAACTTTTTTCTCATTTTCACTAGCCTTATAACTTATTTCAAATTCTATATGAGGAATTTCTCCACTTGAATCATTATAATCATAATGACAAGAAAGTTCTTTAGTCGAATCTGAAGCTGAATTAGTAGCTTGCAATGCTAGTCTATTATAATTGGCTGGTTCAGTAATACTTAATTCGTATGACCTAGAAGTCCATATAAACTTAGTTTCAGTCCAACTTAGCCAAACATTAGGACAAACATAAGTTCCATCTTTTAATACTTGAGCTACACTAATATCAATTTTTTGTAAACCAGTATGAAACCAACCTGGACCATCTATAATTTTCATTTTAACTTTATTATCAGCAGCTAATACATTTTTTGTACTAAAAAACATACAAAATACAATAAAAAATATTACTATTAACTTCATTTTTTTCATAAAGTACCTCACATATAAATAAAGTATAACATAAAATTCATTAAAAATTAACCTTTTTTTAAGACTTTTAGTAAACAGTAAAGTAAATTTCTAAATCATAAAAAAATTTAAAGATAATTGCTATTTTAAAAAAATAAGTATAAAATAAAATATATAAAACAATAACTTAAGAATAGAAAGGAAAATATCGTGAAAAAAATATTTTTATTGATTTTTTTTAGTATTCTATTAGTTGGATGTCAAAAAAAAGAAGAATTGAAAACTCCAACTGATAATATAGAAAGCTCTAAACTAGAAAATAAACTTCTAATTTACCCAAGTTCATATATTGAAACAATTTCTGAAAATTCTAAAAAATTTTTACCAAATGATAATACAATTTTAAAAAATATAGAAGAAATTAAAGAAATAAATAAAAATATTGCTAGTAGAACAACAATAATTAATGATTTAGACAATATACAAAGTTTAAGTAAAACGGAAATTTTAAATTTTATAAATAAATATACTATTCCTACAATGCCAAAATATAATGGGTCTAAAAAAGTAGCAACTAGTGAAATTAATTCAATTATAGATAATAGGAATTTAGCTAATGTTGAAGATAAAAAAACTCTTCAAAGAGGAATTATTGTTAAACGAGCAAACTTAAGAGGGTTCCCTACTTCAATTCATTTTTTTGATAGAAGTGGTGTTTATAATTTTGACAGAATGCAAGAATGTGAATTATTAGTAAATACTGAGGCAATAATTCTTCATGAAAGTAAAGATAAACAATGGTATTTTGTCATGACATATGCCTATGTTGGTTGGGTATTAAAAGATAATGTTGCTTTAATTCGAGATGACTCTGAAAGAAATTTCTTTTTGAATAACAATAATTTTGCTATCGTAACTGCTAAAAGTATTACTATTGATAATAATATCTTAGATATGAGTGTTAAACTTCCTTTTTCTAAAGTTGATAAAGACGGTTATGAAGTAGTCTTACCTATTAAAGGAGAAGATGGATATGTTGAAAAAAAATATATCACTTTAAAAAGAAATGAAGCTCATCTTGGCTATTTAGACTATACTAAAAGAAATGTAATTATTCAAGCTTTTAAATATGAAGGAACTCCATATTCTTGGGCTAGTCTAGACCAAAATGTTGATTGTTCAGGTTTTGTTTCCAATGTCTTTCGAACATTTGGATTTATGTTTCCAAGAAATACTCGTTATCAAAATACAAGTATTGGAAATATAACTTTATTGTCTGGTAAATCAAATGCTGAAAAACTACGAACTATAACTGGTAAAGAAACTAGTCTTTTATATCAAAATGGACATGTCATGTTATATCTTGGAAAAGTAAATAATAAACATTATATTATTCATGCAGCAGCTAGTCCTTATATGAAAGTTGTAGTAACTGAACTTAATTCCAATACTCCTTATCTTGGAAATATTCATAGAATTAATGTTTTATATTAAAAAAACTCTATAAAATTAATAACAATTTTATAAAGTTTTTTCTTTTTCTTCTTTAGTTGAAATAAAATAATTATCAGCATTTAAGGCCATACCTATCATGAATAAATATGCTAAAAGGTAAACCCAAACTAAAATAATTAAAATACCAGCTAAACTTCCATAATACAAATTATAATTACTATAATTATTTAAATGATATGAATAAATTCTTGTTAAAAATAGCCAAGATAAAGTTGTAAAAAAAGCGCCATTATTCATATATTTATATTTTATCTTAACAGGGGAAGATAATATATATAAACTTTTAATTAACCCAAACATCAAAACAATTGAAATTGGGTATTTTAAAAAGTCATAGATATACTTTATAACAGTTTCTTCATTTTTAAAGATAGATAATAAAAAATTAATTATAAAATCACCTAAAATTGGAACTATTATAATAAAGGAAATTAAAAGAAATAAAATTAAAACCATAGAAAATGATTTCAAAATATTATTCAATTGATTAGTATTTTTTACTTTATATAAAACATTTCCAGAATTTATAATTGCAAGACATCCTTTAGAAATTATCCATAAACTAAATATTACAAATAAAATTAAATTAAAATTGTCACTATTGATGTTTAAAGCTGATTCTATAATATTTAATACTGGTGTTGGAACATTATTAGTAACTAAAATTTCTAATTTACTTACTTCAATTTGAGAACCTAAAACCCCAATTACAGAAAAAATTGGTACAATCATTAATAGAATATTGAAAGCTAAGTGGCCAGGTAAAATTCGCATTTCATCTAGACCAATTAGCTTAATAATTCTTTTAATATATCTTTTTAATTTCTTCATTAACGATAACTTTCTTTATCGCTTTGCATATCAATCATAGCTTCATTGATTGCATCATCGATTGTCTTAATATTATCAAATATCATACTGAAACCTACACTAGCTCCAAAACCATATGGAAGCTCATTAAGTTCTTTCTTTAATTTTTTCAAATATACATCAATTTGGTCTTCACTATAACCAACTAAATAAATAATAAATTCAGTTCCATCACTTCTGATAATTTCCGTATTTTCAAGTTGGGTATTTACTAAAATACTTGCAGCTTTAACAATTAAATTATCACCTTTTTCACGACCATAATTATCATTTACATATTTTATATTATTTAAATCAACAACTACAATTGTTTGAGGATAAACTTTACTTAAATTCCAAGAGTCGATTTGTAAATTTAAGTAATTACGATTCTTAAGAGATGTTAACATATCTGTATATTTTTTTCTATCTTCTTTTTTAACTAATTTTAACTTATGACGATTTTTTATAAATACAAAAATTAAAACTAACACGATAATTGGAATTAAAATAATTGCTAAAATTAATAAGTATAACTCTTCAAAACTTGAAGTTTCAAAGAAAGATGTATTTAAATTATTTAAAGCACTATTACGATATTTATAATAAGAATTAGTATTTATAACATAATTAAATAAACTATAAAATGAACTATTATCACTTTTAACCATAAAAGAATAATCATTACTCATAATATCAGAATAAAGTATCTCATAATCTTTAAATTCTTTGTTTTTATAATATGAATAAACTTCTTTATCAACAATAATTAAGGCTTTATTTTCCTTAGCATCTTCAATTAATTTTTTAACATTTGGAGCTAAATTTACATTAACCATTGCACCTGATTTAATATAATTTTGTAAATATTTATTATTTTCTAACATATAAACATTATTACCCTTCAACCCTTCAAATGAAGAAATAACATAATCATCACTTATACGTCCTAAAACAACATAATTTTCAACAAAAGTTGAAACCGTTTTTAAATAATTACTATTTTGATTTCCTATATAATCAAAATAAACATCGATTTCACCTGATTTAATTGCTTTATTTAAATCATCTAAAGAATTATATTTACGATATGAAAAATCTATATCTGTAAGTCTTATTAAACGATTAATATATTCTGCTGCTATTCCTTTTAAATTATTACCTCTAGTAATTTCATATGGTTCATTTTCAACATAACCATATACATAAGTTTTACTTAATAAATCAGTTCTCGTTTTATCATTAATATCTTTTTTCTCAACATAATAATTTAAAAGTATTTTATTATAATCATCAACATAATATTCTTTAACCCAATATTCAAAATATTTTTTTAAAATATTACTTAATTCTGGTTTATTTGAATCTAATGTGAATACAACTTTTTTAGTTATATCAGTGAAAAAATAATTTAAGAAATATTTATCATTACTAATAGTATTTTCAAGTGATAAAATATTAGGAACAATTATCATGTTTACTTCATTTTCATCAAGAGCTTTAAATAAATTTTCCATTGTTTTATATGGATTGTATTTAACATTGTCAGCTCCTTTTAAATAATAACTAATATTTGATTCTTCTTTATCTAAAACACCAATTGTATAATTTGAAAAATCACTGATTTTATTAATTTTTATTGTACTGTCTTTAGAAACTGTTACATAATTATCTTCAAAAAGTAAAATTTGATTTGACGATAAAGTTTGACTACCATCAATTATTTCAATTTTATATGTATTATTAGTAGTTCCAGTTTCTTTTAAATAAGGAATTTTATTAAATTGTAAATTAGATTCTTCTGATACATAATTTAAAAAGTCAAAGACTACACCATTACCATTCATTCCATAAACCGCAACATCATTAAACACTTCAATATCAATTAATTTAGTTCCATTTTCACTTATCCATTTTTTATCATCTGACGTTAAAACATTTGATTCATGATAATAATAAATAAAAAACAAGGCAATAAATACAAGAACAGCTATTACTCCAATTAATATAAATAATCTTTTTTTATTTTTCATCAGTCGTTTCCTCTTCTTTTGTTATTTCACGGTCTTTAGTAAACTTAAGTTCACTACTTCCTGTCCCCTTATAACCAATTATTGGGAAATTATTTAAAGCGTCGTCCTCTTTAGCAACAAAAACTTGAAGGGTATAAAAATCTAATTCTTTATTTTCAAACATAGCAACCGTACTATTAGCAATAGTCTTTGCATCATTTACAGTAACATCTTTATCAACTGTAATTATTAAATTAATTATCTTTCCATGAACAGTATTTGTAACTTTTAAAACTTTAGTATTTTCTTTTAATTTAGTTTCAATATTTTTAAATAAATCACTTGCTAATTTATGATTTTCTATTCCATCTAATCTATCACCATAAGCAGCTTTATTATCATCAGGTACCAATAATCTTTTTGCTTCTACTCCTAAAAATAATAAACCTATAAAAATAACAATAGCTATAATTGTAAATTTGTTTCTATTTATAAATTTCATAATTTCCTCCACTACGATATTTGTATTATACAATAAATTTTATGATTAAGCAATAATTACATGATAAAAAGAAGTGTTCTATAATGTGTTATAAAAAAATGATAACTCACTAAAAGCCATCATTTCTTATTTTTTTTAAATTTAGAATATATCCAATTTTTTATTTCTTTTTTAATTTTTTCTTTTCTTGTTTTGCTTTAGTTTTTTCTGCTTTTTTCTTTTCTTTTTCTAATTTTGCTTTTTCTCTTTCTTCCTTTGGATAACCAAAATATTTAATTAAATATGTTAAACAGAAAGGAATAAGTCCCCATACATAGGAAATTGTTTGAAAAAGAGCTAAAGCTTCTAAAAAAATTGTTACTATGCTAAGAAAAATTACGACATATCTTATAACTTTTTTTCTTAGATAATTTTGATATTTTAAATCATTACTATTCACTAGTAATCACCGTTCCGATATTTTCTCCATTTAAAACTTTAATTAAGTTTTCTTTATCATTAAAGTTAATTACTAAAATATCTTTTTTGTATTTCTTACAATCTTCAATACAAGCTAAATCCATAACTTTAATATTAGGATTATCTAAAACTTCTTGATGAGTTAATTTCTTATACATTTTAGCATCTAATTCTTTATTTGGGTCCTTATCATAAACACCATCAACATTAGTTAATTTAATAATAACCTCTGCTCCAATTAAAATAGCTTTCATACTTGCAGCTGTATCAGTAGAACATCCAATATGACCAGTTCCTCCACTAAAAATTACAACTGTTCCCTTATTATACATTTCTTTTAATTCTTCTTCAGTATGACTTTCAATCAATTCATGAAAATCGAAAGGTGAAAAAATAACATTTGGAAGAGAAACTTTATTAAACGCATCACGTAAAGCAAGAGCATTCATAGTTGTTCCTAACATTCCCATACTATCAGCATTTATAGCTTCCATATCTTGATTACTTCTACCTCTAAAGAAATTGCCTCCCCCTACTACAATTCCCACATTTATACCCATATCATGAACTTTTTTAATCAAAAGTGCAATTTCATGTGTCTTTTCCTTATTAATATTTTCAACTTCATTCATAAGTGATTCACCACTTAATTTTAATAAAATACTTTTATACATAATTTCTCCTACATATATTCCTTTATTGAGTCAAGAATCTCCTTGTTGATATCTAGAATATCACGAATTTTTTTATTGTCAATACAATTAATATAACTCCAATTATATAATTCCGATAATTCAATATAAGCAGCTTCCGAATTTTTTAAATGCTCTTCACTTAATTCATGCTCATCTAAATTTTCACGATTTTTCTTTAATTCTAAAGCATAAATATATGGAACATGTAAAAAAATAGTTTTATCTGGTTTAGGTAAACCTAAAAGCCAAAATTCTAGTTTATCAATCCAATCATACATATGAAATCTTTCTTCATCATTTTTAATTTTACTTCCTTGATGAGCCATATTACTACTTACATAACGGTCACATATAACAAAATAATCATCATCTAAATACTTTTTCAATACATCTTCATTATATTTTCTATCAGCTGCATAATATAAAGAAGCAACTTTTGGGTCTAAATTAACAGCTCCTTCCGGAAACCAACAATCACATATTTCTTTCTTTCCAAGATAAGGTCCACCAACTATTTTTCCAGTAGGACTATCATAATTTGGATATGTAATTCGAATAGCTTTTTTACCAAGTTCTGTTAATTTTTGAACTAAAAGTTTACTTTGGGTTTCCTTTCCACTACAATCAGTTCCTTCAATTACTATAAATTTTCCCACTATTTCCTCCTATATAAAACATGTTTATATTTAATTCCATTTTCCTCATTTTGACTTAAAACTTCTTTAGTATAAAGGTTATAATCAAAATTTGGAAAATAAACATCTGCATCAGTTTTAGAATCAACTTCAGTTAAATATAATGTATCAGCTAAATTTAAAAATTCACGGTAGATATTAGCTCCTCCAATTATAAAAATTTCTTCACAAGTATTTTTATATTTTTCTAAAAATTCTGAAATACTATTAAAAACTATTACTTCTTTAGGATATGAATTATCTTTTTTTCTAGTTAAAACAATATTTGTTCTATCTTTTAAAACACCAGGCAACGATTTAAAAGTTTTACTTCCCATAACAACTATATGATTAATTGTTTTTTCTTTAAAAAACTGCATATCTCCTTTTAAATGCCAAATTAAATCATTATTTTTACCAAGTTCTAAATTCTTGCCAACACAAGCAATCATTGAAATTTTCATAAATCACCTACTGAGTTATTTCAAATTCAATTTTACCATGATGCTGATAATTTTCAATCTTAATATCTTTTAACTCTCTAGAATTGTCAAATTTATAAAAATCTTTTATTTCAGGATTTATCCATAAAGTTGGAGCTTTTAAATCTGGTAATTCTTTTCCTCTTCGAATTTGTTCTTTAATACCTTCTACTTGATTAACATAAATGTGAGCATCCTTAATACTCCAGAACATTTTTCCAGGTTTTAAACCAGTTACACTAGCAATTAATGACATTAAAACTGCATATTGTGTAATATTAAATGGTAAACCAAGAGGAACATCGCAAGAACGTTGATGTACCCATAAATTTAAATGTCCATTAGTAACATCCCATTCACTTGACCACACACAAGATGGCAATACGGCTGTTTCTAAAAATTCATTTTGCCATAAAGACATAACCATACGTCTATCAGTTGGATTATTTTTAATTTTATCAATTAGTTCATCAATTAAATGATATCTTTTAACAATCCAACCATAAGCTGTTCCTATTGTATGAGCATATTCTTTTCCAAAATTTTTTTTAATTTCTTTTTTCGCTAATTTTCCATTTTCTAAAACATTCTGTGTAGCTTTCCAAATTCCATTTTCATCTATTTCCCATTCATCCCAAATATGATTTTTTCTTTCTTGTAACCATCTTACATCATTACTTTGTTCTTGATATATCCATAACATTTCAGTAATTGCATTTTTAAAAAATACTTGCTTAGTAGTTAAAATAGGAAATTCTTTTTCTAAATCAAATTCTAACATATAACCAGGAATTTTAATTGTATTAACCCCTGTTCTGTTTTCTACTTCTTCTCCGTGTTTTAAAATCTCCTCACATAATTTCAAATAATCCTTATCAAATTTTGACATATTTTTTACTCCATTTCTTTTTTATTATAACATTTCAAAGTTATCATAATCAAGATTTGCAAGTAAACATTAAGTAAATTTTATATAGTTTTAGAAAATAAAATTATATAATTTTTTTATAAATTAATAAAATTTATATTTTTTAAGACTAAATGCATATTTTTTCAAATAATGAGATTTATATTTTTTTAAATTTATAATTTTATTTATTTTACATTTTAACTCATTTTTTTGTCTAATTTTTAAAAAAATAAGTAAACATTTCTTTTTTTGTGTCTAATAATATCATAATTTGTGGACAAATTAAAACATTGATAAAAATTAATGAGAAAATTTAAGTGGTGGTAGTAAATATGTTTAACAATTTGAAAAAGATTCGAGAGGACCACGAACTTAGTCAAAGAGAAATAGCAAAGATTTTAAAAATTAGCAAATCAAGTTATAATTACTTTGAGACTGGTGAACACATCATCCCTCTTAAACATCTATTTAATTTTTGTAATACTTTTCAAGTTTCAATGGATTTTGTGTGTGGTCTTACTGATACGAACGTCCCTAGTAAAAAATGTAACATTAATATGGAAATTATAAGTAATAGACTTAAAAAAACAAGAATAAAAAATCGACTAACTCAAATGGAGTTAGCCAAAATTATTAATACATCTCAATCTAATATTAGTTCTTATGAAAATGGCAAAACTTTAATTTTAACTGCTTTTATTTTTAATTTTGCCAAAGAATTTAATATAAGTCTAGATTATCTTGCTGGAAGAACTAACAATATAAATATTGCTAAGAAGTAACGAGTAAATTCTTTCTTCTTTTTATTTGTATAAAATAAGATATAATTGTTAAGAACTGTAAAGCAATTGTTATAACTATAAATGTATATAATACAGTTTCATTAATAAAAACTAATTTATTTAAATATAAAATTGCAATTAAAGTAAATAAAAATATTGTTTTTACTTTTCCATAAATTGTAGAAGTTGGGTCTAAATTTTTAAAGAATGAATACAAGTTAAGAATACCAATAATAATTTCTAAAATTACATTAACTAAAATTAAATCATGTTTAATACTCATTTTTAAAACGATAGGAATTAAAAGACTTAAAGCAAATATTTTATCAACAACTGCATCTAAGTATTTTCCTAAAGTTGAAACAGCATTATATTTTCTAGCAAAATAACCATCAAATGTATCTGTTAAAGAAAATAAAGAAACCATTATGATTGCATATAATAATTTATCATAATAAATAAGCGGAATTAAAACAAATGGTGATAATAATCTTGTAGCTGTTAAAATGTTTGCAATTTGTGGTTTATAATTTTTCGTTTTAAAATCTTTTTTTAGCTTTTCAAAGTCTTTTAAAAGTTCTTTTTTCATATTGACTCCTATAACTCTATTATAAAGCATTTTTTTAATTTTTCAACCAATTAATTTTCAAGTGTAAAGTAATTAATTTCTAAAATATAAATAATTAATTTCCCAGTAATAATCTAACGGTAGAAGATGCTGCTAAATACGTTCCAGGACTAGGACTTTGGTCAATAACTTTATCTCCAAAGCCTGAATATTCTACATTATAGTAAAACAATTCTTTAGTTGCTTCTTTTTTAGTTTTACCTATAGTATTTGGTAAATTATAATAAATTTCATCATCCCAGTAACGTACTTTTTCTATTCCACCACTTTGTCTTTTTATGTTAAGTGCATCAATTATATCTAAAAGAATTCGTCTAGCAACTGGAGCTGTAGTATAACTTGATAAAAGAGCTGTATTTTTAGGATTATCAATAGCAACATACAAAATTGCTTTAGGGTCATTACTTGGTACAACTGACATGAAACTCATAATATAATTATTATCTAAATAATGTCCATTTTCAACTTTTTGAGCTGTCCCAGTTTTTCCCCCTACACGATATCCATCAATATATGCATATCTTCCCCCACCTCTTGCTACTACACTTTCAAGGGCATACTTCATTGTTTCAGAAGTTTCTTTACTAATTGTTTTTCTAATAAATTTTTTAGAATTACTCAAAATAACACTATTAGTTGTTGGTTCATTAATACTTTTTACAACATAAGGTTGATATAAATTTCCTCCATTAACAACACTACTAACTGCTACTACTTGCTGAATTGGAGTAACACTAATTCCTTGTCCAAATGCCGAAGTAACTAATTCCAATTCGCCAACTTTATCAAGAGGAAACATAATTCCAGTTGCTTCTCCATTTAAATCTATCCCTGTTTTAGAACCAAAGCCAAATAAGGAAAAATATGAAAATAATTTTTCTTTACCAAGTAATTGTCCTAATTTTACAAAACCTGGGTTACAGGAATTTTCAAGAACTTGCAGAAAAGTTTGGTCTCCATGACCTCCTGATTTCCAACATCCTATTCTAGTTCCATTTATATGCACACTTCCAGAATCATAAAAATGGTCATTATAAATATCAATAACTTTTTCTTCAATTGCACTACTCATTGTAATTATCTTAAATGTTGACCCTGGTTCATAAGTTTTCCAAACAGGTAAATTTCGATTTAAAACTTCTGTTTTGAAGATTTTATAATTATTAGGATTAAAAGTCGGTCTACTTGCCATAGCTAAAATTTCTCCTGTATTGGGGTCAATCACTACTGCTAAAGAATTATCTGGTTTTAAAGTACTTGAAACATTATTCAATTCTCTTTCAATAGCAAGTTGAACATTGATATCAATAGTTAAAGTGATATTCATACCACTAGCTGGTTCTAAATATAATTCTGATAAATTAATTTTATTCCCTTTTGCATCACTAAAATATTTTATAGCACCATTCTCACCTTGAAGATATTCATCATACATAAGTTCAATTCCACCTAAACCTTGATTATCAATACCTACATACCCAAGAACATGAGAAAGGGCTTCTCCATATGGATAATATCGTTTTGATTCTTTAACTAAATATACACCATCATAATTATAACTTTCAATTTTATCAGCAATTTGATAACTTAATCTTCTTCCTTCAGGATGAACTCTTTCTATTGATGTTTGCTTATAAACATGCTCTTGCATCTCGTCATAAGAAACACCTAAAATATCTGCTAATGTTTTACTAACTTCTTCTTTATTTTTTATCTGAGATGGTACTAAAACTAAACTTGTGGTCGTAATATTATCTGCTAAAACTACTCCATTTCTATCAAGAATTAACCCCCGATTAGCTTCAATTGGTAAATCACGACTCCATAAATCTTTAGCTAAAGTTGATAATTTCTTATAATCAATCATCTCAATATAAACAATTTTTAAAAATATTACGATAAAAAAACTAATAAAAAAAATTAAAACTAATTTAATTCTACCATCAATCTTTTTATTAAACATATTTCCACCATTTAAGTATATGATGTTTTTTTTAAATTAATCTTAATTTTAAAATATCTATTTATTTTTATATAATTTTATTTTTGCATAATAATTCTTACAATCATTGTTATAATTATGTCTATTCCCATAAGACCATATATTATAAATGTATAGATATGGGGTAATTTAATTAACATTTTTTTAATTTTAGGATATAAAACATAAATATTTATAACTCCAAGAATTCCCCAAACAAGAGAATTAGTTATACAAATATATTTACCAATAGCATCTTTATGACTACTATAATTCCATAAATCAACATTAAAAACAAATCTAAGTAAAATTCCTCCTAAATATTCAACTAAAGATAATGTTATTGTAAAAAGAAGAAAATATATAAATACTTTAATTAACTTCTTTTTAATTGGTAATACTTTTTCTAAAAAATTATAGATTACAATAGAAATTAAAACTCCAAAACCATAAACAAATGTATAAGGACCATAAAAAATTCCACTATGATTATTAACATCAGTTATTTTATATAAAGTACTTTCCATAATAAAACCTAAAAATGAATAAAACCAAAAGTAATTTAAATATAGCATTATCTCACCAGTTTTAGTATGGCTAAAAATTTAAAAAAAATCACCGAAAAATTCAGTGACCAAAATGATTATTTGTTTGGAACTTCTGGTTTTGTATATGTAGAACTATCAAATGCAAGAATTAATTGGAAAATAAATGGTAAGAAAAAAAGTCCTACTCCAAAACCTGTGCTTTTACCAAAACATTTTGCAAGATTAAGTGAAGCAATTACTGAAAATACTGTTATAATTAGTGAACCTACAAATGGTATAAAAATTAGGAAAATATACCAACCTTTTAGTCCAACTATTTCGAATAATGCATAAGTTGAATAAATAGGAATTATAGAATGCCATCCAGGACGTCCAGCTTTAGTAAAAATTTTCCAATTTGCAACAATGCATAAAATATCAATTACAATAAAAAATATTGCATATGCTGAAATAAAAGCCATCATTCCAGCTAAATCTACTGAATTAAACATACAAACTCTCCTCTCTATAGTTAATATATCATAATTAAAGAAATAGAAAAAGTATTTTAAATTATTTTTATTTAATTTTTATTAATTGATATTACACATATTATGTGTTATAATATATTCAACTTTTAAGGGGGTTATTATGTTAAACTTTTACAGTAATGATTTAGAAATTATAATTTCAATTATATTAATAGCTATTTTTACTTCTCTTTTATCCATTATTTTATATGACTTTATTAAATCAAGAGGAAAATTATATCTAAATATTTTAAAAATGAAAATGGAAATTTTAAACAAAGATACTTGGCATGATGAAAATAATAAAATTCTTAATGATACTAAAGCAATTGAATTAGATTTTCTTCTCCAAATACGTAATAATAAAAATTCTTATAATAATATATATGATTTTAATGTAGTAATAAAAAGAAAAAATAAATATCAAGAGATTAAAAATAATAGTTTAAATTTAGTTGATACAGGAAAATCATTATCTGGTTCAACTGCCTATCAAAAATTAAAATATGTTAATCTTCTTCCTTTTGAAGTTAATGAAGAACACATAAAAATAAAATTACTTAAAGATGAAGTTAAAAATTTAAAAAAAGAACCTATTTATATTCTTTTTAAAACTAAAAATAAAAAAGGAAAAATCAACCTTAATAATTATTTAAAGCTAGATAAGAAAAAGAAAAAATAAACTTATCTAGTTTTTTTATTCGACAAATTTAGAACTAATTTAAGTATATATTTAAAATGGTGATTGAATGAAAATTTATCTTGACTTAGTTTTTTTTATAAACGTATGGCTAGATTTTTTAATTCTTATTACCGTCTCTTTACTTCTTAAAAGAAATATAAAATTCAAAAGAATTATTTTAGGTTCTTTAGTTGGAGGACTAACTATTTTTATCTTATTTTTAAATTTAAATAATTTTTTTCTTTTTATTTTTAAATTTTTAGTTAGCTTCCTTATCATAATTACAACATTTTCTTATAAAAATTTAAAATATACATTAAGTAACTTAGGTTATTTTTACTTAGTTAGTATTATTTTAGGAGGTGGTATTTATTTACTTAGTGATACTTTTTCATATTCAAGTAAAGGACTTTTAATGTATCAATCAGGAGTTAATTTTAATTATATAATTCTATTGATTATAAGTCCAATTGTTATTATTTTTTATATTAAAGAAACAAAAAAATTAAAAGAAAATTATTCCAATTATCATAAAGTTGATATCATTTACAACAAAAAAATATATCATTTAAATGGCTTTTTAGATACAGGAAATAATTTATATGACCCATACAAAAAAAGAGGCATTGTTTTAGTTAATTTAAAATTAAATTATAATTTAAAAGATGTTATTTATACTCCGTATGAGAGTTTAAATTTTAATGGACTAGTAAAGTGTTTAAAACCTGAAAAAATCTATATTGATAATCAAGAATTTAATAATTATTTAATAGGAATTTCAAATTTTAAATTTAAATTAGACGGAATAAATTGTATTCTACATAATAAAATGAAAGGAGAATTAAAATGATAGGAATACTTAACTTAATTGGTCTTTTATGTCGTTATTTTGAAAATGTAGGTTCTTTATTTTATGTTGGAGCAACTGATAAATTACCTCCCCCATTGACACGTGAAGAAGAAGAATATTACTTAGTCATGGCAAGTGATGGAGATATGTTTGCAAGAGATAAATTAATTGAACATAATTTAAGATTAGTAGTATTTTTAGCTAAAAAATATGAAAACACCGGAGTTGATTTAGAAGATTTAGTTTCAATAGGAACAATTGGTCTCATGAAAGGAATTAAAACTTTTAGTATGGACAAAAATATTAAATTGGCAACTTATGCTTCAAGATGTATTGATAATGAAATTTTAATGTTCTTAAGAAAAAATAAAAAAATAAAAACCGAAATTAGTTTTGACGAAAGTTTAAGTTTAGATGCTGATGGAAATGAACTTCACTTAGAAGATGTTTTAGGAACAGATGCCAATATTGTCACTAAACCACTAGAAGATGAACTTAATAGAACAATGATGTTAGAAGAAATTAACAAATTACCAGCTAGGGAAAAAGAAATTATTATTATGCGATATGGACTAAATGGCAAAAAAGAAAAAACTCAAAAAGAAGTTGCTGAAATTTTAGGTATTAGTCAATCATATATTTCACGAATTGAAAAAAAAGTAATAAAGCGCTTAAAAAATATTGTTAAATGTTGACAATATTTTTTTTAATAGTATTATATTGTTTAGGTGGGTTTTTATGAAT
This sequence comes from uncultured Bacilli bacterium, assembly GCA_947628095.1. Lineage (GTDB taxonomy): Bacteria > Bacillota_I > Bacilli_A > RF39 > UBA660 > RUG591. The sequence continues at coordinate 20,390 of CANQYO010000002.1, read as the reverse complement.
AATTATGAAAAGATTGAATTTGTTGAAAGAAACAAATTAAGATATCTTCCTATTGAAAAAGTTATAAAAAAGATTTTTGATAAAAGTGTTATCATTTCAACTTTAGCTAAAGAGGAACTTATTAGAAGAAATCCTCTTGATTTACCAGTTGATGAGGCAATTTTATTATTAGTAGTTAGAAAGATGTCAATTGAGCAAATATATGATTTAGTAGTTCTTAATATTGATACTCCTCTTTGTATAGCAGCATGCAAACAACTTGAAGCAATATTTGAATACTATGAAAAAAATAATCCTGAATATTATAAAAAAATTATTGCTGATTCTGAAAACGACGACTACTCTAGTGCCAGAAAAGCTTTAAGATTAATAAGAGGAAATAAAGAACATAAAATTAGTTAAAAAACTAATTATTGCCGATATAGTTTAGTGGTAAAACAGGTCTTTGGTAAGGACCAGCGGACAGTTCAATTCTGTCTTTCGGCACCAGATTGATACCAAACTCGGACTTTTTAAATTATTTGATAAGTTCGAGTTTTAATATTAAATAATTTATGATAAAATGATTTTAGTAATTAAGGGGGAAAAAGATGAAAAAAGATTTAATTAAAGCAGAAATAAATGTTAATGACAATAAAATAGGTATTTTAAGAATTAGTGATACCGACTATATATCATTAACTGATTTAGCAAAATATTCTAATCCTGAAAATCCTGCAAATGTTATAATACATTGGATGAGTAATAAAGGAACATTTGATTATATAGGCTTATGGGAACAATTAAATAATGAAAATTTTAATTTCACGGAATTCCGTGAAATTAAAGAAAATGAAGTTGGATATTCATCATTTACTTTAAGCCCTAAACGATGGATTGATAGAACAAACGCCATAGGAATTTATTCTAAAGGTGGAAAATATAGCATAGGAACATTTGCTCATCCTGATATTGCATTTGAATTTGCTAGTTGGTTAAGTCCTACCTTTAAATTATATTTGATTAAAGAATTTGAAAGATTAAAAAAGAATGAAGCATATCAAGAAAAAATTGAATGGCATGCTAATAGAATTTTAGCTAAAACAAATTATTTAGTTCATACAGATGCTATAAAAAATTATATTGTTCCAACTTTAACTGAAAAACAAAAACAATATGTATATGCAGAAGAAGCTGATGTTTTAAATGTTGCTTTATTTGGTATGACAGCCAAAGAATGGAGAGAAATCAATCCAGAATTAGCTAAAGAAGGAAATATTAGAGATTACACTGATTTAGTTCATTTAGTCATATTAAACAATTTAGAAAACTCTAATGCTGAATTTATTAAATTAGGATTATCACAAAAAGAAAGATTAATAAGACTTAATGATTCTGCTAGAAATCAAATGGAGATATTAAAAAATAATAATGGAATAAAAGAATTAGAAAATATTAATAAATATTTAATTGAAACTAAATAACATTGTCAATTTAGAAAAACACACTTGTATATTGGCATTCAATATGCATAAAATCTAATGTTGATTTTTAAATTTAACTAAGTGTATGATATAATTGTTATAGGTGATAATAAAATGAGTGACTGTTTTTTTTGCAAAAGTATACAAAATAATGATTTTGAATTAGAAAATGAACTTGCTATAGCAAGATTTGATGATTTTCCAGTAAATGATGGTCATTTGGAAGTTATACCAAAAAGACATGTAAAAGATTGGTGGGAAACTACATTAGATGAAAAAATTGCAATATTTAATCTTTTAGATGAAGCAAAAAAAGTTATAGATGAAAAATACAATCCTGACGGATATAATATTGGAATGAATTTAGGAGCTAAAGCAGGACAAAGTATAATGCATTTACATATTCATTTAATACCTAGATATGATGGAGATGTAAAGAACCCTAAAGGTGGTGTAAGAGGAATTATACCTAACAAACAAAATTATTAGGAATACTTATTGAAAAATTTATAATAATTATCAAATATAAAGTTGTAGATAATTTTCCAATTGCTCCAAATTGATACTAAACTCGGAAAATTCGAGTAAAAATAGAAAACTACTCTCAAATTAATTGAAAGTAGTTTTATTTTGTCAATTTAGAAAACACACTTGCATATTACTATCAATAAGCTATATAATTTTACCATCTATTATTTTGAATTAATAAATCTTTTGGTAAATCAAATAATTCATTATGTTGAACATTAATAATTTTATTGGCAATATCAAAAATGCTATAAATAGATAATTCTTCAAAATTATCAACTTTTTCTTTAATTAAATTCCAAATTTTATCACTTCTTATTAAGTCTAGAATTTTATATCCCTTTTCAGTTAAGCCTTTAACTTTGTTGTCTCTAAATAAGTCACTATCATCATAACTGGCTTTATCACGTAAAGTTAAATAATGTTCATTATTAAACAAAGTTACTATATTTAAAACATCTTCAATAGAACAATCTGATATTTTTTCTTGTAATTTTGCAACAGTTAAAGTTTCACCATAAGGAATTTTTTCAACTTCAAATAAAATTTTTCTTGCACAATCATTGTTTATTTTCAAAATCTATCTCCTCCTAATTAAAATTATATCATAAGTTTAATTCTTTTAATATAAATTTTATAGGTCATTTTGGTATATTTATCAAAATGCTTAGGGGTTAATTATTTTATAAATATTTAGAAAATTCGAATAAAAAATAGAGAACGTAATTGATTTTTATAACTACTATATAATGATAAGGAGCAATAAGTTGTAAGCAACATTTTCTGATTATTACAGATTGATACTAAACTCGAACCTTCAAAAAATTATTAGTTCGAGTTTTAATATTAAATAATTTATGATAAAATTTAATTAAAGATATATATTGTGAGGAATTATATGAAAAAAATTTATATTGTAACCGGTGCTAATGGCTTTTTAGGAAATAATATTGTAAGAAAGCTTGTTAAAAATTCAGAAATTGAAGTAAGAGCTTTAATCTTACCAAATGATAAAATTAATTCTCTTAAAGATTTAAATTGTAAAATATATGAAGGTGATGTTACCAAAAAAGAAACATTGAATGACATATTCAACGTAGAAAAAGATACTGAATTGTATGTTATTCATTCAGCTGCTATTGTTTATATTAAATCGAAATATAATAAAATGGTCTATGATGTAAATGTAGGTGGTACTAAAAATATTATAGATAAAGTTTTAGAGCATAATGCTAAATTAGTATACATTAGTAGTGTTCATGCTATTCCAGAAAAAGAAAAAGGAAATATTATAACAGAAATAACTGATTTTAATCCTGACAAAGTCGAAGGTTTATATGCTAAAACAAAAGCTGAAACGGCTAAATACGTATTAAAAATGGTAAAAGAAAAAGGACTAAATGCTTGTATTGTTCATCCATCAGGAATAATAGGTCCATATGACTTTGGAAATACTCACCTAACTCAATTAATAATTGACTTTACAACAGGAAGATTAAAAGCTTGTGTTAACGGTGGATATGACTTTGTAGATGTAAGAGATGTAGCTGATGGAGTAATAAATGCTGCAATTGAAGGCAAAAAAGGTGAATGTTATATTCTTTCTAACAAATATATTTCAATAAAAGACCTTCTTGACTTAATAAGTGAAATTAAAAATATTAAAAAAATCAAAACTATTTTACCAATGTGGCTAGCTAAACTTACTGCTCCTCTGTCAGAAAAATATTATGAATTAAGAAAACAACCTCCTTTATATACTAAATATTCACTTTATACAGTAAATACTAATGCTAATTTTTCCAATGAAAAAGCCAAAAAAGAATTAAATTTTAAAAATAGAGATTTAAAAGATACCTTAAAAGATACTATAGAATGGTTAGAAAACAATAATCGTTTAAAATAACATTGTAAATATTAGAAAAAATGCTATAATATAAACCCTGTGGAGGTTTTTATGAATAGATTTGACAAAATCAATAGATTACAAAAATTAAATCAAGAAATCAAAGAGCAAATGCAAAGATTAGTTATAGAAAAAAAGAAATTAGAAGTTTTAAAAAAAGCTTATGAACTTGAACATACTTCTGAACTTCCAATATTAATGTTTGTAGTAGACGAAAGCTTACCTATGCCAGATGATGAATATGACCATAATTATGAACTTGTTTATTATTTACCTGACTTTGACGAAATAAAATTTATTTATCTAAACGGTCGTTATGATAAGCCTAATAAAAGACTACCAAATACTCTTGATTTAACTGAAAAATTTGAATCTTATGGTATGCCTAAATATATTTTTCCAGGTAGTATTAGACCAGAATACTATATAAATGTTTCAGATGCTGTTCAAGACTTAATTAAGGAAATAGATAATATTTTATCTTTTAAAGAAATAAATTCTTGGGAAGAAATTGGTAATTATTTAAAAAATTCTGAAAAAACTAAATCTTTAGACGAAAATAAATAAAAAAAAGTTATTAACAAAATTGTTAATAATTTTTTTTATGGTTTTATAATTATTTTTACCTTATCAGTATTTCCACTTGTAAGGTCTACAAAGGCATCTTGAACTTTATCAAGTCCTATTTTACTATCTATATATTTTTCAACATTGATAACTTTCTTTTCAATTAATTCAATACAAGTTTCAAATTCTTTTTCAGTATAAGCAATAGCACCTTGCATATTAATTTCTTTCATAACTCCTGCTACAACCGGAATACTAATATTTCCATTTGAAACACCAACTAAAACAACTGTTCCACCTGGTTTAACTGTCATAATAGCCTCAGATACAGCATATTGATTTCCACAACATTCAATTACTTTATCAAAGCCACCTTTAGATTTCTTCAATGCTTTATTAACAACATCTTTATCGTTAGCATTAAATAATTCTTTAACTGAACCATAACGTAATGCTTTCTTTCCTCTTTTTAAATTAGTTTCCATAATAGCAATATAACTTGCTCCATTTAATCTAGCAAATTCAGCAGCCATCATTCCAATTATTCCCCCACCAATAATTAAAACTTTGTCTCCAACTTTTACATTAGCTAAATTAACAGCATGAAGAGATACTGCTGAAGGCTCAACAAGAGTTGCTCCATAAAATGTAACTTTATCAGGAAGTTTCTTTACCATATCAGCTCGACAACTTAAATATTCAGCATAGCCACCTGAATTAGTTAAAGATAAACCTACTCCATTTGTCCAAGTATCAGGACAATATTGAATATTTCCAGTTTTACAAGCTTCACATTTCATACAAGGAGAAATTGGAAGTCCTGTTACTCTATCACCAACACGTAAATCTCTTCTGCTTCCAGGGTCAACAACTACTCCTGAAAATTCGTGTCCTAAAATAAGTTCAAGAGGATTTCCTCCTTCAAAATAATGTAAGTCTGAACCACATATACCACAAGCTTTTACTCGAATTATAACACTTCCATTAACTGAAACTGGCTTTTTAATTGTTGCTATTTGTAAATCACGAACTCCCTTTAATTTAACACACTTCATAATACCTCCTATTATTCTATATTATTTATTATATCATATATCTTAAAAAAATAGTAAATTTATTTATTTTTTTTAATTTTCTTTTTAAATACTGATTTCTAGGTATTAGTACAACACTTTTTTAATATAAATTCATACTTTATATTAGAGATAAAAAGGAGTGAGTTTATGAATAATAATCTAGATAATTGTTTAGCTAAAATTTTAAACGTTATTAAAGTTCTTCAAAACAATGCAGAAAAAACGAATTGTGAAGATACTAGTTGTACCAAACCATATTTAGGTCCTAATGCTAATTTTTTATGTTTTAATACTAGACCTATAATGTTGTATAAATGTGATAATTCGCCTATTACTTTAGATTATACTAATGCAAGTGGAACTTCCGAGACTACTAATGTATATCGAGTTGAAAGTGTAACTAATGATAGTGTTGGTGTACTTTTATTGAATAGTACAACAGATGCAAATGGTAATACAACTTATGAAAATACTAATACTTATGCAACTATTAATTTAGATTGTGTATGTGCAATAAGATGTCTAAATGATACTATTGTTAATAACATTTAGAAAGGAGATTTATGGAAAATTTAGTTAATAATAACTTTTGTGATGAAAAAAGTATAAGTAAAATTTTACAATTTATTTTAGAACTTCAAAAAGATGCAGAAAATACTAACTTAGATTCAACTGGATGTGATAGACCTTGTTTAGGTCCTAATATAAATAATGGCTTAATTTTTAACACAAGACCTATTACTTTATATACATGTTGCAATTCTTCTCTTTGGTCAATGCCATATAATTTAAATGGAACAACTGGTGAAAGTACTGTATTCAAAATTTTTAAAGTTGATTCTAACTGTGCAACATTTGAAATTTTAGCACCTAACCCTGAAAATACAACTGGCTTAGTACCTTATATTTCAACTAATAATTTCTTTACAATTAATCTTGACTGTGTTTTAGCACTTAGATGTTTAAATGATACTTATACAGAATAAAGAGGTTTAAAAACCTCTTTTTAAAATAAAAGAGACTATCTTGTCTCTACTATTAATTTAATTGCTGTTCTTTCCTCACCTTCAATTGAAATATCTTGAAAAGCCGGAGTACAAATTAAATTTTTCCCACTTGGAGCAACAAAACCTCTAGCAATAGCAATTGCTTTAATTGCTTGATTAATAGCACCAGCTCCAACTGCTTGAATTTCTACACTTGTTTTATCTTTAAATACATTTGCAAGTGCACCTGCAACACTACTTGGGTTAGATTTACTACTTACTTTAAGCGTTTCCATGAATATTACCTCCACTATATTATATTAACAATAAAAGAAAAAATTACGAGAAATTAATAAAAAGAAATAGTTTAAACTATTTCTTTAAAAAATCTAATAATTCTAAAGACGTCATGTAACCAACATGATTCTTAATAAGTTTTCCAGAATCGAAAACTGAAATATTAGGAATACTATATACATTATAACGAATGGCAATATCTTGAAATTTATCAACATCAACTTTTAAAATATCAATATCAATTTTATCTTCAATTTCTTCAAGAGTTGAAGTTAACATTTTACAAGGTCCACACCAATCAGCATAAAAATCTACTAAAATTTTTTTATTTTCAATTTCTTTATCAAAATCACTTTTCAAATATTTTATCATTTTTTGTCCTTATATTTAGCTAATACTACTTCAATACCATCAAAGTTAAGTTTTCCTCTTTTATATAATTCATTTGCAAGTTCATATCTTACTACACCCTTTTCAAGCATTAAATCTAAACTTTTGGCATTGACTACATCAGTATTTTTCTCGTCTTTTAATTCATATACTTCTCCAATAAGCTCAACTGTATCACTTGTAAAGTTAGTTAACCCTGGAGAAGAATTTAAAATTACATTAGAAAGTTTACTGTTCATAAAGTATTCAAAACTAAAAGCTGGTTGACTTAAAAAGAATAAAATTACAAATGCTACAACATAACCCTCAAGAAGACCAACAACAAAACCTAATATCTTTGATGGAATTCCAAGAATTACTGTAAACTTTAAAAATTTCTCAAAAAGTCCTGTAAGTGAAAGAATTAAATTATAAACAATTAATAAAACAGCAAGTACAATAACAAAAGCTAAAAGTTGATATACTAAAATATTTAAAGTTCTAACCCCTGTGAATAAATTTGGAAAATCAAACATTGGCATTCTTAAAAGTAAGAATTCACCAATAGGGTCTTTTAATTTATATGCTAGAAAAAAGAGAGCAATTGTTCCTAAACAAATTACTAATTCTTTTAATACTCCTCTTTTAAAACCAACGATTCCACTAATAATTATATATAGTACTATAATAACATCTACTATGTTGAAACCCATAAAATTCAGTCCTTTCTATAATGATTCAATATCTTCTGGCTTTTTAGTTTCAGTTCCAACTTGTGGCACTACTCCGGTTCCTGCTAATGGGTCTGCTCCACCATAAATTACTTTGTTTTGAGGTTCAGAAGTAACTGGTGTTGTTACAGCTGGACTAACTCCACCATAAGGTAATGTCGTAGGAGCTGGTGCAGGTTCTGTATTAACTGGAGGAACAGGTACTGCAGGCTCTACTGGAGCTATATTAATTGGTGTACTTGCCTCCGTTATAGGTGCAGGTGCAACTGGTGGTTCAACAACAGGTGGAACTGGTGCTACTGTTGGCTCTACTGGAACGATATTAATTGGTGTTGCTAATGTAGGAGCTGGGGTAGCTGGTGCACTAGCTTCAGCAACTGGTGAAACTTCTGGTGCTGGTGTTGGTGCAGCTGGAGCAACATTAATTGGTGCTACTTCAACTGGTTTAACTTCAGGTGTTACATTTACAGTTGGTGTAACAACTGCTGCTGGTTCTGCTGCAACATTTACAGCATTAACCTCAACAGGTTTTACTTCAGCTGGCTGTGCTTCAGCAACAGGTGGAACTGGTGCTACTGTTTGAGGTTCTACAGGGGCTTTAGTACTAGCTTCAGTCTTTGTTTCAGCAACAGGAGCTGAAGCATCTGGAATGGCAGTTTCTGTATTTGCCTCTTTAGCCTCTTCTTTCTTCTTTCCACCTTTTAAAGATGATATAAATATTACAATTGATATTATTATTAATAAAATTCCTAAAAGTGTTAATATTCCCGGAATTGTTGTTAACCATTTAAAATCAAAATTTCCCATAAAAAAATCCATCTCCCAATCTATTCTACTTACTATATTTAAATGATAACAAAAAAAGAAAAGAAAATCAATGTTTTTTAAATTTATAATTAAATTTTTTTTCTAGTTTTTGTTATTCGAAAAAATTTTTTAATACAACTATTAGTATTTTTATTTAAATAACAATACTATTAAAGCTATCAAAGCTATTCCTAAACGATACCACATAAAAATATCATAATCATGTTTTTTAATATATTGAAGTAAAAATTTGATACATAAAAGTCCTGATACAAATGATACAATAACACCAACAACAAAAGCTACTGGATTAAATGTAATAAGTGATATCATATCTCCTTTTAAAACTTTAATTAAAACTGCCCCAGCCACTACAGGAGCTGATAGATAAAATGAAAACTTAGCCGCATCCTCTCTTTTTAATTTTAAAACACGACTAGCTGCAATTGTAGTCCCACTTCTTGAAAAACCTGGAATTAAAGCACATACTTGACTACATCCTATAATAATAGCATCCTTTAATGTCATATCTTTAAAAGTTTTAGTTTGTTTACTTTTCTTATCACACAAATAAATAATAATTCCCATAAGTGCTAAAGCAAGACAAATTAATACATAATTACTCCTGAAATACTCATCAACTATATCTTCAAACAAAACTCCAACAATAGCAGCTGGAATTGTTGCTGCTGCTACATACCAAAGAATTTTTCCATCAGTAGTTTTTACTCCTTTAGTAAAACCATCTTTAAACATACGTAAAAAATCTTTAAAGAAAAAAACTAAAATTGCTAACAAAGTTCCAAAATGAAGAGCTATATCAAAACTCATTTCAAACTCACCTGTTAAAAATGAGCCCACACCAAAAATATCTCTAAAAATAATCAAATGAGCACTTGATGAAATTGGTAAAAACTCCGCAATTCCTTGAACAACTCCCAATATAAATACTTCTATTAATTTCATTTTTATACACTCCTTTATATTAAGTATATCATAAAAAAATTTAAAATATATTCTTTTTCTAAAATATTTTAAAAAACATATAGTTTAGTATGAAAAAAGAAACATTTATTAAAAGCACAATTATTTTAATGATAGGTGGTTTATTAACAAAATTATTAGGCATTTTAATTAGAGTTCTTATGACTAGAAATTCAAGCCTTGAAGTTATTAGTTTATATATGTTAATAATGCCAACTTTTTCTTTAATGATGGCTATAAGTCAATTAGGTTTTTCAACTGGTATTTCTAAAGTTGTAAGTGAATCAAAAATTCCAAGTAAAAAAATTCTTTTTGGAATTCTTCCTATTTCAATCTTTATTAATATTATATTAACTATTTTTCTAATATTTACTAGTCATTTTATTGCTTTTAATTTACTAAAAGAACCAAATGCTTATTTACCAATTTTAGCTATTAGTTTAGTTTTACCATTTGATAGTTTATCAAGTATTTTAAGAGGTTTCTTTTTTGGAAAAGAAAAAATGTTACCCCACGTTATTAGTAATATTTCAGAACAAATCGTAAGACTTTTATTCATGATTTTAATTCTTCCTAAACTTAAACAATTTGGACTAATTTTTACAACTACTTCTTTAATTTTAATAAACGTTTTATCAGAACTTATCTCAAGTTTAGTTTTAATTTTCTTTTTACCTAAAAAATTTAAAATTACAAAACACGACTTAAAACCAAATTTAAAAAGTTCTAAAAATGTTTTAGAAGTAGCTCTTCCAACAACAGCAACGAGAATAATTGGCACAATTTCTTATTTCTTTGAGCCGATAATCTTAACATATGTTTTATCTTTAAATGGTTATTCAACTAATTATATTGTCCAAGAATATGGAGTCATAAATGGCTTTGTCATGCCAATTCTTCTTTTACCCGGTTTCTTCACGAATGCTATTAGCAGTGCTCTTTTACCAGTTGTTTCTAAAGAATATACTAAAGGTAACTATAAATATATAAAGAAAAAATTATATGAAGCTTTATTTTTCTCTTTATTAATAGGCATTCCATCTACTATTTTTATAATTATATTTCCTAAAATATTTTTAAATTTTCTTTATAAAACTATTCATGGTAGTCTCTATATAAGAAAAACCGCTTTTATTTTTATACTCTTTTATATTGAAGCCCCTCTAGCAGCCTTTCTTCAAGCTATTGGAAAATCTAAAGAAGTTATGTATGATAATTTTATAGGAATTATTTTTAAAACTGTTAGTTTATTCATACTAAGTTTTATAAAAGGAATTGGTCTTTATTCTTTATTAATTAGCATGGGGATTAATATATTTGTAATAACTTTTAGACATATTATGCACATAAAAAAAGTATTTAAAAAAAGTTATCAACAAAATTGTTAATAACTATTCATCTTCAATTACTTTAATTGATTTTATAACCGGTTGTTTATCCATTTCTAAAGTTGTATCAGAAGTTGCAAGAGTTGCTAATTTATCAACAACATCCATACCTTCTGTTACATGTCCAAATGCAGCATACATACCATCTAATGAACCTTTAGCAGCATCATCTAAAACAATAAAGAACTGACTTGAAGCACTATTGTAATCATTACTTCTTGCCATTGAAATAACTCCTCTTTCATGTGAAATTGGGTTATCATAACCATTTTCTAAAAATTCTCCTTTAATTGTATTTTGAGAGCCACCTGTTCCATTACGTTCTGGGTCTCCTCCTTGAATTACAAACCCTGGTGCAATTCTATGAAAAGTTAAACCATCATAAAAACCTGATTTAACTAAATTTATAAAATTGGTAACTGTAATTGGAGCAGCATCAGCATCTAATTCTAACTTTATCGTTCCATAATCAACAACTTCCATTGCAACATTATATTTTCCAGTTAAAGGTTTAGCATTTTCTCTAACAAAAATATTTTTACAACCAGTTACTAATAAAACAATTACTAAAATACTAATTAACTTTTTCATAACACTCCTCACAAATCATTTCGTCACGTCCAGCTCCAACCCCAATAAATTTAATTGGAATTCCAACATATTCTTCTATTCTTTCAATATATTTTAAAGCTTTTTTTGGTAAATCTTCACGTCTTCTTATTTTACTTATATCAGGAAAATTACCTTCAAATTCTTCATATACTGGAGTACTTTTAAGTAATTCTTCCTCATTGGTTGTAAACTCTTCCGTTATTTTTCTTCCTCTTTTATAAGCAACACATAATTTTATTTTATCTAGTTTTCCAACCGTATCTAAATGATTCATACAAAGAGCCGTAATTCCATTAACCAAAACAGCATATTTTAAAGCTACTAAATCTAAATAACCACATCTCCTTGGTCTTTTAGTAGTTGCCCCATATTCATGTCCAAGTTCTCTTATTAAATCTCCCGTTGCATTATCTTCTTCCGTTACATAAGGACCTGCTCCAACTCGTGATGAATATGCTTTCATAACTCCATATACTTCTCCAATATCATGAGCATTTATACCACTTCCCGTTATAATTCCTCCAATTGTTGGATTAGAACTTGTAACATATGGATAACTTCCAAAATCTATATCAAGTAATGTTGCTTGAGCTCCTTCACAAATAATTTTCTTTCCTTGTTTTATTAAATCATGAATTAAAATTGTTGTATCACATACATATTCTTTTAAATACTTAGCATATTCTAAATATTCTTTATAAATTTCTTCAAATGAAACAGTTTCATGATTATATAATTTAAATATTCTATTTTTATTTTCAACATTGGTTTTTAATAATTCTTTAAATTTTTTAGAATACAAATCTTCTACTCTAATTCCACATCTTTCATATTTATCACAATAACAAGGTCCTATTCCTCTTGCAGTTGTTCCAATTTTTTTACTTCCCCTATTTTCTTCTAACATTTTATCCATTTCGATATGATATGGAAATATTACATGTGCTTTTGTACTAATACGAAGTTTAGAAACATCTTTACCTTTTTCTTTTAAATTTTCAATTTCCGAAATTAAAACTTTAGGGTCAATTACTACTCCATTTCCAATAATTGCTAAAGTTCCTTTATTTAAAATACCAGATGGAATTAAATGAAAAACATACTTTTCATTATCAACTTCAATTGAATGTCCAGCATTATTTCCACCAGTTGCTCTTAATGCAACATCAGCATGTAACCCTAAATAATCAATTATTTTTCCTTTTCCTTCATCTCCATAAAAACTTCCTAAAACAACATCAACTTTACTCACTTTAACACTTCCTTTATCTAAATTAATTATATCTTATTTTTAAATTATATACAATTAAATTGACAATTAAAAAGCTTACTAAAAATTTTAGAATTTCAAACGCACTTTTTTTTAATCAAAATTGCTAACTTAAATGTCGTTATTTAAAATTATTAACAATTTTGTGAATATTTTTAAAAATATAAATATTTTATCAACAAAATTGTGGATAAAATTATATTATCTCTTCTTCTTGATATTTAGAATCATATAAATCAATATCGTCAATTACTTCTTTAATTTCTTCAATCTTTGGTAAATCTTCAAGTGATTTCATATTAAAATAATCTAAAAAATCACTAGTTGTTTTATATAAAATAGGACGTCCTGGTAAATCACTCTTACCAACTTCTTTAATAAGTCCTTTAGCAACTAACTTTCGAATTAAAAAACCACTTGAAACACCTCTTATCTCGTCAACTTCAACTCTTGTAATTGGTTCATTATAAGCAATTATAGCTAACGTCTCAATTGCAGAATTCGACAATGTATTATTTTCCTCATTTTGTAATAACTTTTCATAATATTTTTTATGCTCACTTTTAGTTGTTAATTTAAAAGCATCACCTAAAATACTAATTCTTATTCCTCTATCAAGACTTTCATAATCTTTTTTTAAATCTAAAATTAAATTCTTTAATTCTTCCTCACTTATTTCTAAAATATCTGTAAGTTCTTCAATTGTAGCCCCATCATCACCTACAACAAATAAAATTCCCTCTAAAACACCTTTTAAATTCATTCTATTACCTCACATATAATATTATCAAAATTTTTATCTTGAATAATTTTAATTTCTCTTTTACTAGACATTTCAAGAATAGCTAAAAAATTAGCTATTACATAATCTTTTTTAAAACTTTCAAATAAATCAAGAAAATTAATTCGCTTTTGAAATTTAAATTTCTCTCTAATCTTTGTTATTTGGTCATGAACTGATATTTCCTTTTTAGTAATCTTAGTATTAATTGGTTTTTCTTCTTCTATTCTTTCTAAAAACTTCTTATAAGCACTGATTAAATCTTCCATAGTTAAATCACTTTTATAATTAGTATCTTCTTTAAATTCTAAGATACTTGAAGGACTTTTTGTTAAAAAATTACTTCTTTCGTCTTCTAATCTTCGAAATTCTGGTACCATATTTTTATATTTTTCATATTCAATTAATCGATTAACTAAATTTTCTTTTAAATCTTCTTCCTCTCCCTCTTCTTCTTTAGTCGGTAAAAGCATTCGTGATTTTATTTCTATTAATTCAGAAGCCATGACTAAATAACTACTTGCAATATTTAAGTTCATATCTTCTAATTTTTTTATATAATTTAAATACTCATCAATTATAACTTCTAATTTAATATCAAGAATATTCATTTTTTTAATTTTAATTAAATGTAAAAGTAAATCCATTGGTCCTTGAAAATTATCTAAACTAATATCATACATATCTAACACCATTATAATTATATCATAAAAAAAGAAAAGTCGTTTAACTTTCCTTAAATACTTTCTAATTAAAACTTAAATTTATTAATTTAAAACTTGAAAATGATTACCACTATCTAAATATAATATGCCTTTTTTTCCATCTAAAGATGCTAAAACTTCATCATATTTTGAAATATTATTAAGTCTTGTTGTTGTTATATAAACATAATTACCATCATTCATATAAAATAGAAATAAATCCTTATCATAATTATTAGGTGAATATTCAATTTCAGAAATTTTACTAATAACATCTTTATCAATAGTATTTAATTTCTTTAAAAATGCCTTCAAAATATCTTCAGGAACATCATTAATCAAAGTTGGAATTCCTACAACATTACTTTCATTTGAAAGTTGTTCTAAACTCGATAAATAAATTGTGTTATCTATTTCATTCTTTAATAATATATTATATTCTTTTATATTTATATCAATTCTTCCCAAAAGATTTTTAGTAATTTTAACACTTTCAACATAAGGACTAACTTTTATTTTAGAAACAATATTGGAACTTGAAATTGCAAATAGTCTAGGATAATCTTCAATTCCAGCAAGTTCAATTATTTCTTGGTCTGATAATAAATTATTACCCTTTATATAAATATTTTTAATATGTATAGTAAAAAGATAACAAGCCAAAAGACCTATTATTAATAATATAATTAAAATTTTACCAAGCTTTTTACTCTTTTTACTTTTCATATTAATCGTCCCAATTTACTAATCTTTGTTCAACTCTTAAAGCTATTCCATATTCTTTTTTAACTTTCTTTTTTATAACATCTATTATATCTTTGATATCTTTAGCCGTTGCTGTTCCTGTATTAATTATAAAATTAGCATGCTTTTCACTTATTTTAGCTCCACCTATTTTATAACCTTTTAAATTTAAATTTTCGATTAAACTTCCTGCAAACATACCACGAGGGTTTCTAAAAACACTACCAGCTGTAGGGTATTCAAGAGGTTGAGTTCTCTTTCTTTGAAGCTTTCTATCACGAATTATTTCTTGTAATTCTTCTTTTTTACCATATCCTAATTTAAGAATTACCCCTAAACATATATAACCTTTATGATTTTGAATAAAACTTTCACGATATTTAAACTTCATTTCTTCATTAGTTAAAGTTATTACTTTTAAATCTGGTGTTAAAACATATACACTGTTAATAACACTTTTCATTTCACTTTGGTAAGCCCCAGCATTCATAAAAACTGCTCCACCTACTGTTCCAGGAATACCTGATGCAAATTCAAGTCCTGAAAGACCAAGTTTAGCAACTTCATTAGCAAGTTTAATTAAATTATATCCTGCTCCAACTCTAACCATATTATCTGTTATTTCTATATCGTCAAAGTTATCTAATTTAATAATAATTCCATCATAAACTTTATCGCTGAATAAAACATTACTTCCATTTCCTAAAATAAAGTATTTTATATCTTCTCTTAAAATTATTTCCATCAATTCTACTAACTTATCAACATTTTTAGGATAAACTAAAAGCTTAGCAGTTCCCCCTACTTTATAAGTTGTAAATTTAGATAACTTAGCATCAACAATAATATCTCCTATCTTTTTAGACATTATTTCATTTATTATTTTTTCCATATTCTCGACCTACCAATTCCAAAATCAACTGATAAATATTATCATTGCTATTTGGATTACCTAATTTCAAAGAATTAATATGCATTTCATTATACAACTTTTCGTTATTAAATACAATATCTATTTTTTCAAGTAAGTTTTGGTAATTAAAATCTTTTTCTTCTAATAACAGTCCTGCTTTATTATTAACAAGTTCTAATGCATTATAATATTGATGGTTATTAGCAACATAAGGACTAGGTACCAAAATACAAGGTAAACCAATTGTCGTGACTTCAGCTATCGTTGAAGCTCCGGCTCGAGTTACTATTAAATCACATATTTTTAAAACATTCAACATATTATTTAAAAAAGGAACAAATTTAACGTTAGATAATTTTAAATCTTTAAATTCATTATAATAATTATCACCAGTTACAATTAAAACTTCATATGGCCTTTTTTCAAATTCTGTACATATTTTTTTTAACTCATTATTTATTGTCATTGAACCAAGAGACCCCATGACTATTAAAACTAACTTTTTATTTTCATTAAATCCTAATTCTTGTTTATTAATCTCTTTAGCTTCAAGAACTTCACTACTTCTAGGGTTTCCAGTTAAAACTGCTTTATCTTTAGGAAAATATTCTAAACTTCCAGGTAAACTAACAGCAATTTTATCTGCATATTTTGCTAAAATTCGATTAGATTTTCCAGGAATTGAATTTTGTTCATGAATGAATGTTTTATAACCTAATTTTTTAGCTATATATATAACGGGAAATGTAACATAACCACCGGCTCCAATCACAATATCAGGATTAAACTTTTTTATTTCTTTTCGAACTATTGAATTAGCTTTAAAAAGAAGTCTAATACTTTTTATGCATTTAATAGGATTTTTACTCAATCCAATCATTTCTATTCCAAGATATGGAATATTTTTCTCTGGTATTATTGTATGCTCCATACGATTTGTTGTTCCGATATATAAAAATTCACTTTTAGGACTTTCTTCTTTTATTTTATTAATGATACTAAGAGCAGGATAAATATGACCTCCTGTTCCTCCAGCACTTATAATAACTCGCATTTTATCACCTAAATTCATTATATCATATTATATGTTAAGGTTAAAATAAATTTAAAAGCAATTTTTTATAGATTTACATAGAAAAATACATGAAAAATGTTCCATGTATTAACTCTATTTTCTTTTATTTTTTTTCATTCTTATTATTCTCATTCATTACCTAAGCAAGTTTAACAGTATATGGGTCGTCCATTGTACCATTTCCATCATTTAATAATACTTCTTTTTTTAGATTTATAACTGCACGTAAGCCTGGAGCGGTCCAAGGAACATGTCCAGTATGAAATTCACCAGCTTCACGAATATCAAACACACTGGCATGAGCACGCCAAGTATAGAAATCGAAAGGTGACATTGTCCAAAAAATTTGTCCTGTATATAGAAAATACCTTTCATTTTTGGTGTTATATAAACCTCCTGCTAATGCTACTTCGTCGGCTGTTATTAAACCAATTGGCTGAGCAAGTTTTTTATTACCATTTTTAGCTCCACTTGCACTAAACAAGTCAGCATCTGTTGGGCAAACTAAGCTTGCTGCTTTTTTATTTACATTTCTATCATATGCTCCATAATAGGTTGTAGGAGTTGTTGTATAACCATCTCCACTTGAGAAGCTTCTATCATTACAAAATGTGGCGTTTGTTTCTACATATTCGTATGCCTTTTTTCCAGCTTCATTTGTTTCTGAAAATTTTGTTATATACCAATTTTCTAACTGTTTTTTTGCATTACTACTTACTGTATCAAGTCTTGCATTTGCATAACTTGTTGAACCATATGTCCAAAAATACGTTGTAACTGAAGTTGCATTATTAAATTTTATTATTTCCATTAAAAATTGACATGTTCCATCTGCTGTTGTTTGCTTACAAGTATATTTATAACCTTCACTTAATTTATTATTACTATTCCATTCGGTAAATGTACCTTGATAATCAGCACCACTTAACTTAAATGTTTTAGTACTAGCATCAGGTATATAGCCTGTTCCAAAATAATATTTTGTATTTGCTTGCATATCTCCGTAATCTGCTGTTATTTTACTTTTAACTGGAGTTTCACTAAAACTATCTCCATACATATAACCAACATAGACTGGGTCTGCATATCTTTCATTATATGCTACTCCTGCTCCTGTTACAGATGAAGCATCATAACCATTAGAATTTTCTTTTGTTCCATTATAAATTAATCTAATAGAACCATCTCCATTTATTCTTATTATTTTCCAATAAAAACCTGCAAATTTAACATTGTTATTTTTTACATCTCCTCGATAATAAAAACTGTCACCATCATTATCTTCTGTTTCATATAACCCAACTTCACTTTCTATGGCATTTGTAATTTGATATGTTCTACTACTTGCACTCTTTATTGTATTTCCTTCCATTGATGTTATATGATAAATGGTAGGACAATTTGTTACATTATTATTAGTTGCACCACAAGTCCACTTTCCATTCATGGCATCACTTAAACTTTGATTTTCTTTTAAATTTCCAGTTAATGTAAATGTTCCATTATTCGTATTAAAAGTTGCACTATCAGCATAAGCAAAAACATAAGCAGTATTTTGAGGAACTGTTGCTCCAGGTGTTTCAGCTGTTGCTACATATGTTATTTCAGGTGCTGTTTTACTAGTATCAGCATTTCCTTTTTTAGTTATTTCTTCTTTAGCTTCTTCTACTGTATTACTTAATTGTTCTGAAACTAGTAAACAATCTGCAAAATTAGAGAAACCATTATTTTTACAATAATCTTTTGCTCCTTTTATATGCATGTATTTTAATATCTCATAAGTTTCTGTATCATTTTTACTTAATTTTATATTTATATCAGCTTTTAAGTCAATATCATTTTTAGAACTTACAAATACTTGCATCTTTACTTTTTTATTTTCTTCAAATGAGTAAGTTTGACTGATACTTGATAAATTTTGACCATCTTCACTTTTATTTCCTGCATCGTCTTGATATGTGAAAACTACATCTTTGTTACTTGTTGTTATATCAAGCTTCATAATATCAGAACTTGTAAGTCTTATTCCTTTTTCACTTGGGTTTAAGTAATTACTTATACTTATCATGAAATAAGTTTTACCATTTTCATAATAAGAATTTTGATAATCTACTTCAAGTGGTACATTCATTTCATTTAAGTTTCCATCTACTTTGACTTTAAAACTAGCATAACTATTGTTCCATACATCTTGGGTATAATCTTTATTTGCATCTGTATCTGATATTATTACACTCTCGTCTACCCATAATCTTAATGAATATTCTTTTGTATAGTTTTCTGTATTAGCACCTATTTTCTCTGCCCATATTCTTGTATCATTTAAAGTCTTGTATCTATTGGCATTTACTAACACATCTTCTCCACTTGTTAGATAGACATCTATGTCCTCGTCTTTTAGTCTGGTTTTACTTTTTTGTTCTTCTCCATATACTATACTTATTCCATAATAGATGTCTTTTGAACTTTGGTTTTTACCTGTTATTGTAAAATTAAATACATTGTCACTTAATTTCAATGCTGCATCTTTATCCATTGGAACTGCATCTGTTAAATTTATTTGGTTAGTTTCGGTATAGTTCATGTAGATATCTCCTGTTACAAGAACAGAATTTTCATTACCATTTAAAGTAAAATTCACAAATGCATATGTTACTCCAAAGACTGTTAATAACATTACTACTATTGTTATTATTATCCCTATTTTTCTTTTGCCTATATTATTCATTATATTTATCCTTTCATTATTCTATAAATTCATAATATCATAGCTAAAATTTTATTTTTTGAAATTACGCATATCGCGAAAATTTAAGAAAAACATAATCTTTTATGCAATACTTAAAATGATGTTATATGATTGGTAAATTTATAAAAACTATGAGGAAAATAGCAAATAAAACTCAAACTGAGTTAGCCAATGAATGTAATATTTCTAATACAACTTTAAGTGGTTATGAAACAGGTTATCGTGAACCTAGTTTTAAAACTCTTAATTTAATCGCAGAAAAATGTGGTTTTGAGATTAGATTTGTTGATAAAGGTAATGAAGAACTTACTATAAAAAATATTGACCGTAAAGAATTATGAAAAAACTAAGAATGAAAGAGACTTAGGTTCTTCCGAAAGTTTCCGGAAAGAAATAAAAGTGGATAGAAATATCTGCTTTTTATAATCAATAAAAAATGA
>CANQYO010000001.1 GCA_947628095.1 uncultured Bacilli bacterium | reverse complement strand
AATAATAGCAGAAGAAAAAGAGATAAGTTTTAATGAAGGTCACACTAAAGGAAAAGAAGAAGGAATGGAACAAGGAACATTACAAGCTAAAAAAGACATGGTTATTAATTTCTATAATAGTGGTGTAAGTATAGATATAATAAGTTCAGCTAGTGGGTTAAGTAAAGACCAAGTAGAAGAAATTCTAGAAGAAAATAGAAAGTAAATAGAAAATAGAATAAAAGCATAAATTAGAAAAAACTAGTTTATGCTTTTTTTATGTAAATATGTAAAAAAATTAAAAAATTTTTAATAACTTTAAAGATATTGAGAAAAAATCGAGTATATTATAATAGAAGGATAAAAAACTTCTAGGAAGGAGATAAATAAAAAGAATAAAGGGACTCTTAAAAATAAAGAAAAGGAGTAGAAAGAATGAATAATGATGACGAATTATGGACAAGGTATATAAGTAAAGAAGAAGATGAGCAAATGATATTAAACGGCATCATAGCAGAAGAAAGAGAAGCAAGTCATGCTGAAGGAAAAGAAGAAGGGATAAAAGAAGGACTTATCCAAAAAGAAAGAGAAATGGTTATTAATATGTTACATAAAGGGTTATCAAAAGAAGATATTAAGGAAATATCTAATTTATCTGATGACGAATTAGAAGAAATAATTAAAGAAAATAGAAAGTAAATAGAAAATAGAATAAAAGCATAAATTAGAAAAACTAGTTTATGCTTTTTTAATATAATTTTAAGTTTAATAAATTAATTATTTAAAATCTATATTTTCTTTTTTATTTTGGTATAAAAACTAATAATTTAGTAAAAAATATTGAAAATATTATAAATATAGATTAAAATAAAGACATTTAAAAAGTTTATGTAATAATAAAATAAAAGAGGTGAATTAGATGAGAATAGTAGTTTTTTCAGATATTCATGGAAATTTAGAAGCTTTAGAGACAATTTTAGAAGATATAAAAAATGAAAATATAGACGATATAATTTGTTTAGGTGATGTAATAGGGTTAGGACCTCAAAGTAAAGAATGTTTAGATTTAATAATTGAAAATAAAATTAAATTAGTTCTTGGAAATCATGAATTATGCTATTTATTTGGTTTTAATATAGATTGTACTGTTGATACTAGTCAAATAGAACATTATAAATACATTGAAAATAGTTTAGGAGAAAAAGAAAAAGAATTTTTAGAAAAATGTCCTTTATTCATTGAATGTAAATATAATGATAATAAACTTTTGTTTAATCATTTTTTAATTAAAGATAAAAATATTAAATATCCATTTTATAGTACAACACTTTTAACAGTATTAAAAGATTCTTTAAACGATGTTATTAAAAGAATTGGAGCCGATTATATTTTTATAGGACATGAACATAATGCTTTTACTATTGAAGTTGATGATAAAAAATTAATTGATGTTGGTTCGTCAGGTTGTGTAAAAGGAAATATAACTAATTATACAATTATTGAATTAGATAATTCAGTTGAAATATTAAAAAAAGTTATTACTTATGAAAAAGAAAAATTTGAGGAAATAATTAAAGAAAAAGATTATCCTGAAAGAAAACAAATAGCTTCAAAATTTTTTGGTATCGAATTATAATAAAAAATCTTAAAAATAAATAAATTATGTTATAATTATTCTAGGAGGAAGTATGAATAATATAATAGAAGTAGATATTGAAAATAAAGAAGATTTAGTAGAAAAATATAATAAAGATGTTGTCTCAAGAGATTTAATAAAATATATTATTGATAAATCTCTTAAAGTAGATTATGATGCTAAGATTGAAATATTAATTAATAATAAGACAAAACTTGATGCTAAAAATTTAATTCAAGAAGGTTTTAAAATGGAATATAAAAAGTTAAGTAATGAAAAAATAAGGGGTAATATTATACAAGTTATTTATTTTTTCATAGGTCTTTTCTTTTTAGTTATGTCTAGATTATTAGAAGAAACAAGTATTTTTGACGAAATATTCTTAATTGGAGGATGGGTTTTTATCTGGGAAGTTGTAGAATTAGAGCTATTTCATGATTTTAAAAACGGTATTCGAAGAAAAAAATTAAAACAATTAATGAAAAGTCCAATTACTATAAAGTAAATTCATTTGATATTTTATAAAGTTTGAATATCTTGAAAATAAAACTAAATTATAATATAATGTAATTATAATAAGGAGTATAGATATGGAAGAAGAAAAAAAGAGTAAGGGGAAAAAGCCATTTTATGTTTTTATGATAATAATCTTAATTGTTTTATTAATTGGTGCGGTTGGATTTGTTTATATAAGAGGAACTCATTTATTTGACGAAGAAAAAGATAATAATCAAAATACTGATATAGTTGAAGATAATGAAACAACTCCAAATATTTATCATTATGATGCAAGTATTACAGGACATGGTTTAGAAGTTGCTAAAGCTTTTGATACTAAATATGAAGATTTACGTTTAACAACTATTAATAGTTTAACTAAAAATGTAAGTGATTTTAATACATTAACTAATGATGAAAAGTTAATTTTACCAGAAGAATATTATCATTACCTTGATAGTATTGGACAAGAAGGTTTTAGTTCTAAGCCAACAGAAGAAAACTTTAAAACATATTTTAGTAATATTTTTAAAAATGAAATTAAATTTGAAAATAAAGATTTAATGTGTGATACTTGGGATGGTAAAGATGAGTGTCATATAAAATATAATCAAGAAAATAAACGATATGAATACGATGAAACTGTTAGAGGACATGGTGGTTTAAGAATTGACGAATTTTATTCAAAACTTTTAAGTGTTAAAGAAGATGGTGATTTATATACTTTAACTTATGCTAAAGTTTTTGGTCTTTTAGCTGAGGGACCAGCTTTTGAATTTACTGATAGTAGAGCGAAAGCTGCTTCAGAAATTAAAGACGAAGATTTATTGTTTGCTGCTTCAGAAATTGATATGGAAACATATGATGCTTATAAATTTGTAGAAGATAATATTAAAGACGAAGATTTTAGTAAATTTGATAAATATATCTATATAGTAGATACAAGTAATGATAATTTATTACTTGTTGGTTATGAATATCAAGATGTAAAATAGAAAAGTACGATTATTCGTATTTTTTTTGTAAATATTTAACTATTAAATGGACTTTAAGTTGGTTATTTGATAAAATAATATTAGGTCATGGATAGAGGGAAATTATGAATATATTAGATAAATTAAACAAACAACAATTAGAAGCAGTTACATACAAAAATGGGCCTTTATTAGTTTTAGCTGGAGCTGGAAGTGGGAAAACGAGAGTTTTAACAACTAGAATAGCTCATTTAATAGAAGAAGGTGTAGACCCAGATAATATTTTGGCTATTACTTTTACCAATAAAGCTGCTGGAGAAATGAAAAGTCGAATTTATAGTTTAATTGGTTATTTTGCTAAAACTATGCAAATTTCAACCTTTCATTCTTTTGGACTTAGAATAATTAAAGAAAATTTTGAATACCTTGGTTATGATAAAAACTTTGTAATTTTTGATAGTGACGATTCTTTAACTATTATTAAAAAAATCTTAAAGGAAAAAAATATTGATACTACTGAATTTAACCCAAGAGCTATAAGAGCTAAAATAAGTAGTTTAAAAAATGAGTTAATTACTCCTGAAAAATTTAAACGACAAGCATTCAATGATTTTGAAGATGTAGTTTCTTCTGTATATTCTAAGTATGAAGATACTTTAAATAAAAATAATTCTTTAGATTTTGACGATTTATTAGTTTTACCAATTAAATTATTTACAGCTAAAAAAGATATATTGGAAAAATATCAAGAAAAGTTTAAATATATATTAATTGACGAATATCAAGATACAAATGAAGCTCAATATAAATTAACTAAGCTTTTAGCAAGTAAATACAAAAATATTTGTTGTGTTGGAGATGTTGACCAAGCAATTTATGGTTTTAGAGGAGCTAATTACCGAAATATTTTAAATTTTGAAAAAGATTATCCTAATACTAAAATTATAAATCTAGAAGAGAATTATCGAAGTACTAAAACTATTTTAAAAGCAGCTAATAGTGTTATTAGTCATAATGTTAATCGTAAAGAGAAAAATTTGTTTTCAAATTTAGATATTGGAGATAAAATAAGTTATTATAGAGCTAGTTCAGGACTAGACGAAGTAAATTTTGTTATAGATAAAATAAAAGAATTAGAGCATGATGGTGTTTCCTATAAAGATATTGTTATTTTATATCGAACTAATGCTCAATCAAGAACATTTGAAGATGGGTTATTAAAAGCCAATATTCCTTACAAAATAATTGGTGGAGTTAATTTCTATAATCGTTTGGAAATTAAAAACTTATTAGCTTATTTAAGAATTATTCATAATCCTTTAGATGATGTTAGTTTGGAAAGAGTTATTAATGTTCCTAAAAGAGGAATAGGTTCTAAAACCATTAGTAATTTAGCAATTACAGCTATGGAAGAAAATGTAAGTTTATTTGATGCAATAAAATCTGGAAAAGAATTACAATTTAAAAATTTAATTAATGAACTTCGTGAAAAGAAAGATACATTACCTTTAGTTGATTTTATTGATTTAGTATTAGATAAATCAGGTATAAAAAAAGAATATGAAAGTGAAAAATCACTTGAAGCAGATGTTAGACTTGAAAACTTAGAGGAATTTAAATCGGTAGCTTTAGCATTTCAAGAAGAAACAGGTATTATTTCTTTAGAAGATTTTCTTTTAAATATTAGTTTAATTACTGATAATTCTGAGGTTAAAGAAGAAAAAAATGCCGTTAATTTAATGACTATTCATGCAGTTAAAGGACTTGAATATGATTATGTATTTCTAGTTGGAATGGAAGAAAATTTATTTCCACATACTAATTCTTTAATGAATGACGAAGAAATTGAAGAAGAAAGACGACTTTGTTATGTTGCTATTACTAGATGTAAAAAGAAATTGTATTTAACTAATGCAAGAATTAGATTATTATATGGACAAGAGCAAATAAACCCGGTTAGTAGATTTATTAGTGAAATAGATGATGACTTATTAGATAATGTTGGAATTAAAGTAATATTCAATGATGAAGATATAAAATCAGAAGAGAAAAAAGTTATTAATCAAGAAGAAGTATACAATAATACAGAAGTTACATATAAAGTAAATGATTTTGTTTATCATGATACATTTGGACCTGGTAAAGTAGTTTCTGTTATTGAAAATAAAAAGGACCCATCAAGAACGTTACTTAAAATAGCATTTAAATTACCTTATGGAGTTAAAACTCTTGTATATAGTCATAAAAATTTAAGAAAGGTGTGATAGATTTATGAAAAAAGATTTGACTTTAGTAATTTTAGCAGCCGGAATGGGCTCAAGATTTGGAGGACTTAAACAAATTGAACCAATTGGTCCTAATGGAGAATTTATTATTGATTATTCAATTTATGATGCCATTAGAGCAGGGTTTACTAAAATAGTTTTTATAATTAAAGAAGAAAACTATGAAATATTTAGAGATACAATTGGAAAAAGAATTGAAGGACATATAGATGTAGAATATGTTTTCCAAGATTTAAATGATGTTCCAAGTGAATTTGAAGTACCAAGTAATCGTGTTAAACCTTGGGGAACTGCTCATGCTATTCTTTCTTGTAAGGATGTTATCAAAGGAAACTTTGTTATGATTAATTCTGACGATTTCTATGGATATGATGCTTATAAGAAAATTTATGATTTCTTTAAAGAAGATAATAATGATTATGCAATGGTATCTTTTAAAGTTATTAATACTATGTCAGGAAATGGAAGTGTTAAACGAGGAGTATGTGAATGTCTTAACTCTTACTTAACTAATATAATTGAATCTTCTCTAGAATTTAAAGTTCCAGAAAATAGAGAAGATGGTATAGATATTATTGCTACACCACTTGATGGAAGAGAAGAATTTAGTGTTAACCCTGAAGATTTAGTTTCTATGAATTTCTTTGGCTTTCGAAATGATATTTTTGAAATATTAGAAAGTGGTTTTAAAAAATTTCTTGAAAATAATAAAAATAATTTGGAAAAATGTGAGTATTTAATTCCAGATGTTGTCTTTGAAACCATTAAAAATGGTAAAAAAGTTAAAGTTTTAGAGTCAGTTGATAAATGGTTAGGTGTTACTTATAAAGAAGATAAGGATTTTGTTGTAAAAGAACTTAATAATCTTATTGAAAAAGGAGAGTACCCTTATGAATTATGGAAATAAAATTAAATATCTACTCTTAATACTTATTTGTTTCTTTTTAATCGGTTGTAATTCTAAGAAAGATTTTTATTATGAATTATATGATGGATATCAAATAAAAAGTGTTGATAATGATATAAAATTATATAAAGATAATGAAGTTATTAAAATAGACGATTTAGATTATCAAATTAAAAAGTTTAAATATAATAGTGATGTTGTTTGTATACTAACTAATGATAATAAATACTATATGATATATTATGTTGATGGGCAAGTATTAGGACCTCACACTGAAGAAAGTTTAAATGAAAGTATTACAAGTTTATCAATGACTTTTGAAGAAGATTTTCAAGATATATTAAAAGCAGAAGGTAGAGTATATGAATAATAATATAAAACGGATGGAGGAATTAGTTGATATTTTAAATCAACTAGGCTATGAGTATTATACTTTAGATAACCCTAGTGTAAGTGATGCTGAATATGATAGATTAATGCAAGAATTAATCAAACTTGAAGAAATGTATCCTGATTATGTAAGTCCTAATTCTCCAACGGTACGTGTTGGTGGTAAAGTAAATGAAAGTTTCAAAAAGATTACACATGAACTTCCGATGTTATCACTTTCCAATGTTTTTACAGAAGAAGATATCATTAATTTTGATAGACGAATTAGAAAAGAAAATATAATAAACCCTAAGTATGTTTGTGAACTTAAAATAGATGGGTTGAGTGTATCTTTAAAGTATAAAAAAGGAATTTTAGAGTATGCAGCTACTAGAGGAGATGGAATAGTAGGGGAAGATATAACTGATAATGTAAAAACAATCAAGACTATTCCTTTAAAACTTCCTAAACCTCTTGATATTGAAGTTCGTGGAGAAATTTATATTAGTAAAAAAACACTTAATGAATTAAATCGTGAACGTATAAAAGATGGGTTAGAACCTTTTAAAAATGCTAGAAATCTTGCCAGTGGTTCGATTAGACAATTAGATAGTAGTGTGGCTGCTAAACGAAAATTAGATGTATTTATTTATCATTTGCCTAACCCTCTTGATTTTGGGTTAAATTCTCATTTAGAAGCTCTTAATTTTATGAAAGATTTAGGGTTTGTTGTAAATGCTAGTAATAATAAATTAGTAACCGGAGTATCTGGTATTTTAGAATATATAAATGAAAAAACAGCACTTCGTGAACAATTACCTTATGATATTGATGGAGTAGTAATAAAACTTAATAATATTCTTGACCAAATGAAATTAGGAAGTACAGTTAAGTACCCTAAATGGGCAACAGCCTATAAATTTCCACCTGAAGAAGTAGTAACAAAATTAAAAGATATTATTTTTACAGTTGGTAGAACGGGACAAATAACTCCAAATGCTATTTTAGAACCAGTTAATGTTATGGGTTCTACTATTTCTAAAACAACTCTTCATAATGAAGATTATGTTCTTGATAAAGATATTCGAATTGGAGATTATGTTGTAATTATTAAAGCAGGGGATGTAATTCCTCGAGTTGAAAGTGTAAAAAAAGAAAGACGAACAGGAAATGAAATACCATTTAAAATGATTTCTAACTGTCCAATTTGTAATCATGCATTAGTTAAAAAAGATAGTAATTATTATTGTCCAAATAAAAGTTGTCCAGCTAGACACATTGAATCACTTATTCATTTTGCTTCTAAAGGAGCTATGGATATTTCAGGCTTTGGAGAAAGAATTGTTGAAGATATGTACAACTTAGGTTTTATTAAGGAAATTACTGATTTTTATCATTTAGATAAATATAAAGACGAATTAATGTTACTTGAAGGTTATGGTGAAAAAAGTATTGAAAATTTACTTACGGAAATTGAAGAAAGCAAAAAAAATTCTTTAGAAAGATTATTGTTTGCTTTAGGAATTCGTCATGTTGGTTTAAAAACAGCTACGATTATTGCTCGTAAGTTTATTGACATGAAAACTTTAATGCAAGCAAGTATTGACGATTTAAATAGTATACCCGAAATAGGTTTTGAAATTTCTAAAAGTGTATTTGAATTTCTAAATGATTGCAACAACATTAAGTTAATTAATGATTTAGAAAATCTTGGACTTAATATGAAATATTTAGGAAAAGTAATTGATAATGAAAAAGTTAAAGATAAAAGCTTTGTTATTACAGGAACTTTAAAAATAAAACGCGACGAGCTTAAAAATATGATTGAAACTAATGGAGGAAAAGTTATTGAGTCTGTTAGTCGAAAGACAGATTATTTAGTTTTAGGTGAAAACCCTGGAAGTAAATATGAAAAAGCTAAAAGTTTAAATATTCCAATTTTAAATGAAGAAATGATTTTAGAAATGCTAGAAAAATAGTATAAATAATTAGGAGTTAATATGAATAAATTTTGTACCAATTGCGGACATCCTTTAAAAGAAGGAGCCGATGTTTGTTTAAATTGTGGGGTTTATGTAAATAAGAATAAAGAAAAAAATTATGAAAATATTTCAAGTGATACTAAGAAAACAACAAATCATAAAACTTATTCTATGATAGTAGGAATTATTTTTATCATTTTAAGTTTTTGTGTTTTAATAGCTGGTTTTCAAAATAGTCTAAATCTCGAATTTCCAATTTTTGTTTATACAATTCCTGGAGTATTAGGAATAACAGCAGGTATTTTACTTTTATTAGCATCTTCTAACAAATCATTTTTCTTAATATCAGGTGTTATGATGTTTATTTGCTTTTTTATCAATTTTATATCACAATTAGATATTTCAATTTTAGGAATTTTATGTATAATTTTTGGAATAATTAATTGTATTTATGCTAAAAATTAATATAATAATCAATATAATTTCAAGAATTTTTATTTAATTTTTTTAAATTTCTTTCTTGAAAAAATTTTTAAAAGTTATATAATTAATAAGTCTGCTCCAGCATATATATGCGTAAAAACAAGACGTTTTTACGTATATTTTTTTTGCCTTAAAAGGAGAGATAGAGGAGGAAGAATTTATGGAAAAACAAGAAAACAACAAATTTTTAGGAGAAGAGAAAATTAATAAATTATTATTAAAATTTTCTATACCTTGTATTTTATCTTTACTTATTAGTTCATTATATAATATAGTAGACCAAATATTTATAGGTAATAGTACATTAGGTTATTTAGGTAATGCTGCAACCGGAGTTGTTTATCCAATTACCATTATAGCAGTTGCATTTGCATGGTGTTTTGGTGATGGAGCGGCAGCTTATTTATCACTTTGTCAAGGACGAGGTGATACAGAAAATAGTCATCAAGGAATAGGAAATAGTATTTTAGTAACTTTTATTATTAGTATTATTTTCTTAATTTTAGGTTTTATTTTTAAAGACAATTTATTATTTTTATTTGGAGCTAGTTCTAAAAGTATTAATTTAGCTAGAGATTATTTTACAATTATTTTATTAGGAATACCAATTTATATGCTTGCTAATAGTATGAACGCAGTTATAAGAGCTGATGGTTCACCAGGTTTTTCAATGCTTGCAACTTTAGTTGGAGCAATTATTAATATTATTTTAGACCCAATTTTTATTTTTCCTTTAAATATGGGTATTAAGGGAGCAGCAATAGCAACAGTTATTGGACAAATTGCTTCATTTATAATATCAGTTATTTATTATACTAAAACTAAAACATTCAAATTAACAATAAATAGTTTTAAAATCAATTTCAAAATTTTTAAAAATATTGTTAAATTAGGAATATCAACTTTTATTACTCAAATGAGTATAGTTATTATTTCTTTAGTATGTAATATTATGTTAGCAAAATATGGGGCTTTAAGTAAATATGGAGCTGATATTCCAATTGCTGTAATTGGTATTGCCATGAAAGTATTTTCAATTGTTATTAATATTATTGTAGGAGTTATTTTAGGAGCTCAACCTAT
The DNA here is from genome assembly GCA_947628095.1 of uncultured Bacilli bacterium. Classification (GTDB taxonomy): domain Bacteria; phylum Bacillota_I; class Bacilli_A; order RF39; family UBA660; genus RUG591. The sequence goes on along the minus strand of CANQYO010000001.1, from coordinate 47,528 downwards.
TTTAGGTTATAATTTTGGAGCTAAAAATATTGATAGAGTAAAAGAAACATTTAAAAAAGTACTTGGTATTTCAATTATAGTAGGTATAATATCAACTATTTTATTCGAATGTTGTCCAAGTTTAATCATTAGTATCTTTGGAAATAATAATGAACTTTATATGGAATTTGCAACATTAACTTTTAGATTATTTTTAATGCTTGTAGTTTTAACCTGTTTAATAAAATTAACTTCTATTTTCTTTCAAGCAGTTGGAGAACCTTTAAAATCAGCTATTGTTTCTTTAACAAGAGATATTATTTTCTTTATACCACTTGTTATAATATTACCAACTTATTTAGGAATTAAAGGAGTTTTATTAGCAGCTCCTATTGCAGATTTTTTAGGTATAATTGTAACAATTATATTAGTTAGAAATTTCTTTAAAGGAATAGATACTAAGATATTAGATAATAAGGATATCAATTATCAAAATTCTAAAGAGGGAGTGATTATTACTATTTCAAGAAGTCATGGAAGTCAAGGAAAAGCCATTGGAGAATTGGTAGCAAAAAGTTTGAATATTCCTTATTATTATAAAGAAATGACCGCTTTAGCTGCTAAGGAAAGTGGGTTAGATAAAGAATTTGTATCTAATATAAATGAAAGTAAAGATGTTTTACATGATTTATATTTAACTTCTGAACCTGTAAAATATGCTATTCTAGCTCAAGAAAAAGTAATTAAAATGATTGCTTCTAAGGGGTCTTGTGTTTTAGTAGGAAGAGCTGCTGATTATGTATTAAGAGATAATAAAAATGTTGTAAAAATATTTATCTATGCACCTTTTGAATATCGTGTTAAAAAAGTAATGGAAATGTATAAAGATACTAAAGCTAAAGCTATTAAAAATGTTTTAAAATCTGATAAAAATCGAGCTAGTTACTATGAACTTATTTCAGGAAATACTTGGGGAAACCCAGTTAACTATGACCTTTGTATAAATTCTAAAATTGGTAAATCAGAAACGGCTAATATGATTTTAGATTATATAAAAAATAGAAAAAAATAGATATTTAAAATTCTTAGTTTTTATATGTTATAATTTAATTATAAAAACGGAGTTGATAATATGATTTTAAATGTAAGTGGTAGATGTGATATTGTAGCTTTTTATACAACGTGGTTTATGAATAGGTACAAAGAAGGTTTTGTTGATGTTAGAAATCCTTTTAATCAAAAACTTGTTAGTCGAATTTACTTTGAAGATGTTGATGCTATTATGTTTTGTACCAAGAACCCCATTCCAATTTTAAAATATTTACCTGAAATTACTAAACCAATTTTATTTCATGTAACGTTAACTCCATATAATAAAGATATTGAACCAAATGTTATAGATAAAAGAGAAATAATTGAAGCTATTAAAAAATTAAAAGATTTAGTTGGAATAGAAAATTTATATGTTAGATATGACCCAGTTTTTATAAGTCCTAAATATAATATAGAATATCATAAAAAAGCTTTTGCTAAAATGTGTACTTTGTTAGATGGTTATGTAAAAAAAATTATAATTTCTTTTCTTGACGATTATAAAAATGTAAGAAAAAATAAAAATATTTTAAATTATCGTCAATTTACTGCTAATGATTATAAAGAAATTGGAATAAATTTTAGTACTATTGCTAAAAGTCATGGTATGACTGTTCAAACTTGTTTTGAAGATAGAAATTTAAGTGAATATGGCTTTATTATAGGTGAGTGTTTTTCTAAGAAAAAAGCTTACAATATGACTGGTAAAAAATATAAAAATTGGAAAGCTAGGAAGGGGTCAAAGTGTAATTGTGTAAGTATGGTAGATATTGGAGCCTATAATACTTGTAATCATTTATGTAAGTATTGCTATGCTAATTATGACGAAAGTAAAGTTTTAAAAAACATAAAAGAGCATGATATAAATAGTAGTTTATTAATTGGTCATATAACAGATGGTGATATAATAAAAGTACGAAAAGAATAATTTCGGCTTTTTTATTCTTTAACTATTTATAAGATTATGTTAAAATATTCATAAGTGAGTTGATTTTATGAAACAAGAAAATATTAGAAATTTCTCTATAATTGCTCATATAGACCATGGAAAATCGACAATAGCTGATAGAATACTTGAAGTAACTAAAGCTGTTAGTAAAAGAGAAATAAAAGAACAAATGTTAGATAATATGGATATTGAGCGAGAAAGAGGAATTACTATAAAACTTAATACAGTAAGACTTAAGTATCAATATAAAAATGAAGAATATATGTTAAATTTAATTGATACCCCTGGTCATGTTGACTTTTCATATGAAGTAAGTCGTAGTTTAGCAGCCAGTGATGGAGCTATTTTAGTAGTTGATGCAACTCAAGGAATTGAAGCTCAAACTATAGCTAATATGTATTTAGCGATGGACAATAACTTAACTATTATTCCAATTATTAATAAAATCGACCTTCCAAGTGCTGATATTAAAAAAGTAAAACAAGAATTAATCGATACTTTTGGTTTTAAAGACGAAGAAATTATTTTAACTAGTGCTAAAACTGGTGAAGGAATTAAAGAATTAGTTGAAGCGGTAATAGAAAGAGTACCAAGTCCTAAAGGAAATAGCAATAAACCATTAAAAGCTTTAATATTTGATAGTTTATATGATAGTTATCGTGGAGTTTTAACTTTAGGGCGTATTTTTGATGGAACTTTAAAAGTACATGATAAAATTGAATTTATGCAAACTGGTGGGGTTTATGAAGTTACTGAGTTATTTGTCTACAACCCTAATTTTACTAAAGTATCTGAATTATCAAGTGGAGAGGTTGGTTATATAGTTGCTTCAATTAAGACCTTAGCAGATGTAAATGTTGGTGATACAATTACTTTAGAAAACAATAAATGTAGTGAAGCTTTACCAGGTTATAAAAAAATACAACAAGTAGTTTTTACAGGACTTTATCCAACTGAAACAAATAAATATAATGAATTACGTGAAGCTTTAATGAAATTAAAATTAAATGATGCAAGTTTAACTTTTGAACCTGAAACAAGTGAAGCACTTGGGTTTGGTTTTCGTTGTGGCTTTTTAGGCCTTTTGCATATGGATGTTATTGAAGAAAGATTAGAAAGAGAATTTAATTTAAATTTAATTGCAACAAGTCCTTCAGTTGTTTATGAAGTTTTACTTACTAATGGAGAAATTATAAAAGTAGATTCACCTCAAAAATTACCAGAACCTGGTAAAATAAAATCAATAAGTGAACCATATATTTTAACAAATGTCTTTACACCGAGTGAATATATTGGGTCTTTGATGGAACTTTGTCAAAATAAACGAGGAATATATAAAAATATTGAGTATTTAACGCCAGAACGGGCAATATTACATTATGAACTTCCTTTATCAGAAATTGTTTATGATTTTTTTGATAAACTTAAAAGTATATCTAAAGGTTATGCTTCATTTGATTATGAAATAATTGGCTATCGTCCTAGTAATTTAGTTAAAATGGATATTTTGGTTAATGGAGAAATAGTTGATGCTTTATCAACCATTATTCATAAAGATTTTGCTTATAATCGTGGACGTGTAGTTGTAAATAATTTAAAAGAAATTATTCCAAGACAATTATTTTCAATTCCAATTCAAGCAGCCATTGGAGCTAAAGTAATAGCTAGAAGTGATATAAAAGCTTTACGAAAAGATGTTTTAGCTAAATGTTATGGTGGAGATGTAAGTCGTAAGAAAAAACTTTTGGAAAAGCAAAAAGAAGGTAAAAAACGTATGAAACAAATTGGAAGTGTTGAAATACCACAAGATGCCTTTTTAGCAGTTCTTTCAAATGAGGAAATAAATGATTAGTTCAGTTTATATTCATATTCCTTTTTGTCATAATATATGTACTTATTGTAGTTTTACGAAATTTTATTATAATCAAGATATGGTAAAAAAGTATTTAATTTCCTTAAAAGAAGAAGTTTTAAAAAGATATAAAGGTGAAGAGATAAAAACAATTTATGTAGGTGGTGGAACTCCTAATGTTTTAACAATAACTGAATTAGAAGAATTATTTAAGATAATTGCTATTTTTAAATTAAGTAATGATTATGAATTTACATTTGAAGTCAATCCTGAATGTTTAGATTATGAAAAAATTAAATTTTTAAAACAACATAAAGTAAATAGAATAAGTATGGGCGTTGAAAGAGTAAATAGTAAGTTTTTAAAATATCTTGGGAGAGAACATAATTTTAATTTAGTTAAAGAAAGAATACAAGAAATTAAAGATATAGGTATTTTAAATATTAATGTTGACTTTATATATGCTTTAAAAAATGAAACTCTAAAAGATTTAGATAAAGAATTAGATTTACTTTTAAGTTTAGATGTACCTCATATTTCAACGTATTCTTTAATGATTGAAGAACATACCAAGTTATATATAGATAAAACTTTGGAAATTGATAGTGATTTAGATTATTTAATGTATGATTTAATTAGAAAAAAATTAATTAGTAAAGGTTTTAAGCATTATGAAATTAGTAATTTTGCTAAGTCAAGTTATGAATCACGTCATAATTTAGTTTATTGGAATAATATGGAATATTATGGTTTTGGGTTAAGTGCTGCAAGTTATGTTGGAAATAAACGTTTTACTAATACAAGTAATTTAAATAAATATATAAATGGAAATTATATAAAAGAAACTGAAACATTAAGTAAAAAAGATAAAATATCGTATGCTTTAATTTTAGGTTTTCGAAAAATTGAAGGTATAAATATTCAAGAGTTTAATAAAAAATATAATGTTAATTTATTAGAACTTTATAATATAAAAGAATTAATTAAAAATAAAAATTTAATAATTCAAGATGGAAATTTACGAATAAGTTATGATAAAATATATGTATCAAATAATATTTTAGTTAATTTTGTAGGAGAGTAGTATGGAAAAAAGTAGTTATTTTAAAAAAGAATTAGGTTATATTAAAAATTTAAAAATTCGTAAAAGTTGTGATACAATGATTAATTTGTTGCCAGATTATTTCTTTGTAATTCCTGCTTCATCAACCGGAAAATATCACCCAGAATTTACTTTAGGAGATGGTGGGTTAGTTCGTCATGTTAAAGTAGCCACAAGAATTGCTTATGATTTACTTAATAACCCTAGTTTAGGTGCTAAGTTTACTGATACAGAAAAAGATATTATGCTAATGGCTATTATCTTACATGATGGACTTAAAAGTGGTTTAACTCATAATCGTTATACGCAATTTGACCATCCACTTTTAATTAAGAACTATATAATTGATAATCAAGATAAATTAGATTTAACTAAGGAAGAAAAAGATTTGCTATGTAGTGTAATTGAAACTCATATGGGACCTTGGACAACTGATTATTTTGGCAATGAAGTTTTAAGAAAACCTCAAACTGAAACTGAATTATTTGTTCATATGTGTGATTATTTAGCTAGTCGTAAATACTTAAATGTTAAATTTTCAGAAGATGGAGAAATAATTGATTAAATTTAAAAAATTGAAAGAAAAAAATTGAAAGAAAAAAATTGCAAAAATAGTTGCATTTTTTTTCTTTCAGTTATATAATAACGTCCGTCAAAGGGGAAATAAAAATGTCAAAAGAAGAAAAAAAAGGGGAAGAAGAACCTTTAAATTCAAGTACAGAACCATTAATTAGTAATTTAAGAATAAATTTTAAAACTATCAAAAAGTTAGCTGCATTTTCTTTAATAACTTTAACAACAATGTTATATGTAAAATCTGGAAATAATAAAAATTCAAGTTCTACTCCTAAAGGTCTTGAAGTTTATAATAATACAAATGCAATTATTGAAACTAAGGAAGATAGTAATTCAACATCTTCTAAAGGGGAAGATGTTGTATACTATGGAAGATGGGAAAAGATTGGTGATAATAAATATCAAAGAAAAGTTTACAATTATGACTTTTCAAGTTTAACGGAAGAAGAAATCGCAGAGTTTTTAAGAACAAAAGAAATTAATTTATTAGAAAATCATGAAGATATACTTACAATTAGTTATGAAGAAAAAGAGAATATTAATGAAGAAGAGTTATATGTTGAACCATATTTTTTAGTTAATTATGATGGTCCTAAGAATGATACATATTATGTAATAGTTCTTTTCTGTTTTCTTTTAGGAGGAAATGTTTTAATTGCAGGTTCACATTTTATTAAAAATAAAATTGATTATTTTAATTTAGAAAAAGAACTTGAACAATGTATGGGGTATGAATATACTAAGTCTTCTAAGTCCGAAGAAAAACATGAAAAAGTTATAAAAAAAGAAATATCTAATTCAAAAAATATACATATGCGAGTTTATCCTGGTTTTAAACATTAAGGAAATATTTGCAAATTAATTTAAATTATGTTACTATATAGACAAACCTATGAAAAAGAGGAGTATATTATCAATATTTAAAGAGAGTTAGTGGTTGGTGCAAACTAATAATTAGATAATAGAAGGTAGCTTTGGAGGCTTGTATCTGAACTTAAGTAAGATATAATGTTAATCGCATTAAGATTTTAAGGTAATATTTATTACAAATTAAGGTGGTACCACGGTTTTTTTCGTCCTTTGAAAAAAATCGTGTTTTTTTATTAAAGGTTCTGTTTTACTTTATGACTGATAGATGATAAAAACAGGTTATTTAAACAAAATTAAACACAATTGAGATTTCATATAATAGCAAATTTATGTCTAATATTTCTTTATCAGTAATTATGTTTAACACAACTTTATTAAAAAGGAGGAATTATGTTAGGAACAAAATATAATCATTTAGAAGTTGAAGAAGGAAAATATGAAAAATGGTTAAAAAATGGGTATTTTAAAAGTGGTGATTTAACGAAAGAGCCATTTTGTATTGTTATACCTCCACCAAATGTAACTGGAAAACTTCATTTAGGTCATGCTTGGGATACAGGAATTCAAGATGCTATAATTCGTTATAAAAGAATGCAAGGTTATGATGCTTTATGGTTACCAGGAATGGACCATGCTGGAATTGCAACCCAAGCTAAGATTGATAAAAAATTAAAAAGTGAAGGAATTAACCCTCGTTCTATGGAAAGAGAAGAATGGCTTAAAGTTGCTTGGAAATGGAAAAAAGAATATGCACTTAATATTCATAAGCAATGGGCAAAACTTGGTTTATCACTTGATTATGATAAAGAAAGATTTACTCTAGATGATGGGTTAAGTAAAGCGGTTAGACATGTTTTTGTAACTTTATATAATAAAGGTTTAATATATCGTGGTGAGAAAATTATTAATTGGGACCCAGAAGCAATGACAGCCTTATCAAATGAGGAAGTTATTTATAAAGAAGTTAAAGGGGCTTTTTATCATATTAAATATTATTTAGAAAATAGTAAAGATTATTTAGAAGTTGCAACTACGCGTCCTGAAACTTTATTTGGAGATACAGCAGTTGCTGTTAACCCTAAAGATGAGCGTTATCAAAAGTATATTGGGCAAAATGTAATTTTACCAATCGTTGGGAAAAAAATTCCAGTTATTGCTGATATTCATGCTGACCCAGAATTTGGAACTGGAGTTGTTAAAATTACTCCAGCTCATGACCCTAACGATTTTGAAGTTGGTAATCGTCATAATTTAGAGAGAGTTGTTGTTATTAATCCCGATGGTACAATGAATGAGAAAGCTTTACATTATAATGGAATGGACAGATTTGAATGTCGTAAGGAATTAGTTAAGGAATTAAAAGAAAAAGATTTATTAATAAATATAGAAAAAATAACGCATTCTGTTGGACATAGTGAACGAACTGATGTTATGGTTGAACCTTATTTATCACGTCAATGGTTTGTAAAAATGCGTCCTTTAGCCGATAATGTTTTAAAAAATCAAAAAAATAAAGATACTAAAGTTAATTTTGTTCCTCGCCGTTATGAAAAAATCATGAATCACTGGATGGAAATAACTTATGATTGGTGTATATCACGTCAACTTTGGTGGGGACATAGAATTCCAGCTTGGTATCGGGGAGATGAAGTATACGTTGGTATAAATGCTCCTGAAGGTGAAGGTTGGGTTCAAGATGAAGATGTTCTTGATACTTGGTTTTCCAGTGCTTTATGGCCTTTTTCAACTTTAGGTTTTCCTGATAATACAGACTTACTTACAAGATATTACCCAAATAATTGTTTAGTTACAGCTTATGATATTATTCCTTTCTGGGTTAATCGTATGACTTTTCAAGGTTTAGAATTTATGCATGAAAGACCATTTAAAGAGTGTATAATTCATGGTTTAATTCGTGATAAAGAAGGTCGTAAAATGAGTAAATCACTTGGTAATGGTATTGACCCTATGGATGTAATTCATGATTATGGAGCTGATGCTCTTCGTTATACTTTAGTAACATCTACAAGTATTGGAACTGATTTACGATATGATACAACTAAAGTTAAAGCGACTTGGAATTTTATTAACAAACTTTGGAATGCATCTCGTTTTTGTCTTTTAAATATGGAAGACTTTAAAGAAAGTGATTATGATTTAACTAATTTAAAAAAAGAAGATAAATGGATTATTTCTAAATTAAATAAAGTTATACGTACAGTTATTAAATATATGGATAAATATGAATTTAATAATGTTGCAAGTAATTTATATAATTTTATTTGGAATGATTTTTGTGATACTTATATTGAATTTGCTAAGTTTAGTTTAGATGATAAGAAAACGAAATCAACTTTGTATTATGTTCTTTTAAATATTTTAAAAATGTTACATCCATTTATGCCTTATGTTACAGATGAAATTTATTCTAAATTACCATTTAGAGATAGTGAAAATATTATGATAAGCGCTTACCCAACTTATAATTCTAAACTTAATTTCAAAAGTGCTGAAGAAGAAATAAATCATGTTGTTGATTTTATAAAATTATTTAGAAACATTAAACAAGAAAATAATATAGGAAAAGAATTTAAAGTTAAATTTAATTCAGATATTCCAGATTTAATAGTAAAAATGCTAAAACTTAATGAGCATATTGTAAATGATACTTTAGATATAACTAAATATCAAGTTACTGACAATAATTATAGTTTAGATATTTATTATCAAAAAGAAATGACTGAAGAAGATAGAAAACTTTTAGAAAATCAAATAACTAATTTACAAAATAGTATTCAAAGACGTGAAAAATTATTGAGTAATCAAGGTTATTTAACAAAAGCACCTAAAGAATTAGTTGAAGGTGAAAAAATGAAATTAGAAGAAGAAAAAAATCTTCTAAAGAAATTAACTCAAAAGAATTAGTTTATCTAATTCTTTTTTCATATCTTAAGTTTAAAAACATATACTTTACTGGTGATATTTTTGAAAATTTTAAAGTTTATTTATACTAGTTTGGTACTAAGTTTAATGATAATTTCTTTATATTTAAGTTCTAGTTTAACATTAAAAGATTTACCTACAAATGTAATAAAAATTTTAGAAACAAGATTTACTCGTAAAAATACAGTTAATTTTAAAATTGATATTGTTGATATATACTTAAAAAGAGAAGTCAATAAAAAATATTTTAAAGAAAGTTCTAAAAAAGAAAGTAGTGAAGTTATTAATATTGCCTATAATACAAATGAACCTATTGTCTATATTTACAATACACATTCAAATGAAGAATATAGTTATAAAAAAAATGATGTTTATAATATAACACCAGGAGTTAAAACAGCAAGTTATATACTTGAATCTGAACTTAAAAAATATGGTATTAATAGTATTGTTGAAGAAAATAATGTTGTAAATATTTTGAATGAAGAAAATTTAGAATATAAAGATAGTTATAAAATAAGTAGAAGATTACTTGAAAATAAAAAAATTGAAAACCCATCTTTGATGTATTTTATTGATTTACATCGTGATAGTGTTAAACGAAGTGCAACAACTGTTGAAATTGATGGGGAAAGTTATGCTAAAGTTATGTTTTTACTCGGACTAGAAAATAAAAATTATCAAATAAATAAAGAAAAAATAATGATTTTAAATGACTTTTTAAATAAAAACTATCAAGGGTTAAGTAGGGGAATATATGAAAAACAAGGAAAGGGAGTAAATGGAGTTTATAATCAAGATTTTTCAGAAAATGTTTTTTTAATTGAAATAGGTGGAGTTGAAAATACTATTGAAGAAGTAAATAATACTTTAAAAGTAATAGCTAACTGCCTATATGATTATATAAGTAAAAATTCATAATACGACAAATATTAAAAAAATTATTTTATATAATTAAAGCGGTGATTAAATGAAAATATTTAGAATTTTAATAGGAATCTTAATTATTTCTTTTCTTGGCCTATATATATCTTATACAAGTGGATATTATCAAAAATTAAAAAGTGAAAAGGTGATTATTACTAATCAAAAAATTGAAGAATTTGAAAATGATATTAAAAATGGAAAAGATATATCACTTGAAGATTATACAACTGAAGAAGTTAATTATAGTAATAAAACTAGTCGAATGTCTTTAAAATTTTCGAATAAAGCTTCTAATCTAATTGATAATTTTATTAAATTTCTATTTAGAAAATTAGGAAATGTAGTTGAATAAAAATCACTTAATGATAGATTATTTTATTATCTATCTCTTTTTTTTATAAATATAATACATAAAGGAGGTAGAAAATGAGTAAAAATGGTTTTCGTTTATTTAAAAATTATGACCCTTACATAACAAGTTCTTTTGGTTATCGTATTAACCCAATTACTAAAAAAAGAGCCTTACATGCTGGAGTTGATTATGGAACAAATAATAAAAATTTAGAAGTTTACCCACTTGAAAATGGTAAAGTTTTAGAAACAGGTTATAATAACGTAAGTGGTAATTTTGTCTATATAAATTTTCCAAGACTTAATCAAACTGGGTTATATGAACATTTAGCAAGTATTAATGTTAAAAAAGGGGAGGAGGTAACCAATAAAACGGTTATTGGAAAAACTGGCCAAACTGGTTCTGCTACTGGTATTCATTTACATTTTGGTTGGTTTAAAACTAATGAATATAGTAAAAGTTGGAATAATCGTGCTTGGGAAGATTTTGAAACATATGAATACCCGGAACCTCTTAAATATTTAGGAACACCTGTTTTAAGAGATGAAGAAAAAAATCAATTTGAAGTTAAAATTTCTAATTTAAGAGTTCGTGAAACTCCAAATGGAAAAATTTTAGGGTATATAAATAAAGGTATTTATAATATTTTAGAAGAAACGACAGTAGATAATGCAGTATGGATTAAAGTTCAAGACAATTATTGGATTAGTGCAAATCAAGAATTTGGAACTTACTATAAAAAAGAAGAAATAAAAGATACTAATCAACCTTCAAACTTAAAACCAGTTGAAGATAACGCTGAAGAAAATAAACCAAAGAAAAAGTCATTAATGGAGATTTTTACTTTTATCAAAGATTTTATTTTAAAAATAATCGAATTTATTAAAAAAATATTCTAAAATATCAGTATTTTATGATACAATTAACTTGGTGGTCTGTATGAAAAATAGAAGTGAATTACGAGATATTATAATTAAAGTATTATATCAAGTATATATTTTAGAAAAAACAAATGTTGAATATGATATTGATAATCTTATTTCTGAGCAATTAGAAATTGAGAATTCCTTTGTTAAAGACTCAATAAACGGGGTTATAAAAAATCAAGATAATATATCTAAATTAGCCAATAAATATTTGACTGATTGGACAATAGATAGACTTAGTAAAGTTGATAAGGCTATATTAAGTTTAGGTATTTATGAATTAATTTATACCGATACTCCTTCAATTGTTTGCATAAATGAGACAATTGAACTATCTAAAATTTATAGTGATACCAATGTTACGAAAATGATGAATGCTTGTTTAGATAAAATCTATCATAATGAGGATTTACATGGAAAAGAATGATTACATTACCGTTAGTCAGTTAAATAGATATATTAAATATAAAATTGATAATGATACTAATCTTGGAATTGTCTTTTTAAAAGGAGAAATATCAAACTTTAAAAATCACTCTCGTGGTCACTTTTATTTTACACTTAAAGATGAAAATTCTCGAATAAGTGCTATTATGTTTCAAAATAATGCTTCAAAAGTTAAATTTCCTGTTGCTGATGGAATGAAAGTTTTAGTAACTGGAAGAATTACAGTTTATGAAGCTAGTGGCAGTTATCAAATCATTGTTGAAGATATGCAAGAAGATGGTTTTGGTAATTTATATTTAACTTTTGAAAGATTAAAAGAAAAATTACAAAAAGAAGGTTTATTTCGAGAAGACCATAAAAAAAGAATACCAAAAATTCCTCAAAAAATTGGTATTATAACAGCTCCAACAGGAGCAGCTATTAAAGATATCTTATCTACTATTAAAAGACGTTGGCCACTTGTTGAAACAATTCTTTTTCCATCTCTTGTTCAAGGAGAATTAGCAAAAGATGATATAGTTAAGAAAATTGAATTAGCTAATACTTATGATATTGATGTCTTAATTGTTGGTCGTGGAGGAGGGTCAATTGAAGATTTATGGCCATTTAACGAAGAGATTGTTGCTAGAGCTATCTATGCTTCAAAAGTTCCAATTATTTCTGCAGTTGGACATGAAATTGATTTTACAATTGCTGATTTTGTAGCTGATAAAAGAGCTCCAACTCCAACGGGAGCAGCAGAGATGGCAGTTCCTAATTTACCAGATGTTATGAACTATTTAGAGCAAGTAACCATTAGACTTCGTAAAGCCTTGCTTCATAAAGTAAGTATTTATAAAGAAAAATTGGTAAGTCTTGAAAATAGTCAAGTTTTCAAAAATCCTAAACGCATTTATGAAATTAAAGAACAAACATTCTCAATTTTATATGAACGACTTATTACAGATATGCGTTTATATATAAATAATAAAAACCAAAAATTAAATGATTTAAAAGCAAGTTTTATATTTAAAAATCCTAATGTTTTATTAATCGATAACGAATATTATTATAATGATTTAATTAAAAGATTAAAAAATAGCAGTACTCAGTATTTAAATGAAAAAAAGAATATTTATATTAACTTATTAAATAAGGTTGAAGTATTAAATCCTATTACTACTCTTAAAAGAGGGTATTCAATTACAACTAAAAATGATAAAACAATTACTAAATTATCTGATGTTAGTAAAGGTGACATAATAAAAACAAGAATAGATAAGGGGTATATAGAAAGTGAGGTTATAAATATTCATGATTGATATAAATATAACATGCTCAAATTTACGAGTTAAAAACGAAATACGTCAAATATTTACTGAAACCTTAGTTAGTATTCCTAAATTAATTTATGATACATTTGTTTTAAAAAATCAGGAAGATTATGAACTTCAAAATTTTCCAATTACCAATATTAAAATTAAAGATTTATCTAAAGATGGTAGTAATATATACAATTTAGTTTTAACAACTAATGATAAAGAAACACCCAAAGATAAAGATTTTATTAATTATAAATATGATGTTGAAATTGACTTAAATAAAATGCGTTTACGTCTTCACGAAAGTGATAATGATTTCTATGACGAATATATTATAAAAGATGGAATATATCATTTAAGAACTATCTATTATACTGATAAAAATAATAATATTTTAGAGAGAAAATATACTGTTAAAGGTAAAGATTATAAAACTGTTACAAGTGATAATATAAAATTTAAACATTATGTATTTATTTTACATAATAAAGATTTTGAAACAAAAATTAATATTTTTCTTGAAGCAAGTGAAACTTTAAATATTCAAGCTTTTAAAGAATTTTTATTAAATGAAAATATGGATAATGTTTATAGTCCTCAAAATGAGTTACAAATTAAAATATTCTTATGGTTAAGATTTAGTAATTATCAAATATTTGCAGTTCGCATGAACAATGATTTATTTAAATTTGAAAACGAAGAAAAAAGAGAAAAAGTTATGACTAAAAGGAGAGATTATGAAAGCTAGTGAAAAAGAATTAAGTTTTGAAGAAAATATCAAAAAATTAGAAACAATTGTAAGAGAACTTGAAAGTGGAAATGTTATGTTAGATGATGCAATTAATAAATTCAATGAAGCATCTAATATTGCTAAAATATGTGATACTAAATTAAAAAATGCAACAGAAATGATTAATAAAATAGTAAAAACTGATGGAACTTTAGAAGAATTTGAAGTTGAAGAATAACTATGAGTAGTAAAAAGAAATTAGATGTAAAATCTAAACCAGCAGCGTCTATTAAAAGAAAAGAAGTAGAAATGGTTAAAGAACCAATTAAAAAGAAAAAAACTACTTCTTCAAATAAAACAAAAAATAATAAAGAAAAAGCAAAAGTTCTAGAAGTTCCAAATAATCAAAAAAGTTTAAATGATACAATTCAATCATTTACTAGTATTCTTTTTACTATTGTTATTTTTGTTGCCTTACTATTAATTATTTTTGTTATCTATAACAATTACTTAAAAAAAGATGAATTAAATTTAAAGGAAGTTTGTAGTGATTTTATTGAAAAAGATTATGGTATAACTTCAGAAATGATTAATAATTACATAATAAATTCGAGAGTTATGTTATATAATGTTGAAAATTATGATGTTAAAGAACTAGATAATAATAAGATAATTGAACTTGCCACTTATCTTATCTGGGGAAGTTCTGACGAGTATCAACTTTGTGAGGAAGATGAAGAATATTGTCTTACAAGTAAAATATCAATGCCATATAGTACTCTTAAAACTTATTTTAAAAATTATTTAAATGTTTCTGATTTTGATTTAGTAATCGAACAAGAATATTTAGATACTGATACTATTAGATTATATAGAGATAATGATAATATCGTTTTAACTTTTGGAGAATTTGAATTTGAATCTTTAAGACATAATTTAGCTTATACAAATATTAAAGGTGATAAGGTAACTTTAGTGTTTGCTCTTGAAAAGAAAACTAATGATAATTACAATTATGTTGCCTCTAAAGAAGTTAATTTAAAATTAATTGGCAAGAATTTAGTTCTAGAAAATATTAAAACTACTTATAAAGAAAATAAATAAATTTATATGAGCAAAACTATAACTTAGGTTTATATTAAAATCTAAGTTTTTTTATATTTTAAAACTTAAATAATTAATAATAAATCTTTTGTAAATATTAAAAAAGTGTTATTATATTTAACGGTGGTTTTATGGAAGAACTAGAAACAAAGGCAATTCGTTTAATTGCTAATATTCAGAAAAATCTATATTTAACTCCTGAAGTATTAAAATATCAAGTGGGGACTAAATTTGATAAAATACCAAATATTGAAGCTTTTTTAAATAAACTAGAAGATTTAGCTAGAAATTTAATTAGTAAAAACCATATTAGTTTTTTAAGAGAAAGTATTTATGCAAAATATATAATTAAAAAAGAAAATATACCTGAAAGTTTCTATGAATTAAAAAAAAGAATTCTTTTAGAAAAAGGGTATGGTCATATTGAAGAATTAGAAAATTATAAAGATATTATTGCTCGTGAAGTAATAAATAATCAAAAGATGAGTTTAGATAAATGGTTAGATTATTTTTTAAGAGACGAATCTAATATTTATCCTTTTTGGGCTAAATATTGGGCATTTCAAGGAATGGTTAGAATTGGAGCTTGGAATAATAAAAATAATGAGTATATTACTCGTCGTTTAACAACAACAGCTCCATTTATAGAATTAAATAAAGAAGCTTTAAGTTTGACAATAGAAAGTTTAATAAAGTCTTTAAAAAATTTAAGAATAGCTGATAAACAACTAGAACAAATTGTTAAAACTGGTTCTTTTCTAAAAATTTATACTTATTTTTTAAAAAAGGTTGTAACTAAAGATAAAAAGTCAACTAATAATACAGGAATTTGGGTTAGATATTTAAAGGGAAGTAATCCGAAGACTTTGGTTTCTAGTATTGAAGGTTATAATACCAATTGGTGTACAGTTGCTTTAAGTGTTGCTAAAAGCCAATTAGAAAGAGGAGATTTTTATATCTTTTTTACAACTAACAGTGATAATGAATATAAAATACCAAGAATTGCTATTAGAATGGAAGATGAAAATATTGCTGAAATTAGAGGAATAGAAAAAGACCAAGGAGTAGAACCCGAAATGATTGAAGTTTTAGAAAAAACTCTTCAAGATTATTTTCCTAATGATAAATATTATAAAAAACTAGCTGATATGAAAAAAATAACGGATATATATAATAAAAATCAAACTAAACAAGAATTAAGTATTTCAGAACTTCGATTTTTATATCAATTAGATGAAAAAATTATTGGCTTTGGATATGATGGAGATACAAGAATTCTCGAGATAATTAAAACTCGAAATATTAAAAAAGACCTTAGTCAAATCTTTAATTGTCAAGAAGGGGAAGTTGCTACTAGTAAAGAAGAGATAAATCTTAAAACTAAAGTTTATTATGGAAATATTGAAATTTCAGAAAATAATTTTGAATTTACACCTAATATTCTAGTTGGAAATATTAAAATTTCTAATTGGAAAGATAGAAAAAATATTTATTTTAAAACAGAAGAATTATATGGAGATATTGAATTTGAAATTGATAGTACTCTAGAAAATGTTACTTTTCCAAAAAGAGTATATGGAAGTCTTAAAATTAATTTTTTTGCAATAGATGAAGCTAAATTGGTAAATATTTTATTTCCAGATTATATCAAAAAAGATTTTGAGGTTCTAGGAGCAGTTTTCTTAAAAGATAGTAGATTACCAGAAAATATAGAAGGTAAAACAAAATTATTTTGGTTTAGAAAGATGGAAAATGTTTTATTACCTTTAGAGATTTCAGAAGATACTTTAAATCTTCCTAATATAAAAGATACAAGTGGTTTAATAATACCTGAATGTTCAACATATAATATTGAAACAAGATATGATATAATTGAAAAAAATTCGAAAGAGAATAAAACTCTTAAAATTAAGTAAATTTTGTTTGACTTATCATATATTATATGGTAAAATCTTTATGTTTGAAGCCTTCTAGCTCAAACCGCATTGAAAAGGTTTAAAAACAAATTATTTGTACCTTAAAAGCGAGTCTTAAGAAAAGGAGGAAATATGAAAGCAGTTATTAAAACAGGAGGAAAACAATATTGTGTTTCTGAAGGTAGTATTATTTATGTTGAAAAACTAAATGGTAATGCTGGAGATAAAGTTACTTTTGATGAAGTACTTATGTTAGATAAAACCGTTGGAAATCCTACTGTAAAGGGTGCTAAAGTTCTTGGTGAAATAGTAAAACATGGTAAAGGTTCTAAGATTAAAATCTTTAAATATAAGCCTAATACAACTTCTACTAGAAAGAAACAAGGACATAGACAACCATATACTAAAGTAGAAATTAAAAAAATTGGTTAATATGATACTTATTACAAGAAATAAAAATAGTATAGAAATTAAAGGCCATGCTTTATATGCTGATTTTGGTAAAGATATTGTTTGTAGTAGTGTTTCAAGTATTGTAACAACTACAATAAATGGAATAATTACTATCGATAAAGATGCTATTAATCATGAGTATAAAAATGATACTTTAAAAATTGAAATACTAAAAAATGATGATATTACTTTAAAATTAATTGATAATATGATGGAACTTTTAATTAAATTAAGTAATGATTATCCTAAAAATGTTAAAATTAAAGAAAGGTAGAAAGATATGAAATTAGAATTAAATATTCAGTTATTTGCACATAAAAAAGGACAAGGTTCTTCTACAAATGGACGTGATTCTAAAGGTCGTAGACTTGGAGCAAAAGCAGCTGATGGTGAGTTCATTACAGCCGGTTCTATAATCTATCGTCAAAGAGGAACAAAAATTCACCCTGGAATAAATGTTAAAAAGGGTAGTGATGACACATTATATACAACTGTATCTGGAATTTTAAAATATGAACATAAAGGTTCAAGAACAGTTGCTAGTGTTTACGTGAATGAGTAAGAAATTACTCTTTTTTTCTTGCTATTTTTCTCTATGAAGGGTATAATTTATTTTAAGTGGAGGATATATGAAACAAAGAATTATTAGTGCTCTTGTTATGCTTATTATTTTTATTCCTTTAGTAATCATAGGTAAGATTCCTTATGCTATCCTTATGTTACTTCTTGGAATGATTGCATTACATGAGCTTTTAAAATTAAGAAAAGATTTACCAATTTTAGTTATTGTCGTAGCACATTTATTTACAGCTTTATTAATTCTTTATAATTTCTTATTTAATAATTTAATTATAGCAATTGATTATAATATATTACTATTAATCCCGCTTATTTATTTATTACTTTTAGTATTTATAAATAATCAAAAAAAGTATAATTATAAAGATGCTTTTTATCTTATTGCAATAACTTTATTTATAGGACTTGCATTCAATAATTTGATTTACATTCGTAATCTTGGAATTTATAATTTAATATACTTATTTACAATCACAATTTTAACGGATACTTTTGCTTATTTAATTGGTAAGAAGTTTGGACATCATAAAATTGCCCCTCAGATATCACCTAATAAAAGTTTTGAAGGAAGTTTAGCTGGAAGTTTAATGGGAACAATTGGAGGGACTTTAGTATATGTTTTTCTAATTAGCAAGAAAAATATTTTAATGATAGTAGTATTAACTTTATTTTTAAGTATCATTGGTCAACTTGGAGATTTAGTTAAATCTAGCATTAAACGAAATGAAAAGATAAAAGATTTTAGTAATTTAATTCCTGGACATGGTGGAATTTTAGACCGTCTTGACAGCATTATTTTTGTTGCAATGACATATATACTTATAAGTGGATTATATTAGGAGGTAATATGATAGTTTCAATTATATATTTTGTATTTATTTTAGGAATAATTGTTTTAGTACATGAATTTGGACATTTTATCTTTTCTAAAATGTTTAAAGTTCATGTATATGAATTTTCAATAGGTATGGGACCTGCTATATGGACAAGTAAAAAAAGACAAGAGAAAAAGAAAAAAGCTAAAAAGAAGGTAAGTGAAACTACTTACTGTATTCGTGCAATACCAATTGGAGGTTTTGTTCAATTAGCTGGAGAAGGTGCCTTAGAAGATAAAAATATTCCAAAGGAAAATTTACTTCAAGGAAAACCTGCTTGGCAAAGATTTTTAATAATGTTCTTTGGAGCTGGAAATAACTTTATCCTAGCTATAATTGTTTTATTTATCTGTGCTTTAATATATGGTAGTCCTAATTTATCTACTTCTATTCCTACTGTAATTGAAGGTTCTCCAATGGCAGATGCTGGACTTCAAAGTGGTGATACAATTCTTGCTATTAATAATAAAACAACTAAAACTTTAGATGATGTTCAATTATATTTAACGATTGCCGGAAGTAAAGAAACAGAATTTACTATTTTAAGAGATAATCAAGAAAAGAAATATAAAGTTACTCCTTTAAAAGGAAAAGCTGAAGAAGAAAAAGGTTATAGTTTTGGTATACAATTTGATAATACCATGCATAAAGGTTTTCTAAAATCTCTTAAATTCAGTTTTCAAAAATTTTATTCTATTGCAAGACAAGTATTTATTACTTTAAAGGAATTATTTACAGGAGGAGTTGGAATAAATCAGTTGTCTGGACCAGTTGGCATTTATTCAGCCGTTGATGAAACTAGAAGTGCTGGTTGGTATAGTATTTTAAGTTTAATTGCTTTACTAAGTGTTAATGTTGGTATAATGAATTTAATACCATTCCCTGCATTTGATGGTGGTCGTATTTTATTCCTTGTTATTGAAAAAATTAAGGGAAGTCCTGTTAAACCTGAAACAGAAAATTTAATTCATAATATAGGGTTCTTCTTATTACTTGCTTTACTTGTCTATGTAACCTTTAACGATATTTTAAGATTATTTTAAAAAGTACAATTAGTTGTACTTTTTTTTAGATTTCCTGAGTATTATTAAATGGTGAGAAAATGAAAAACAAACTAGCATTAAAAAATGATTTAAAAAAGAATAAGTACAAGTATATCTTTCTATTAACAATAATTCTAATTGGCTTTTTATCTGGAATAATTCTAGCTAATATTCTAAGTTATAATGATAAAAAAGAATTAATAGAAATAACCGAGAAATATTTTATAAATATTAAAAATGGTACAGAGATTAATTACTTTAGCAATTTATTAAGTATATTTAGTACCAATTTTCTTTACTTAGTAATTATAATTATTTTCAGTTTATCAATTATAGGAGTTATTTTAAACCCCTTTATTTTATATTTTAAAAGCTTTATAATTGGTTTTTCAATGGGCATAATATTAATAACTTATGGCTTTCTAGGAATACCTTTTAGTATTTTCTATATATTCCCGCATCAAATTTTAAATTTAATAGTTTATCTTTTATTATCGTTTCATGGTATAAATTTATCAATTAAATTATTTAAAGCACTTTTTTTGAAAAAACAAATTAATTTCCAACTTATTATCAAGAAATATTTTAAAATTGTCTTAATTTCAGCAATTATTTTAATTATTACAACCTTATATGAAACATATTTAGCAGATTTTATCATGAAACTTTTTACTTTTCTAATAAAATGATGTATAATATGTTTAGTTTGGTGATGTGAAATGAAAAAAAAGGTAGTTATCGGAATGTCTGGCGGAGTTGATTCCAGTGTGGCTGCTATTATTTTACAAAAACAAGGTTATGAGGTAATAGGACTTTTTATGCGAAATTGGGATAGTAGTATCAATAATGACTATTTAGGAAACCCTAATTTAAATAATTCAATTTGTCCTCAGGAAGTAGACTATAATGATGCTTTAGCAGTATGTCAAAAATTAAATATTCCGCTTCATAGAGTTGATTTTGTAAAAGAATATTGGGATTATGTTTTTACTTATTTTTTGGATGAACTAAAAAAAGGTCGAACACCAAATCCTGATATTATGTGCAATAAATATATAAAATTTGATTATTTTATAAAAGAAGCTGAAAAATTAGGAGCTGATTATATTGCTACTGGACATTATGCTAGAGTTTTAAATGGTAATTTATTAAAAGGAATTGATAATAATAAAGACCAATCATATTTCTTATCAGAAGTTAAACGTGAAAAATTCAAAAATGTTTTATTTCCAATTGGTGATATGACCAAGGAAGAAGTTCGAAAGATAGCTTCTGAATATGATTTAGTTACAGCTAAAAAGAAAGATTCAACAGGTATTTGTTTTATTGGTGAAAGGAACTTCAAAGAGTTTTTAAAAAATTATTTGCCTAGTCAACCTGGTGATGTAATCGACATTGATACCATGAAAAGAGTAGGGGAACACCAAGGTTTAATGTACTATACAATTGGTCAAAGAAAAGGATTAAATATAGGTGGCAATAAAGATAAAATGTTTGTAGTTGGTAAAAACCTAGATAAAAATATATTATATGTGTCTTTTAAAACCGATAATGAGTATTTAAAAAGTGATAGTTGCTTAGTTACAGATTTAAACTTTTTAAGTGATGAAAGACCAACCAAAGCTAAAGCCAAATTTCGTTATCGCCAACCTGATGTTGACGTAACAATTGAATATTTAAATAATAATCAATTAATAGTTCATTATAATAATGTGATAGCCGTTACACCAGGACAAGCTTGTGTTATATATCAAGGTGATTTAGTTATAGCTGGCGGTATAATTGAAGAAGTTAGAAAAAATGATAAAAAATTATGGTATTTATTATAAAAATTTAAAATTTGCTTTACGAAATTTAACAATTTGATTGACAAAATAGTAGAATTTGATAAAATTAATTTAGGAGGTACATAGGCATGAGTAAAATTAGTAATACTCTATCAGAAATAGGAGTTTCAAAAGTAAGATTAGCAAAATATTTGGGAGTATCAAGACAAATGTTATATAACTATTTGGCACTTGATAAATTAGAAGATTGGCCTAGTGAAAAAGCAACTAGATTAATGCAATTATTGGAAATAAAAAAAGAAGACGATTTAGATAATGTTGAGATAAACGGTGAATATATAATCAAAATTGATACCAAATTAAATGAAGGTGTTAAAGTTGCACTTTCAGGCAATAATTTAATTGATTTAAAGGGTTTTAATCGTAAAGAAGTAGAAATATTAAGTGATATTATTTCGTTATTAAAAGATAAACTTCGTGATGACCATACAAAAGATACTTATAATACTTATGTATATTTATATCATTATTTACAAAGTATGGAAAATAATAAAGAATTAAAATACTTATTATGTTTTATTTCAAAATTAATGGGCTTTACTGACCCAATGGAATTTTTATTTAATCAAGACCAACAATTCAATTTTGAAAGTATAATCTTTAGTGCATTTACTTTATATAATAAAGGTGGAGCTTCAAAAAGCAGAATTGTTGATTCTCATAAAAGATTTGTTCAAGAAATTGATAGAAAACATGAAGAAAAATTATCTCGTACTCAAGAATTAAATAGTGTTAAAGAGCAAGCTTTAAAAGAACTTGGTTATACTACTATTACAGAAGATAATGCCAAAGATGTATTTGAAAAAATAGCAGAAATTCAATCACGCGGTGCGTAATATAAAAAAAGGAATATAAAGGTGGTAATATATGATATATTTATTAGAAGAAGCAACGACTAAATTTGATGATTCATTTACTGCAACTTTTTATTACATTGCAGTTTTGGCACTTTTAATCGGAGTGTTCTGGACATATTTTCAAGTATTTGTTCGTGGTAGAAAGAAAAGTAATACTGATACTAAAGAAAACACTATTTATCAAAATACTGAAGATATAATTGAAGAAGCTGATAAAGAATATTATTATAATAAAAAAAATAAAAATAATAGTAAGAATTATAATTACAATTATAAGAAAAACAACAATAATAAAAATAAAAACAATAATAATCGTAATAAAAAGTATTATTAGTCTTGATAATACTTTTTTATATTTAAGAGTAGGGTATTTATTCTAATATTTTTTAATATATATAAATAATACAAAAAATAAGAGTTCATTTTAAATTTTTAACTCTTAATTTTTTTTAATTTATTAACTTTTACGATAACAATAATTAATAATATGTCAGTTATTATAAATTGATAGTTTTTTTTAAAAAAATTTAATATTTTTTCTTTAGGTGTTTGTGGCTCTACACTAAATAATTCTCCTAATGTAATATCTTTGATATTATCAAAATAATGATAATCATTTGAATTATTTTCTAATAAAATCATTCCAAAATGGATTATTACTATTAATGCCAACAATATTGCAAAAGCAATTAAAGTTGCAAGTATTACTTGTACTACTTTATTCATTTTCTCTCCTTTATATTTTCTATAATTATTATCTCATATTTTCTATTTTTTGACTAGAGTTAAAAAAATATTTTACTAAAAGAAATTTATTAAAATTATAAAGAGTAGGGGACGTTATCTTAAGAACACGACATTTATGCCATATATTATTGATTTATAAAGTGTAAGTATTAAAAGAATATACCAATTCAATATTTCAAAAATGTAATTACAAGAGTAACAATAAATTATTACTAAATAAAAAATATTTTTAATAATAAAATAGATATAAATAACAAATAAAATATATTTAGAAAATATAGAACTTAACATAATATATATCTTATTAGATATACTTGTTTACATAATATCATAGTTGTTAGGGTAGTGGGTTGTTTTGTTAGTACCATAAAATGCGAAAAATAAAAAAAAATCAAGGGCGAGTTCCGAGTTTATTTTAACCCTTGATTTTTTTGTTTGAGCATATAATTAACAAAAGTAAAACAACCTATATTTTTTTAAGTTTATCTATTTTAATTATAATTATTATTAATAATATATTTGTTATTATAAATTTGTAATTGTCTTTTAAAAATTCTATTACTATTTCTTGTGGTGTCTGTGGTTCTTCTTCAAGCAATTCTTCTAATTTATTTTCTATATTGTTTTTGCTTTCATATGAATAGTTATTTTTTAAACCTGAACCAATTATAATTATTAATATTAGTATTATTAATATGGCAATTGTTATTAGAATATCAAGTATTATTTTATATACTTTATTCATATATCTCCTTTATAATTCTTTTCTATCTATATTTTTAGAAGTAATAATATCATTTCCATTTTTTTCTTTAAAGATAATTTCATAACCGCAAATATTGGCAATTTTTTCTAAATATTCAAAAGGAATTCTTTTAATATTGCCATTTTCCCAGTCACTGTATGTTCTTGTATTTATATTTATTATTTTAGCTATATCTTCTTGTCTTAAATTTTTCTTTTTTCTAATTGTTTTTATTATTTTGTTAATTTTCATTTAAAGTTCACCCATAAACATTATTTCATATTTTTATTTTTTTTGCTTGACATGGCGATAATATCGCTATATAATTTAATTAGTTGGGGCGGTATATTCGCTTTGACAAAACTAAGTAGTAAGAGGTTAAATTGAAAATTATTTATTAATGAAGTTTTTCGTTTAAATTGGTTGAATTCTCATTATTTTATTATTCTATATCTTATAAAATTCTTATATTTTGTTTATATATTGTTTGTACCTATAATCTCTATAATAATTTTCAAGAGTTCTACTTTTAGGTTCGCCCCCTGAAAACCTCATTTTTTTATGTTCTTCCTGGTGGTATTCTAGAAAGTTGGTTCAATTCCAACAAAGGACTAAATAAGAAAAATAATAATTAAGAAAGGAAAAAGAAATGAAAGAAAAAATTATTATTAGGAATGTAATGAAATGTAACAAAGATTTTAAAGGAGTAAGGTTGGGTTTTGATTTAGCAAGTAGTAAATCAATGGCAGATAATGTTTCATTTAAAGGTTATAGTGAACAGTCATGTTTTTATAATGATATGTCAGTATTTGACAAAATAACTACTGATATGATTTATAAAACAGTAGAATGTGAACTTAAACCTATTCAGTCTGTAAGAAATCCAATGCGTTCAATTTCAGTAATTTCTAAAATTTATTATAATGGTAGAACTATTTGTTTATTATCAGAAGAATAATAATTCATTTTATTATACTTCATGTTCTTCAAATTTAGGAATTTTAGTAGAAATTGGCAAACATCAAAGATTTAATGATGTTTTAATACAAATATTTGTAATAAGAGATAATCAAGTATATGATTATGATTATTATAATTATCTAAGAAAAAAAGAAAAAGAAAAACAAAAATTAAAAGAAAGGGAAAAACGTTTAAAGCATAAAAAACGTAAACAAATAATTACAATGTTAATAAATCATATAATTGATTTATTATATAAATTAAAATCTAAATTTGATGTTTAGTAGGGTAGAGAAAGGAATTAGTTTATGTTACCAATTTTGTTAGGTGCCGTTGAAGTTGACCTTACATCATTTGTAACTTCATTAACAGGTTCTATTGCTCCAACTGATATTCTTACTGTTTTAGGAAGTGTAGTTGGTGTAGGAATGGGGTTCTTCTTAATGTGGTTAGGTGTAAGAAAAGCAGTTCGTGCATTTACGAGTGCAGTTTCTACTGGACGTATTAGAATATAGCAAAAGGGTGGAGGAGGTTTCTTCCACTTTTTTTGTATAATTGGAGGTATATATGAATTTGGTTCATTTTATTATTTTATTTTTATTATTAGTAGCATTATATTTAATTTGTTTACTTTTTTATGTGATAAAGAAATTTTAATTATGAGAGGAATATTTATATTAATAATAGCTTTATGTTTATTTATATGGTATAGAGGAAAAAAAGGTAAATGAAATATTATATATATAGATTTATAAAATTTGTTTTAAATGAAATAACAAGAATTATTTATTGGAGGAAAAAATAATGGTATTAAAAATATTTATATTTATGATAATAATGTTTTTTGGTTTATTATTATTCAAAATAATGTCTAGGTTATGTGATTTTTTGATTTTTTTATTAAATAATTTATTTGATAGAATTAGTTTTAATAGAAGTTGTAAAAAGCATGATGTTGATTTATATTCTTATTTAGAATTAGGTTCAAATGAAGGTGATAAGAATGATAAGTGATTTTGCAATGAGAGGGAAGAAAAACCCTTTATATTTAATTTCTAAGATTAAATATGATATAAAATTTTTAAAAGAAAACCCTGGTTATTTCCAACCTGACGGTTTATTTGTATTTTGTGGTTCTCAAGGTTCTGGAAAGACTTTAAGTGCAGTTAATTATGTATATAATTTAATGCGTATGTACCCTAAATGTATGTTAGTTACAAATGTTGATATTAAAGAGTTTCCAGTAGATAATGAAAGAGTTTTTAGATTTAATAATGCTTTAGATTTTGCGAAATATAATAACAGTATTTATGGTGTTATATTTTTAGTTGACGAAATACATTTATATTTAAATTCTTTAAAATCAAAGAATATAAATTTAGATGTAATAACTCAAATTTCTCAACAGAGAAAACAAAGAAAGCATATTGTAGCAACTTGTCAAGTATTTGGTCGTATGGCAAAGCCACTAAGAGAACAATTTAGTTGTGTAGTTTTATGCAAATCTTATTTTAATTTTATTCAAAAGAATTCTGTAATAGATAGAGATACTATTGATAGTGACGAAAGTACTGGAACTAATATAAGTGGAAAAGTTAAGAGAAATTATTATTATTTTAGACATCCTGATATGTTTAAAAGATATGATACTTATGCAATTATAAAGAATAATAATTTAGCTTATACAAGAGATAATCAAGATATTTATTTTGAAAGAAAGGAGTATGTAATACATGGAGATTGATTATAGTCAAGTTTTAAATTTAATTATAACAATGGGAGGTTTTGTATTTCCTATTGCTTTAATTTTTTGTGTTTGTGAAAGATTAATAGATATATTTTTGGGGTTTGTATCTGGAAAGAGGGTTAAATTATAATGTCTATTGATAAAGTTTATAATAATATTTATTCTCATTCTAATTATCTTTTTTTAAACGAAGTTAAATATTATATTAATAAGATTTATAATACTAAATTAGATATTAAAGAGTTTCCTTATTATGCTTGTAGATTTAATATTTTTGGTGATACTTCTTATTCTTCTGATTATACTGATTTTAAATGTGTTTTTTTTAGAAAAGGTGAGTATAGTAATATAAGTTCTCAAACTACATATTTTAAAGTTGGAAATGTTAATGGTTCTGATAAATTTGAATTTTATTTACTTTCTTATATTATTGACGATAGATTTTCTACAATTCCATCTTCTATTTTTAAAAGATATTATACTGGTTCTTCACAGTCTTTTGATTATGTTATAAATGGTGAATTACGTTATGATTTGTTTTTTACTAATGTACCTTTTTCTTCTGCAAGTGATTCTAATCTTGAAAATAATTATTCTCCTTTTTTATATTATATTGATTTATTAAATTTTGATGTTAATAATGGTTATAGTACCACGACTTCAACTACTTCACCAGGCGGTGAAGTAGGGGGAGTGGACTTAAGTACTACTAATATATTAATAACATGTTGTTTTGCATTATTAGTTTTATTATTTATAGCTGATTTTATAAGAAGATGTTTTAAAAAGAGGTGATACAATGAAACATAAAAAATTATTTAAATTTTTAATGATATTTATAATTTATCTTATTTTTTGTATTTTTATATATGTATCTGATAGTTTTATTGTAGCAAATGCCGCTGAAATTATTGACCCTGTTCCACATGGTGAGGGAAACTATTATCATTATTATATGTATGATTTAGATACAGTTACTTATAAGAATGCACATAGTCTTTCTCCTATAAAAGGTGAATATGATATTTATACTAAACAAACACTTTCACCAAATGTTCAACGACTTCCTCTTGTAAATAAAGAAATGGCTGATATGATTTATCATCATTCTTTTGAAAGTACTGACGGTTGGTACCATGGTTATTTTCCATATAGTTTAACTTTAACATTTAAAAATGAACTTGATGTAAATGATAGAAAATGGTATGACGGAGGTCCTTTTTATGTTGAGGGTATATTTAGAGTTAAATATTATTATCCTATATTAGACAGAAACCGATTAGAACATACGAAATATTTTAGTTTTTCTAAATTATATGAAGACGGTCATTTAGGTATATCTTACAAAGTAGGTAAAAATCAAAAAAAAGATTTAGATTTTGAATCTTTATATCGTGTTCCTTGTTCTGACCTTCCTAATGATATTTATTCTAATATTTGTATAACTCGTGAATATGTTGATGATACACAGATAGATGTTTATAATGAGTTTTGGTCTTTTCGTTTACCTTTTACTCATTTGTTAGAGTTAGGTGACGGTGTGAATCCTGACGGTGAAACATTTTCTTTAAATTTTGATTTTTCTACTTCTTATAATTCTAACCCATATGTTGACGATTGGTATGATAAATTTAAAGATATGCGTTTAAATGATATGCTTTATGATAATATTAAAGATTATGACAAATTAAATTATTCACCAACTATAGAATTTTTACAATTGGATTATACTAATAAGTATCATAATTATTTAACTTTAAAAGATAATGATATAGGTGATAAAATTCAAGAAGAATTATATAATACTAGAGAAAATGATTTTAATTTTGACCAAGATATATCTACTTTACCTGGTTCAGATAAACCTAAGACTATTTGGGATAAAATATTAGATTTTATTTTAGGTTTATTTGTTCCTGGAAGTGATTATTTTAAATATTTATATGATAAAATTCAATCTAAATTTGAAACTAAATTTTCTTTATTTACTTATCCTATATCAGTAGTTACAGATATAGTTGGTCGTTTTAAAGATTTAGAGGAAACAGATATAAAAAATTTAACTATTAGTATACCTGAATATAAAATTCCTGGTTTTAATATTCCTATAATACGTGCTCAAACATTTAGTTTTAATACTGTTTTAAATGAACCTCATATAAAAAGTTTATGGTATTTATATCTAGATTTTGTAGATGTAATTTTAATATTTGCATTTTTAAATTTAGCATATAATAAATTAATGTCATTCTTAGAGGGTGTCCAGGTTGGAAATACAGAAATTTATACTAATGATAATGATACTTATACATATACTGAGCATTATGATAATCAAAAAGGCGAGTGGTTTGGAGGAAGTATAACACATACTAAATCTACTAATGAGCGAGTAAGAAAGAGGGTGAAATAATGTTATTAGAGTTTATATTATCTCCTATATTATTGTCTTTTTATGCTATTATAGAAGTACTTCCTTCCGCATCTTTTCCGGCAGATTTTATAAGTTCTGTTAGTCATGTTTTTGATGTTATATTTCAAAATTTAGGTTTATTACCAATGTTTGTTAGAATTAGTACTATAAATAGATTAGCACCTTATGTTATATTTTTAATTACATTTGAATATTCTTATCGATTAATAATGTGGGTTTTAAAGAAGATACCATTTATTAATATAGGTTAGTTTATGTCAAATGATAATGTAAAGAAAGATATTGAGACTCTATTACTTGATAGTAGTCTCATATCTAAGTATAAAATGTCAAAATTGTGTCAAAATAGATTAGAAAAATATTCAGTTAAGATTATCAATTGTAATGATTATATTCAAGTTTATTATTATGAAAATGCTACAACTAAGTATAGTGATAGTTTTAATGATAGTAAAAATTTTGATAATTTAGATAGAGAAATTAGAATTAATAAATTATTAGATTTTGATACTGAAAATCTTTCAAAAACTAAGTTTAAAAATGAACTTAGAACTATATCATATTTAAATGCTAGTCGTAGTCGGTTTAATTGTCAAAGATTAGCAAAATCAAATATAAGTGAATGGGGTACTTTTATTACTTTAACATTTGCTGATAATGATACTTTAGATATTGAAGATATACCTACTTGTAATAAAGTATTTAATTCTTGGGTTAGTAATATTCGTAAACTTAAAAAAGATTTTAAATATTTAGCAGTTCCTGAAATTCAAAAGAGTAGGGGACGTCGTTATGGTGTTTATGCTATTCATTATCATGTATTATCAAATATAAGTATTGAAGATGTACCTGATGTTATATTTCCACAAAAAGAATTTACTGAAGAACAATTAAAAACTATGACTGATTTAGAACGTTCTAAATGTTATGATGTACGATATTGGAATAAAGGTTATACAAGAGTAGATTTTATTAAAGGTGATATAAGAAAAATTATAGGTTATATATCTAAATATATGACTAAAGATATCGATAATAAATTTTTTGGAAAACGTCGATATTTTTATTCACATAATTTAAACAAACCTTTTGTTGATTATCTTGATTTATCATGTGATAGAGATAAACTATATTTTAGTGAATTACTTAAATCATATGATGTAGATTTTTTTAATACGTATAATGATAAACTAGATAATCATATAGAATATTTTGAATTCAGAAAACACAGAACTTAACATAATATATATTATATAAAGTTAAATATTTTTAATTTTATCATAAAAAAATCTATATTACATATACTATAAATACTCTTATATAAATATATTAATTAATATACTTCTATTATATAAATTTGTTAGATGCAAATCAAGATTATTTATTTTTAATCTTTATTTATAATTTTATATTATATATTTTCTTTTATAATTATCTATAATCTATATTATATGATTATAAATATGATTAGTAGATAATCGAGATTTAATTTAATGAATAAATATCCATTTAATTACAAATAAGCTTATCTAAAAATGATTGGGTTATTTTGCTAAATAAATTGAAATGCTCTAGAAGCAATCGAGAATTAAAAAATTGAATAATTATCCAACTCAATTTAAATTTAAAAATTTATTAATTTAATTTATATTAATATTTTTAGCTTTTAACTAATATTTATACCTTATAACTTCCCCTCTTTGAAATCCAAATTTTGATAGGGGAAGTTAATCAAAAAAAATTATAGAAAAACAAATGTTAGACATACTATAAATGGGTGATAAAAATGAAAAAAAGTCAAAGTATGAACAAACAAAACAAAACTACAAATAAATCAAAAAATCAAATAAATAATTCTCGTCGTAGTTTTGAAAGTAATGAATTTAATAATAATTTAAATTCTAAGTCTGATACATGCAATAAAAATCAAAATAATATAACTGACAAATATAATTCAAATGAAATGGAATAATTATTTTGCTTTTACCCCTACTCTTCTCTCCAAGTAGTTATTAAATTCTAGCACAAGATTTATACTGCTTACATCATATTTTTTCATAGCATATTTAAATACCTGATTATTCATATTATTTATGATATTAAAATCATTAAATAAAATATTAAACGCTTCATTAGCAGTATAATCTTTACTAGATAATTCTTTTAATGTTGAAATACTTTTTATTTCTTCCAAATTAGTTATAGGATAACCTCCTATTTTTTTTATTAAATTTCCTAATTTTAAATAAAATTTATTAATTTCCTTTAAATCATTTAATATTCTTTTTTTATAAAATAGACTAAACTCCCCTACTATATTAAAATATAAAATATTTAAATTACATTTCAACATAAATATATTTGTTAAATATTGATTTAGCATATCAGCATAATTAAATTTTATAAAAAGCACCTCCATATTATAATATGCAAGTGCTAAAAACTTTATTTTAATTTATCTAAAAAACTAGTTCCTGACCAAGGTTTTTCAAGGTTAAAATTATCAGTAATAGTAGCTCCTATATCAGCTAAGGTATCTAAAACTTCTAATTGTCCAGGTGTTTTAAATAATCTAGAATAAACAATTACAGGAACATTTTCTCTTGTATGACTACATCCAGGCATAGTTGGGTCATTTCCATGGTCAGCTGTTATGATTAATAAATCATCTATATTTAATTTATTTAAAATAATTGGCATTTCAACATCAAAAGCTTCAATTTCTTTTGCATAACCTACAACATCTCTTGTATGTCCATATAAAGTATCAAAATCACTTAAATTAAGATAACATAAACCAGTAAAATTCTTGTCCATGATGTCAGTTAATTTATTAATACCTTCTAAATTGTTTCCTGATTTAATTATTTTAGTAATACCATAACCATTATATAAATCATGTATTTTACCAATTGAAATGACTTGTAATTCATTATTTTTTAATATATCTAGAACACTTTTGTTAGGAGGAGTTAAGGTGTAACTTCTAGCATTACTAGTTAAAGTATAATTACCACTTGTTCCTGTAAAAGGTCGAACAATTACACGAGCTACTTTCCATTCTTCACGTTTAGTTATTTCACGTATTATTTCACCATATTGATATAATTCATTTATTGGAATAACATCTTCGTGGGCAGCTATTTCTAAATTAGAATCAAGAGTAGTATATACAATTAATGATTTGGTTTCCATATGACGGTCACCAAGTTTATTTATTACAGAAATTGGGTTACCTACAATATTACCAATAATGCCTTTTTTGGTTTCATTAGCAATTTTCTCTAGCATTTCTCTTGGAAATCCATTTTCATCAAATGTTTTATATGAAATATCTGTTTGAACTCCCATAAGTTCATAATGTCCAGATAAGGAATCTTTGCCTTTATTTTTAGGTCTTGCAATCGTATAATAAGCTTCACTTTCTTTATTATTCATTGTAATTGTATTTAAAAAACCTAATTTTTGTAAATTGGGAATGAATAAATCATAATTTTTCATTATATTACCTAAAGTATTGGCTCCTTTATCTCCATAACTTTGAGCATCTACAGCTTCCCCTACTCCTAGTGAATCTAAAACAATTAAAAATATTCTTTTAAATTTCATATTATTCCTCTTTTCTTGCGTTATATTTTATGTAATCTTCCTTTAATTTATTATTGACTACATGCGTATATATACTTGTTGTTGCTATATCACTGTGTCCTAATAATTCTTGTATACTTTTAAGGTCAGCTCCATTATTAAGCAAATCTGTTGCAAAAGTATGCCTTAAAGTATGTGGTGTAGCATGAGTTTTTATTTGTTTTTCTTCTAAAATATTTTTTAAAATGAAATTAAAACCTTGTCTTGAAATACCATTTCCATGATTATTTAAGAATAACTTGTCAACATTAGCATATTTCTTTTTAACTAAAGTATTTCTTACTTTTAAATAATTGTTAACTGCTTCTTTAGCATAGGGGTTTAAAGGTACAATTCTTTCTTTATTTCCTTTTCCTTCAATCAAAATAATATCATTTTCCATATCTATACTATATAAAGTTAAGTTAACTAATTCTGAAACACGTAGTCCTGAACCATACATAAGCTCAAGCATTGCTTTATCACGGTATTTGAAGGCGTTATCTAAATCTATATCTAAAATTTTATCTATTTCCTCATCCTTTAAAATAGTAGGAAGATATTTTGATTGTTTAACATTTTCAACATCATCTAAAATATTTTTTGTAATCTTTTTTTCTCTTAATAAATACTTATGAAATTCTCTAATTGCTGTTATATGTCGTGCAATACTTCTAGAACTCAAACCTTTTTTTCTTAAATATTGCAAATAATTATCAATAAATCTTACATCAATACTTTCAAAAGAATTTTTATTGTTTTCTTTTAAATATAAAAGATAGTTTTCTAAATCTTTTTGATAATTAATAACGGTATTATTGGAAAGCTTTTTCATAAGTGATATATAACTTAAATAATCTTTTAAATCATCTAACATATAAAACTCCATTATATTTTATACCACGATTTAATTATAACACCACTTTCCATTATTGTAAATGCAACTAGGTATTTTAAACTTTATTATCAAGCGTTTTAAAACTATTTATGAATTTTATCTTTTGCTATTTGATTTTCTTTAAGTGGACTATTAACAGTTCCTAAAGAATATGTACCATCAGTTAAATAAATATAATAATCATAAGTACAACTTTTATCATTATTTACAATACTTTGAACCATGATAAATGAAGAAGCAAGTTGATATTTTTTGCCAAATGGACTTTCTAAATTATCTTTTAAATTTAAATCACTTAAAGTAATATACATAACTTGACTATCATTAGAGCAATCTGGTCGATACTTTTTAGTACTGTCAAGATTTTCATTTTCACCTAATTGTTTTGCTTCTTCAATATAATTTTTAGCATTTTCAACAAAAGCTAAACCTTTAGTTTCATCAATTCTACCCGTTCCTTGAATAATCTTAATTAAAACAATAATAATTATGATTAAAGCTAGAACACTTCCTCCAATTATAATAATCATTTTTTTATTAATAAAATTCTTGTTTTCTTTCTTTTCGTCAGATTCTTTTTGGTTGTAATCATTATTATAATATTGCTCATATGAAATAGGATTAGAATTTACATTGTTACTTTGATTATATGGATTTCGATTGTTATAATCAACTCGATTATTTTTCTTTATATTATTACTCATATTTCGCCTCTATTCAAAAAAAGTATATTATATGAATTTTAAAAAGTCAATAAATTAATTAGTTTATAACTAAGAATTTACCTTTATATTTTACCTATTTAGTGATAAAATATGTATATATGTAGGTGATAGTATGGATAAACCCCTAGCGCTTAAACTACGTCCTAATTCAATTAAAGAAGTATTGGGTCAAAAGCATTTAATTGGCCCAGGAAAAGTTTTAAGCAATTTAATAAAAAATAAAAAAATTTTTTCGATGATTTTATATGGAAAACCTGGTATTGGTAAAACATCAATTGCCATTAGTTTAGTAAATGATTTAGGTATTCGATATCGTCTTTTAAATGCTACTATCAATGATAAACATGATTTTCAAGTAGTATTTGAAGAAGCTAAAGTATATGATGGAATAGTTTTAATTGTTGATGAAATACATCGTTTAAATAAAGATAAACAAGACTTGTTGTTGCCTCAACTTGAAAGTGGCTTAATAACTCTAATAGGTCTTACAACTAGTAATCCTTTTCATAGTATTAACCCAGCTATTAGAAGTAGATGCCATTTATTTGAACTTCACGAATTAACAAGTGATGATATAAAAGATGGCTTAAAAATGGCAGTTAAAAAAGATGTTTTGCCCAATATTAAAATTGATAATAAAAGTATCAATTACATTGCCAATGTTTCAGGAAGCGATTTAAGATATGCCTATAATTTATTAGAACTAGCTTATTATTCGGCAACTGACCATAAAATAGATTTAGAATTTTTAAAAAATATTGATAACAAACATAATTTTTTTCATGATAAAAATGAAGATGGT
Source organism: uncultured Bacilli bacterium (assembly GCA_947628095.1). Classification (GTDB taxonomy): domain Bacteria; phylum Bacillota_I; class Bacilli_A; order RF39; family UBA660; genus RUG591. Next base: position 12,126 of record CANQYO010000001.1, on the reverse strand, counting down.
TATTATGATGTTTTAAGTGCTTTTCAAAAATCAATTCGGGGAAGTGATGTTAATGCAAGTCTTCATTATTTAGCAAGAATGCTTAAAGCTGAAGACTTAGATAGTATATTCCGAAGACTTACTGTTATTTGCTATGAAGATATAGGTCTTGCTAATCCTAGTATGGGCCCAAAAGTTATGGCTGCAATAGATGCTGCTAATCGAGTTGGGTTACCTGAAGCTATAATTCCCCTATCTGTTGTTGTTATAGAACTAGCTTTATCTCCTAAATCAAATTCTGCTAATTTAGCAATCAATGAAGCTTTAAATGATGTTGACACTGGAAGATGTGGTAATCCTCCAAATCACATCAAGACTACTTCAAAAGATTATAAATACCCACATGACTACCCTAATGCATGGGTATATCAACAATATTTACCAGACAACATTAAAAATAAAAAATATTATAAACCCAAAGATAATAGTAAATATGAACGAACATTAAAACAAGTAGATTTAGCTATTGAAAAATTAAAACAAGAAGCAACTTTAAAAGAAGAAGATTAAATAAAAACTAACATTTAGATTATCACTCATGATAATCTTTTTCTTTAAATAAAAAACCTGGTTCTAAAATATAGAATCAAGGTTCATAACACTAATAGCTTTTTTTCTTTAAGGTTACTTCTTCTCTTTTCGTGAATATTCTAGTTAAAAATTGAAGGAACCTTTGTAATAATTCATAAGCATAGAATGAAAAGATAATTAGTAAGAAGGTAATTAAACCAATTGGCAAATTCATACTCTTAATATCAAAGAATGAATATTGGAAGAATACACCATATAAAAAGCCAATTAATAAAATACTAAATAAGGCTATTCTTAAATGATTAAATGGTTTAGAAACATGATATAAATGAATAAATCCAGTTATACCAGTTATTAAAACAGCTAAAGAATTAACAATTTCATCATCAAGATTAAAAGCAATTTTAAATAAAACAATTATTACAACATCTAAAAATACTGTAACTCCAGCCGGAATACTGTTTTTAAATATTTTTAATATAAAGTTTCCTGAAACAATATTAGTATTTGGCTCAAGTGCTAAAATAAATGATGGAATTCCAATTGTACAAGCAGTAATTAAAGTTAATTGGATTGGAATAAAGAAATACCTACTTCTCGTGAATAAACAAGTTAAAATTAATAAAATGGTATATATAGTTTTAACTAACAATAAGGATGAACTTCTTTCGATGTTGTTAATAGTTCGTCTACCTTCAGCAACTATTTTAGGCATAGAAGCAAAATTATTATCTAAAAGTACAATTTGACTTACTGCCCTTGTTGCATCACTTCCACTTGCCATAGCTACTGAACAATCAGCTTCTTTCAAAGCTAAAACATCATTTACTCCATCACCTGTCATAGCTGTAATATAACCTTGCTTTTTCAAAGACAAAATAATTTTTTTCTTACCTTTAGGAGTAACACGTCCAAATATATCATTTGAAATTACCAATTCATCAATTTCTTTGCTTTCAAAATCACTAGCATCAATTGCTTTAAGCTCATCATTAATACCAGCCTTTTTAGCAATATTTAAAACTGTAATTGGATTATCACCAGAAATTAATTTAATCTTAACACCTTGACTTTTAAAGAATTCAAGCGTGGCTTTAGCTTCTTTTCGAATCTCGTCTTCAATTAGAACAAAACCAATTATTTTTAAATTTTGTGGCCTTTCATCTAAAGGTTGATTATTTTTACAAACTACTAAAATTCGATAGTCTTTTTGGTAATCTTTAATTAAAGAATAATCTAACTCTAATCCCTTTAAAACATATTCATATGCTCCTATATAATATGAAGCATCATCATTTATTTCAACAGCTGAAAACTTTCTTTCTGAAGAAAAAGCAATAGTATTTTTAATATCAACACTTAATTTCTCAGGATATTTATCTTTTAAAGCTCTAAAGGTTGGACTATCATCAAACAAACTATTGGTAATCTTTTTTAATATATATTCAAAATCTGATTTTGTATAACCTTTATTAGGAATAATATCATAAACTTTCATGTTTCCCGTAGTAATTGTTCCAGTTTTATCTAAACAAATAACATTAACACGAGATAAGGTTTCAATACAATATAGTTGTTGAACTAAAACTTTGTATTTACTTAATCTTATAATACTAACAGCCATAACGGAACTTGTAAGAAGAACCAAACCTTCAGGTATCATACCAATTAAAGCTGCAACTGTATTAATAATTGAATCACTTACTGAACTTCCTATAACTAAGTATTGATTGCAAAATAAAGACGCTCCTAATGGAATAATAATAATTGATAAAACTTTTACTATTTTTTCAAAGGAATTTAAAATTACAGAATTGATTTCTTTAATATAAGTAGCTTCACTTGAAATTGTATTAACATAGTTAGAATCTCCAACATGAAATACTTGAGATAAACAATTACCAGATACAATGAAACTACCTGATAAAATAGTATCTCCAGCTTTTTTTACAACAGTATCAGATTCTCCCGTTATAAAAGACTCATTTACTTCTACTGAACCTTCACGAATAATTGAATCAACAACAACTTGATTACCAGCTTTTAAAGCTACAATATCATCTAAAACAATTTGTTCATTTTCAATAGATACTTCTTGTCCATTACGAATAACTGTTGCTTTACTACTTGAAATGATTGACAATTTATCAATTATTTTTTTAGAAATAATTTCTTGAATAGTACTAATAATAGTATTACAGAAAATTACTCCCATAAATAAACAATTTTTAAGAGAATAAAATATTCTTCCCGAAAAAAGACCAGCTAAAATAACAGCAGCTCCTAAAAAAATGTTTAAAAAATTAAAGTAGGTAAAAACATTAGACATAATAATTTCTTTAATTGTCTTTGTTTTAGGTTGATTATTATAATTCATTAATCTTTTATTAATACGTTCATTTACTTCATTAGTTGTTAGACCTACTTTAATGTCAATTCTTGTTTTTAATTCATCTTTCATATATATTCTCCTTAGTTATTATTTAAAACATCATTTATATCTAATTTTCTTGTATGTTTAATTTCATGCCATTTCATATCAGATTTAAAAATTGCTACAAAAACTGTTAACATACCTATAAAATTGAAAACTGGAAATAATATAACTCCTGGAAAAGATTTTTTTAAATTCTTTTTATAATGAATAACTAAATAAATCGAAACAATTACCATTGCAAGATATGATAATAAAGTAACTATTAATAACCCCAAAATCTTTGGGCGAATGATAAAAGCTACAACCCCTATAATAGTCATAACGATTTGCAAATATGGAGCAACATAAATTGCTAATGAATCAATGACATGCAAATTTTTATGTTCTTTAAAGCCTTTTATCAAAGTTTTAAAATATTTTTTTAAAGTTTGTAACATTCCTACCGTCCAACGTAATCTTTGCTTAAATGATGGTATAACATGTGATACTTGTTCATCATAAAAAATAGCTTTTTCTGTATAACCAATTTTAATATCATTTGAAGCACAAAGAGCTGTAAGTTCAATATCTTCAGTTAAAGTTGTTGAAACATAATTAGTATCAGTTATAACATCTTTTAAAAGAACATAACCGGTTCCATTAATATTAGCACTTTGATTGATATTTATTCTAGTTTTATAAAGAAATAAATTTTGTAAATAATAAAATATAGCATAACCATTTGTTAACCAATTATCATATAAATTCTTAGTATCTCTAAAACCTTGAATAACACGATAACCATTTAAAAGTTCAGTATTCATTTCCTTTAAAAAATCTGGATGAACAACATTATCAGCATCAAAAATAGCATATGCATCAAAACTTTTATCGTTTTTATATTTTTTAAATACGTAATTTAAAACATCACCTTTACTCTTAACTTTTTCTTTTATTTCTAAAACTTCAGCTCCTTTTTTAAGGCAAACTTCTTTAGTTTTATCAGTACAATTATTTGGAACTACTAATATTTTATACATTTCTTTAGGATAATTTTGTTTTTTTAAACTATCTATTAACTCCCCTATTACAGCTTCTTCATTTCTAGCAGCAATTAAAACTAAAAATTTATAAAATGGTTTCTTCTCTTTTGATTCTTTACTTTTTTTAAACAAAGGGAATATTGCTAGAATACCATAATATAGTCCATATAAAATAACAAATATATTAAAAATTTTAACAATGATTTTTAATGCTAACATATACTACTGTTTCCTCCATATTTTCTTGAATATTAATTTAATAAAGGATTTATTTAAATAACATGAATAAATTAATGCGATTAAAGAACTCATAATTATTAAAAAGATATTTTTACTGTAATAACAAGCCGTTACAGATACTAAAACAAGCATACTTAAAAATAAGTAATTATCTTTTTTTAAAACTATATATTTTCTTAGTTTATAATTACGATAAAAATAAATTACAATATATGCTGTTAAAGTTCCTAAAATAGGAGCATAAAGTCCTAAATATTTAATCAAAGAAAAACCAACACATAAGTTAACTATAGTAGCAACTATAGTTGTCTTAGCTAATATTTTGGTATCTTTATAAGCTGAAAATATTCCACTACAAAAATTTGACATATTTGAAAAATAAACAGCAATAACCATAAGAGGAATATAATAATAAGCTTCTCGGTAATCATTTTTAATCAAAATATTAAAAATAAACGGTAAAAAAGCAATAATCAAAATAGAAATCGACATTAAAAAATGTTTTAGTTCTATAAAGACGCTATTATAAAAATCATCTTTATCAGCTTTTTTTACAACTTTACTAGCTGATTCCTTCCAAGATAAATTGAAATAACTATAACAAGTATTGATTATAGTTGGAAATCTATTACCAACAGAATATACTCCGTTTTTTCCTTCTCCTAAAAAATTAATGATTACTAATCTATCAGTTAAAGCAATAGCATTCCAAGAAATACTGTTAGGTACTAAAGGTAAAGAATATTTAATCATTTCTTTAACTTTCTTTTTATCTAAATTTTTAAAATTAGCATATTTATATATTTTTATTTTTAAAAGTAACCAAATTGATACTAAAGAATTAGCAATTATATATGATAAGAATAAACTAATTAAACCTAGTTTTAAATAAGCAATGAAAACAATATTTAAAATAATCGTAAAAAAGCTTGATAAAAAACAGAAAACGGAATATAGCTTAAAACGACTTAACCCTCTAGCTGCTGAACCAGCTAAAGCAGATAAAAGACTAGCTAAAATATAGAAAATCAAATAAATTATATAAGGATAATTAATAATTTTTCCAACAACAAATAAAACAATACTCCAAGCAAGAAAACTAAATATTGAAAATATAATCGTTGCTGAAAAAACTTTGCTTTTAAGAGCATCTGTATCACTATCAATTAAAAAACGAAACATTCCTTCTTCCATTAATAAAGTAACACATGGAATTAAGAAAATTGATATCGTATTTAATAAATCATATTCACCATATTCGCTAGTTGTAAGTAAACTAGTATAAAGTGGTAGTAATAAAAAACTAACTATCTGCGTACTAAACTTTCCTATCGAAATAATCAAAGTGTTTTTTATAAGTTCTCGCTTTTGATTCATGTTATCACTCTCTCATATAAGTATAACATGTAAAACAAAATAAGTAAATTACAAATAAGTGACAAACGTCAATTTAACGTTTTTGAAATATTTCATTATTAGTTGAAATTATTAATTATTACTTGTATAATATACATGAGGTGTTTATGAAAAAGAAAACTGTCCAAATTATAACATGGATTTTATTATTAATAATGATAGCAGCATTTATATGTAGCATAATTTATATGTAAAAAAATTAAAAAGTACCTTGTTGGTACCTTTTTTTATTTTTCTTTTTTACTTTCCTTTTTTAATAAATCTCTAATTTCTTCAAGTAAAAGAATATCATCTGGCTTTTTAGGTGGTGCTGGTTTATCTTTTTCTGCTTTCTTTTTATGTGTTAAAACTGTTACTAATTTAATTGCTACAAAAATTGATAAAGCTATAATTAAAAAATTAATAATGTTTTGAATAAATAAACCAATTCTTAAAACCGAAGAACCATAAATTATATTAAGTTCTGAAAAATTAATTCCTCCTATTACTATTCCCATCATTGGCATAATAATATCATTAACTAAACTACTTACTATTGCATTAAAAGCATTACCTATAACAACTGCAATTGCTAAATCAATTACATTACCTCGCGATATAAATTCTTTAAATTCTTTAAAAAATTCTTTCATTTTACCTCCTATTTAGTTCCATAAATTCTATCTCCAGCATCTCCTAAACCTGGAACAATATAACCAAATTCATTTAATTCTTTATCAAGATATGCTGTATATATTTCAACATCAGGATATGTCTCTTGAATTTTCTTAATTCCTGCAGGTGCTGAAATAATTGATAAAAATTTTATCTTTTTAACCCCTCTATCTTTAAGTTTGGAAATAGCATTAACAGCACTTCCTCCCGTTGCTAACATTGGGTCTAAAAGAATAACTGTTTTTTCTTCAATATTATTTGGTAATTTACAATAATATTCAACTGGTTCTAAAGTTTTTTCATTACGATAAAGACCGATATGTCCAATTTTAGCAGTTGGCATCAACCTTAAAACTCCATCAACCATTCCCATACCAGCTCTTAAAATAGGTACAAAAGCATAATTATCTTCGTTAATTCGATAACCTTTAGTAAGAGTAATTGGTGTTTTGACTGTAATCTCTTCTAATTTTGCATCTTTCAAAGCTTCTAAACAAAGAATACTAGCAATTTCACTTATTAATTCACGAAATTCTTTGGTACTAGTTTTTTCATTTCTTAGAATTGAAATTTTATGTTCAATCATTGGATGTTTTAAAATAACTTCCTTCATAAATCCTCCACAACTAAAGATTATCATAGTCTTCTTAAAATTGCAATAATATTAATATGAAAAAAATCACTATTTAAAGTGATTTTTACATTGACATTATAAAGGTTAAAAAACAAATATCTGGTAATTGTTTTCCACTTTTTATATCAAAATCTAAACCTGCAAGTTTTTCCATTAATTCTAATAACTCATTCTTTTTATAAAAATTAGCTTTTCTTCTAGCAAGTTTTACAGGATATTCATGAACATCTAAAATTTTACTAATTTCTTGGTCACTTTTATTAGTTAAAACTTTTACATTATAAATTAATCTAATTTGATTAGCAAGTAAAACCAATATTTGAAAAATTTCTGTTCCATTTGTAATAAAATAATTATAAAGTTCATAACTTCTCTTTTTATCTTTTTTGACAATGGCTTCTATTAAATCAAAAATTGAAGCTTCTAAATTTTCACGAGTTATTAAATCAATATCTTCTTTTAGAATAGTCTTAGTTTCTAACTTATAAAATTTTAATTTATTTAATTCTTCTTGTATATTATTATAATCTTTACCTACTCTATTTATAAAATAACTAATTAGCATAGGACTCATTTTATAATCTTCAAGATTTTCTTTTACAAAGTTTTCTAAATTCAATTCATTAACTTTTAAATATTTAAAATATTTCTTAACTAATGTTACTAATTTTAATCGGTTATTAATTTTGTTTGCAACTAAAATTAAGATATTATCACTTGGATTTTCAATGTATTTTTGAAATATATTTAAATTAAAACTTTCATCTTTTTCTTCTAAAAAAGTAGGATTTTGACAAATTACAACTTTCTTTCGTAAAAACATATCATATGTATCTAAAGTTTCTATAACATTGAAAATACTTGTAACACTTAAATCATAATTTATAATTTCGATATCATGAAGTGGTTTTAGAATTTTATCTATTTCTTTTTGAATTAAAACTTCATTTTCACCTTCAATTAAAAATAGTCTTTCCATTTTTAAATACCATCATGAATTTCTTGAAAAATATTTTGAATATCTCGAGTATCTTTTCCGGCTCCTCGAGCAAAAGTATTGGAACCCCCTCCATTACCATTAGTTTTAGTTGCAATCAACTTAACTATTTGAGAAGCATTTATTTTAGAATTACTTCTAGCAGTATAAGTTACTTTAGAAGAATCATTATTAGCAATTAAACCAAAGAAATTATCATATTTATTAGCAAGAGTATCTAAAATATTTTTTATTGCATCCATATCTTCATTTTTTACTTCTTTAAGTAATAAATTAATACCATTTATCTTTTCAATTTTATCTTCGTATTCTTTGATATTTGAAACAGCTGCTTCAGATTTTAATTTCTGATATTTTTTTTGTTCATCTTTAACAAGTTCAGCTATTTCATTATCTTTCTTTTTAAGTAAAACGATATCTTTATAAGACATTGGTTTAACATTATCATATTTAATATCAATATCTAATTTAATATTATCAAGTTTTGCAAGTGATTTAATTTCTTTAGCTTTCATAATATTCTTTACTATATTATCGTTATATGGTTTAGCAACTTTTAAAAGATTAGTCTCAATACTATCTTTAGTTGCACCCATAATTCTATATGTATTGCTACCTTTATTTTCAAGTCCTACAATAGCAAATTTTTTGATTTCTGAAGTTTTTTTAACATGACATCCACCACATAATTCCTTAGAATCATTAATTGTTACTAAACGAACTTTATCTTTATATTTTTCAGTAAATAAAGCCATAACACTATCTTTATCTATTTCATCTAAATTCTTTATTTCCGTTACACGTTTATAGTCTTTTGCAATATAATCATTTACAAATTCTTCTACTTTAATTAAATCAGTATCACTTATTTTACCACGATAAGTAAAATCAAATCTTAAATAAGTATCTGAAACATAAGAACCAGCTTGTTCAATATCTTTATCAATTAAAGTTTGAAGAGCAAGTTGTAAAATATGAACTGTTGAATGATTAGCCTCAATATTTAAACGTCTTTCTTTATCAAGTAATAAATCTACCATATCATTCTTTTTAATTTCACCATTTAATACTTTAATTTTATGAATATGCTCACCATTTGGAGCTTTAAAGACATCAATAACACGAGCTTTAAAATTTTCTCCGATTATCATTCCTGTATCACTTATTTCACCACCTGATGTTGCATAGAAACAAGTTTTATCTAAAACAATATAGCCTTCGTATTTAATGCTATCAACAAATTTATCGTCCTTAATTAAAGTTATTATTTTACTTTTTAATTCATATACTTCATATACAAATTCTGAATTCTCTTTATAATTTAATAATAGTTCATTTTGACTTTGCATTGAATCTTGTTGCTTTTGATTACTTTTAGATAATTCTTTTTGCTTTTGCATATAATCTAAAAACTCTTGTTTATCTGTTGTATAACCATTTTCTTCAAGTTCTTCTAAGGTAAGTTCAAATGGAAAACCATAAGTATCATATAATTTGAAAACAGCTTCCCCACTTATTTTTTTATCTTTAGCTTCCTTCATAAGTTCAGCTAAACGTTTTTCACCTTCATTAAGAGTTTTTAAGAATAATTTTTCTTCCTCTTCAATTAATTTTTCAATTTCACTTTGTTTATCTAATAAATAAGGATAAATCTCTTTCATATTATCAATAACTTCAGGTACTAATTTATACATAAATGGTTCAAAAAGTCCTAATTTTCTTCCATATCTAACACTTCTTCTAAGTAATCTTCTTAATATATAACCACGACCTACATTATCAAAGGCCGCTCCATCAGCAAGAGCAAAAGTTAAAGCTCTAATATGGTCAGCAATAACTTTAAAAGGCATTGAAGAGTCATATAATGAACCACTTAAATCTTCAATTTTTTTAATGATTGGTAAGAATAAATCTGTATCAAAGTTACTATCAGCATCTTGAAAAATACATGCCCAACGCTCAAGTCCTGCTCCCGTATCAATGTTTTTACTTGGAAGTTCTTTATATTCACTTCGTGGAACGCCTTCTTTGGAATTAAATTGACTAAAAACATTATTCCAAATCTCGACATATCTTTCATTGTCCTCGCCTTTTTTAAAATGTTCTAAAGCTTTTCCATCATAGTCATACTTTTCCCCACGGTCAAAGAAAATTTCGCTATCAGGGCCACATGGACCTTCACCAATTTCCCAAAAGTTATCTTCTAATTTAACTATATGGTCTTCTTTAACTCCTAAACTTCTCCATTTATTATAAGCATCATAATCTTCAGGATATAATGTAAAATATAATTTTTCAAGTGGAATAGCAAACCATTTTTCACTAGTTAAAAGTTCAAAAGCAAATTCAATGGCTTCTTCTTTAAAATAATCACCAATCGAAAAGTTACCCATCATTTCAAAGAAGGTATGATGACGTCTTGTTACTCCAACATTTTCAATATCATTAGTACGAATACATTTTTGAATGTTAGTAAGACGTCTATTATCTGGAACTAAAGTTCCATCAAAATACTTTTTAAGAGGTGTTACTCCAGCATTAATCCAAAGAAGTGAATCATCATCTTTAGGAACTAATGGAGCACTAGGAACAATTTTATGTCCTTTCTCTTCAAAATAAGTTAACCACATTTTTCTAATTTCTAAACTTGTCATTTTTCTCATATTATCACCTACTTTATTAGTTTTAAAATACTTTCAACTACTTCATCAATTGTCATATTAGAGGAATCAACAACGATTGCATCATGAGCTTGTTTTAAAGGACTAGTCTCACGATGAGAATCACGATAATCTCTTTCTTCTATATCTTTTTTTATAGCTTCTAAAGTTACATCCATGCCCTTTTCTATTTGTTCTTTATAACGTCTTTCTGCTCTTACTTCGACACTAGCAGTTAGAAATATTTTTAAAGTTGCATTTGGTAATACAACCGTTCCAATATCTCTACCTTCCATAATTACATTAAGACTTTCAGCCATTTGTTGTTGAAGTTTAACCATTTTTTCTCTAACTTTAGGAAAAACACTAACCTTGCTAGCTCCACGACTAGCTTCTTCCGTACGAATTTCTTCAGTTACATCTTCTGAATTTAAATAAACTTTTAAAATTCCAGCATCATAAGTCATCTTGATATCAACATTATCAATTAATTCATTAATTTTATTTTCATCAGAAAAATCAATATTTTGTTTACTATAATATAAACCCGTTGCTCGATACATAGCTCCAGTATCAATATAAACATAACCTAATTTTTTAGCTAATAATTTGGCTATAGTTCCTTTTCCAGCTCCTGCAGGTCCATCAATTGCAATACTTATTTTTTTCATAATATCTCCTTCTCATATTCATAAAAAAGACCAACTTAGGAGCGAATTAACGCGTTACCATCCTATTTTGGTCTTAATTTTTATAACGGTATCCCGAAACTCTAAATAAGCAGCCTTTCATATCAACAATTATTAAGTTCCAGCAACCCTTAACTTTCTATAAATTGTTAAATATTACTTCGAATATTTAATAAGTTTTTTTATTACTTGATTATTTTATCATAGAAATTTAATAATTTCTACTATTTTTTAATATTTTCTAAAACTTTATTCTTAAAAATAAAATTAATATTCTATAATAATTGTTTTCAGTTTAAAAATTCGATATAATTTATATGAGGTGAATTATGAAAGATTGTTTATTTTGTAAAATATTGAATAAGGAAATTCCTTCAGAAGTCATTTATGAAGATGAAGATTTTTTTGTTTTTTTAGATATTAACCCAACAACTAATGGAGATACTTTAATTATTCCTAAAAAGCATTATTTAGATATTAAAGAATTACCAAGTGATTTATTAATTAAAATGCAAGATTTGATTAATAGAATGTATAAAGTTTATAAAGAAAAATTAAATTGTGTTGGGTTAACCTTAACTACCAATATGGAATATGCTCAAGAAATTAAACATTTCCATGTCCATTTTATTCCAAGATATGAAAATGATGAAGTAAAATATTTATCAAATAAAGCTATTTTAGAAGATTTAAAAGTCATTCAAAAGAAAATAAATCTTGATAATAAGTAATTAAAATCCACGCCTAAAAGACGTGGATTTAACTAAGCCTATAAGGCTCTAATATTTGCCAACCCGCAAATGGAGG